>DBFDDV010000107.1:0-60111 GCA_048302525.1 Collinsella sp. | reverse complement strand
GCGTGCTGGCCTCGCTGCGGTCCGTCGCGGCGGTCTGGAAGGAGGCCCGCAGCCAGGTCGAGTCCCTCGACGAGCGCATCCGCGCGCTGCTGGAGGCGAACGCGCCCGCGCTGCTCGGCATCGAGGGCTGCGGCACGACGACCGCCGCCGCCCTGGTCGTGGCCGCCGGCGACAACCCCGGCAGGCTGAAGGGCGAGGCGGCGTTCTCGATGCTGTGCGGCGTCTCCCCGATCCCCGCGTCGAGCGGGAAGACGGAGCGGCACAGGCTCAACCGCGGCGGCAACCGGCAGGCGAACTGGGCGCTCTACGAGATCGCGATCAAGCGCATGGCATACGACGAGAGGACGAAGAGGTACGTGGCGAAGCGAACCTCCGAGGGGAAGTCCCGGAGGGAGGCGATCCGCTGCCTGAAGCGCTACATAGCGCGGGAGGTGTACCGCGTGCTCATGGACCCGAATCCCGACGGCGCCGCGCCGGAAGGCCCCGAGCTCGCGAAGATGCGCAAGGCGATGCGGGTGACCCAGAAGCAGGCCGCCGCGGGGCTCGGCATGTCCGCGGCCTCACTCGGTCACCTGGAACATGGGAGACGGCGGTCGACGAAACTGGAGAGGAGGTATTACGAGCTCCTGTGCGAATTGAAGGGAGCGCTCCCGCAAACTGCCTATTGACAACTTATAGGAGCGTCGGTTTTTATTTCTCGAAATTCGGCATGGCTAAGGATGATCAGTTAAACGTAGTAGATAGGCCCATTTCGTGGCGAACGAATCAGGCCGAGGTGCAAAATGGCCCCTCGGCCCAGAAAAATCGTCGGAAAGGTAGCAAAATGCCCCGCGGGCAGGAGGCTGCTCGCGGGGCAAAGAAGAGGGGCTTATTGGTGGCGGACCGAAGGGTTCGGCATGGGGCTTCTGCCGCGGTCTGCCCTAAGGCGTTACAGCTCGACGAGCTGGCCGGTTTCGGCGGCCTCTTTGATGGCGTTGAGAAGCGTGAGCGTCTTAACGTTGTCGGCGGGGGTCACGACGGGCTCGACCTCGCGGCGGACAACCTTCACAAAGTGCTTGAGCTGCATCTTGTGCGGCAGTGCCGGGTCGACGGCCGGAATCTCCATCTGCAGCGGCTTGTGCCAGTTGGAGGCGCCGTCGTAGGAGAACTGGTGCAGGCGGGGCAGCGACAGGGCGCCCTTAGTGCCGCCGATAAAGTAGGCGTCGGCGTCGAAGGGGCGGTACTGCGGGTCCTCGCGAGCGGTTGCCTCCCAGTTCCAGGGGCTGGCGGTGGCGTCGGAGATGGTCATGCTCGCGAGCGCGCCATCGGCGAAGCGGACGTTGACCACGGCGGAGTCCTCGGTCTCAAAACCGCGGGCGGCGCTGGACTGCATGCCCTGGACGGCAACGGGCTCTCCCAGCAGGTAGCGGAGCAGGTCGACGTCGTGCACCAGGTTGACCAGGATTGGGCCGGCACCTTTCTTGCGGCGCCACTCGACGTCAAAGTACTCGTCATTCTTATAGATCATGTAGTGGAAGCTCGACACGGTGAGCTTGCCCAGCTCGCCGGCCTCGATGATCTCCTTGGCCTTGTTGACGAAGGGATTGTGGCGACGGTGCTGACCCACGAGCACGGGCACGCCGGCGGTCTCGGCCTCGGCGGCGAAGGCCTGAGCATCCTCGAGGTCGTTGGAGATCGGCTTTTCGACCAGCGGCACGATGTTGCGCTTGATGGCCTCGCGGGCAACGCCCAGGTGTAGGTCGTTGGGCGTGGCGATGATGACGGCCTCGGGCTTGACCTCGTCCATCATCTGGGCGGGATCGGTATAAAACGGCACGCCGGCGGCCTCGGCCGTGGCGCGGGCGCCCTCAAAGGCGTCAGCGATGGCGACGAGCTCGGCCTCGGGCTCCTCGGTGACAAAGCGGATGTGGTTGCGGCCCATGGCGCCGGCACCGATAACGGCAATGCGGACGGGGTTGAGCTCAGGCATTTCGACTCCTTAATACTGGTGACCAGTGGAATGCGACAAAGGGGCTGTCCCTTTGTCGCATCGGTAAAACTAGGCGGACTTCTTCTTGCTGTCGGAGACCATCATGTAGACGGTGAGCACGACGGCGATGGCGGCGATCACAATAGCGCCGTAGAAGGACTGCTGGTAGGCGGCGCTGCCGGCCTCGGCGTGATACAGCACGGCGGTGATGGGCTGGCTGATCCAGGTGGAAGCGGCATAGCCCAAAAACATGATGCCGTAGTTGACGCCGATGTTGCTGGTGCCGAAGGCGCCACCGGTGAGCGGCGGGTAGATGACGAGCAGGGCGCCAAAGCTAAAGCCGAGCAGGGCGAGCGCCACAAAGAACATGCCCTGCGTAAAGCTCATCGACATGATGACGAGTGCGACGATGGTGACGACAAGGCTGATGAGCAGCGACTTATAGGCGCCGAGCTTGTCGATGATCTGGCCAAAGGACAGACGGCCAACCAGGTTGGCGCAGGTGTTGACGGAGACCACCACACCGCCGAGGGCGACGGCCGCGGCGCTCGTGGGGTCGGCGAAGAGCTGGACGGCGGCGATGGAGGCAACCTTGCCCACGAGCAGGGTGCCCGCGGTGGCGGCAAAGGCGAAGGTGACGATGAGGACCCAGAAGCGCGGGGTCTTGACCATCTCGCCCGGGGTGAGGTCGCCGAAGGTGCCGGCATGCGCGCCGCCCTTGGGGGCCTCGAAGCCCTCGGGCAGCCAACCGGCCTCGGGGGCCTTCAGGAACAGGGCGGAGGCGGCGATCATCACAAAGAAGATGACGCCGAGCGCCTTAAGGGCGCCAAAGATGCCCAGGCTCGGGATGAGCAGCGAGGCGAGCACTGGGGACAGCACGGCGGGGCCGGCGGTCGAAGCGGCCAGGGTGATGCCGGAGGCGAGGCCCTTCTTGTCGATGAACCACTTTTGGCCGGTGGTGAGCGCCGGGTTGTAGCCCAGGCCGTTGCCGATGGCGGCGACGAGCGAGAACCACAGGTAGAACTGCCACGGCTCGGTGACGGTGCCGGACATGAACCAGCCCACGCCGTAGCACACGGCGGCGGCGATCACGACGTTGCGCGGGCCGATCTTATCGGAGATGCGGCCGGCGAAGATGCCCGTCACAGCCATGATGGTCTGAAAGACCGGGAAGGCCCAGGTAAGAGCGCTGGACCACTCGGGGTAGACGGCGAGCAGGTTCTTGCTCACGACGGAATACAGCGCGATGGAGCTGATGAAGAACATGGTGACGCACGCGGCGGAAAGCACGACGGCGCGACCCTTGTTGGAGTTGGTGGAAGCCATTGGACTCTTTCTAATCGATGCGGGGGAGGAGCGGGCGTGTCCGCGGGCCTCCCTGTTAGGTTGGTTTACTGGTCAGTCGGCTTGGCGACGCCGGACTCATCGGACCAAAGCTCGACACCCTTGTTCTTAAGGTAGTTGTCGGCATAGGCGCGACGGCCGCCGGGCTTGGCGGTGAGGTCGCCCATCATGTTGGAGAAGCCGCCGTCGACCTTGATGGCGTCGCCGGTGGTAAAGTCCGAGCGCTTGGACGCCAGGAACATGACGGCGTTGGCGATATCGCTGACCTCGCCGATGCGGCGCGTGGCGATCAGACGGCTGCGGCTCTTTTCGACCTCGGGGTCGGCGTAGAAGTTGGCCGACATCGGGGTCTTAACGAAGCAGGGCTCGACGCAGTTGGAGCGCACGCCGTAGGGACCCCATTCGGCGGCGAGCATCTTGGACATCATGTTGACGCCCGCCTTGGTGGAGCTGTACACGCCCGAGAACGTCTCGGGGGAGTGGCTGGCAACGGTCGAGATGTGCACCAGGCGACCCTGGCCGGCCTTGATCATTTCGCGACCAAAGCGCTGCGAGGTGATGAAGTAGCCGGTGAGGTTGACGTTGAGCACCTGCTCCCAGTCGCTCAGCGGCAGGTCTTCCATAGCGGCAAAGCGCAGGATGCCGGCGGTGTTGACAAGGACGTCGACGCGGCCGAAGTCGGCGATGGTGGCATCGACGGCGGCCTGAACCTCGGCCTCGTCGGTGGCGTTCATCTTGTAGCCCTCGGCGTGGATGCCAAACTCGGCGGCGAGGTCGGCGGCTGCGGCCTTGACCTTCTCTTCGTCCAGGTCGAGCAGAACGACGTTGGCGCCATTGCGGGCGAACTCGCGGCAAATCTCGACGCCCATACCGCCGAGTGCGCCGGTTACGGCGCAGACATCGCCCTCGAGCTTAAGCCAATTGCTCATAGGAACTTCCCTTCTTGTGCCTCCCGGTGGGTCGCTCCCATTAACCGACCCACGTGGTTTTCGCTGGTTATCGTATGCTTTGCATTTGCGCAGGTGAATTGCATATTTGTTAGAATGGCGTTAACCGTAGGTTTATACTGTGCGATGCAGTTTTTTCTCAATTGAGCGCGTGACCTGCCAAAACGACCCCTTCGGCAGTTCATTGCCATGCGTCTGGAAACGGGAGATTGACGTGTACGATCGACGACTCGAGGCCATATCGGCCGCCGCGGAGCTGGGAAGCTTCTCGCGTGCGGCGGCAAAATTGCGCGTGTCGACCCCGGCGCTCGTCAAGCAGGTGTCGGGCTTCGAGGCCGAGTTCGGCATCACGTTGTTCGAGCGCTCGCACTCGGGCGTCAAGGTGACGCCGGCCGGCGCACTGCTGGTGGACGACGCGCGCTCGATCATGCGGCAGTCCGAGGACGCGCTGCGCCGTGCCCGACGCGCGGCGGGCGATGGTGGTGCCGTGCGCCTGGGCGTGTCAATGATGTGCCCAGGACGCCAGACGCTGTCGATGTGGTCGGGCATCCACGATCTGGAACCGTCGCTACGATTTGAGATCGTGCCGGTAAGTGACCTCTACGACGAGCGCGAGACCGTCATGCGCAGCTTGGGCCGCGAGGTCGATGTGGTGCAGTCGAGTTTTTCTACCCCACGCTGGGGCGACGCTTGCCAAAAGCTCCACATCGTTAACGTACCGTTTTATATCGACCTGCCGCGCGCGAGCCCGCTGGCGCGCAAGAATCGCATTACGGTTGCCGACCTAGAGGGCATGCGCCTGCGCGTGCTCCGTCACGGCAACGATGCGATGGACAGCCTACGCATCGACCTTTTGGCCGACGGCGGCGTGGACGTGATCGATGTGGATAGCTTTGACTTTGCGCTCTTTAACGAGGCGGAGGAAAAGGGCGATGCGGTACTCACCTGTGGCGCATGGTCAGGGGTGCACCCGGCCTTTGTGGGCGTGCCGTTCCTGTGCGGGCGAGAGGTGCCGGTCTTTTTGCACTATCCGCTCGAGCCAACCCTCCAAGTACAAAAATTCGTCAACGCCATGGCCCAACTCCTCAAGTAGCCAAAAGAGTCCCGTCCCAAATTAGCTACCCTTTGCTACGGGTTTAGCGGTCCTCGCGTTGCGGCCCGGCTGCCTCGGCTGTCTTTACGCGGTTCTTATCGACGTACATGTTCTTGTCGGCCTGGGAAAAGAGTTCGCGCATGGTAGGCGGCTCGTCAAAATCGCTGGAAAGCGCATAGCCCACCGCGTAGCTGATGGGCATATCGGGGTGGACTTCGGAATACTCGTTCACGTTCGCGCGAATCCGAGCGAGACAAGATTCCACAGCGGCTCGGTCGGCATCCCGCAGCACCGCGATAAACTCATCGCCGCCGTCGCGACCCACAAAGCACGTCTCCGACGCCACACTTCCCAGTTGTTGGGCAAAAGAGCGAATGTATTCATCGCCCTTCTCATGGCCGAAGTTGTTATTGACCATATGCAGATTGTTAAGGTCGAAGACGCACACCGCAACGGGCTCCTCCGCGGAGACAGGCTGCTCCTGCCCCAAGATCTCCTCGCACTTGTTCTTGTTGGGCAGCCCCGTGGCTTCGTCGAGATAGACTTTGCTCTGCAGTTCGCGATTGAGCGCGGCGGTGCGCACCGCGCGAACGAGTTCGACCGCAAAGGTCGCCACCAAGCCCACGATGTCGATGATCACCAAGCCCTCGAGATAGTTGAGCGCCGACGCCTTCTCCTGAGAGTAGTCCTCTGCGAGTCGCGTAGCATCGTCGCAAATGCCAAAGAACTCCTCGCTCATGGAGATGATGTCGGTGTTCTCATAGCCGACTTCGCGCACGCGGATGATCTCGGTGCAAAGCTCATCAAAATAATTTGCAAGCTCGGTCATTTTTGCCTGATACTCATCGTCGTCGAGACGGACGAGGTTGAGGTCGTCACTTCCGTAACGCAAACCGTTGATGTATGAATCCACGGCTTTGAGCAGGTCATCTTGAGGCTGGCCCGCATCCTCGAGCTTAACGATTCGCTGCGTGGTACCGCGCACCAGACCGGCGTAGTTGACCACACGCGCCGTGCCCTGGATATCGGAGACGAGCAGCATAACATTGATGAAGAAGAAGATGAGAACTGCCGTGAGCACCATCATGAGCAGGCGCACCGCCTGGCCGGCCTTCTTGGCGACAGAAGTATTCACAAGTTCACTCCCCTAAATGACAAAAGAACAGGTAGCACGCAGTGTGCTGAAATTCATGGGTGGTTAACTCTACCATATGGGCCAGCAGCCTCAAACTGCAGCAGACGCTCGTCCAAATTGGCGTGACGCTTGCCTTGTTGTTCTTGACCTGGCCGCGCTATCGGACATGCTTCTGGTCTTGGATCACCATGGGAAAGCTCATCCCGTTTTGTGCGTCTAGAGTGGGATGCGGCTTCCCAAAGGTGCCGTTAGGGGAAATCACATCCCGGTTTACCCCCTTGAAATGGGATGCCGTTTCCCGGAGGGGGTCCAGCGGGAAACGGCATCCCATTTTGGGCCCGAAAAGTGGGATACGGTTTCCGGCCGGCATGAAAAAGCCTCCGCAGCTCGTGTGGCTGCGGAGGCTTTATTCGTTGCGGCGCATTGTGTTTGGGTCGCTGAGATGAGTCGATTTGCCCCGAAAGAGGAGGGCATTGACCTTAGGGTCATGCCCGACGAATGAGCGGCAAATCGGCCATCTCGGCGAGCCGAACTACTCCAGCTCAAACGCTCCGGTATAGAGCTGGTAGTAATACCCGCGCTTGGCGATAAGCTCGTCGTGGTTGCCGCGCTCGATGATGCGGCCGTGGTCCAGGCAGATAATCGCGTCGGAGTTGCGCACGGTGGAGAGGCGGTGCGCGATGACAAACGTCGTGCGGCCCTCCATGAGCTTATCCATGCCGGCCTGCACGATGGCCTCGGTGCGGGTGTCGATGGAGCTCGTGGCCTCGTCCAGAATCATTGCCGGCGGATCGGCGACGGCGGCGCGTGCGATCGAAATCAGCTGGCGCTGGCCCTGCGACAGCTGCGCGCCGTTGCCGGTGAGCATGGTGTCGTAGCCGTCGGGCAGGCGGGTGATAAAGTCGTCCGCGCCCGCGAGCTTGGCCGCCGCGATGCACTCCTCGTCGGTGGCGTCCAAGTTGCCGTAGCGGATGTTGTCCATCACGGTGCCGGTGAACAGGTTCACGTCCTGCAGCACCACGCCCAGCGAGCGGCGCAGATCGGCCTTGCGGATCTTGTTGACGTTGATGCCGTCGTAGCGGATCTTGCCGTCGGCGATGTCGTAGAAGCGGTTGATGAGGTTGGTGATGGTCGTCTTACCGGCACCGGTGGCGCCGACAAACGCGACCTTCTGGCCCGGCTTGGCAAACACGGACACGCCGTGCAGCACCTCGTGGTCGGGCGTGTAGCCAAAGTCCACGTTGTCCATGACCAGGTCGCCGCGCAGCGGCACGTACTCGATCTCGCCGGTCGCGCGGTGCGGATGCTTCCATGCCCACATGCCGGTGTGGTGGTCGGCCTCCTCGAGCTGCCAGGTATCGGGGTTCACCTGCGCGTTGACGAGCGTCACATAGCCTTCGTCGGCTTCGGGCTTCTCGTCGATGAGTTCAAAGATGCGGTCGGCGCCGGCGAGGCCCATGACCACGGCGTTGATCTGCTGCGAGATTTGGCCGATCTGCCCGCAGAACTGCTTGGTCATGTTGAGGAACGGCACTACGACGGCGATGGACAGCGTCATGCCCGAGATGCTCAGGTTAGGCACGCCCAGCGCCAGGAAAATGCCGCCCGCCAGTGCGACCAGCACGTAGAGCAGGTTGCCCAGGTTCATAAGGATAGGCATGAGGATGTTGGCGTACATGTTGGCCTTCTGCGAGACCTCGAAGAGCTTTTCGTTGCGCTCGTCAAAATCGGCTTCGGCGGCAGACTCGTGGCAGAATGCCTTGACGACCTTCTGGCCGTTCATGACTTCCTCGATATGGCCCTCGACCACGCCGAGTTCGGTCTGCTGCGCAATGAAGAAGCGCGCGGAGTTGGAGCCGAGCAGCTTGGTCATAAAGGTCATAAAGGCGACGCCGGCCACAATGACCAGGCACATCCACACGCTGTAGTACAGCATGATAAAGAACACCGTGACGATGACGATGGTCGTCATGAGCAGGTTGGGCAGCGACTGGCTGATCATCTGGCGCAGCGTGTCGATGTCGTTGGTGTAGTGGCTCATGATGTCGCCGCGCTGGTGCGTGTCGAAGTAGCGAATCGGCAGGTCCTGCATGCGGTTGAACATCTTCTCGCGCAGCTTCTCGAGCGAGCCCTGCGTAACGATGGCCATGGCGCGGTTCCAGAAGAGTGAGGACAGGATGCCGACGCCGTAGATGCAGGCGAGGGTGGTCACAAGCTTCAGAATTTTGGGCTGCGCGGTCGTCCAATCGCCCGACTGCCACGACTCGCTAATAATCTGCAGGGCGCTCTGAAGGAAGGTCGCGCCGATGGAGTTGATGATGGCGCAGAGCACCACGCCGACGACGACGAGGGGCAAAAGCACGGGGTAGAAGCCAAAGAGCGTCTTGATGAGGCGCGACATGGTGCCGCCCTTGCGGTTGAGCGCGCGCTCGGCGGTCGTTGCCTTACTCATGTGCCTCGCCTCCTTCCTGGGTCTGAGCTTGCGTTGCAGATGCCTCGGTGTCGGTCTCGACGGCCCCTTCGCCCTCGGCAGACATCTTGCTTTGCGAGGTAAAGGTCTCGCGGTAGATCTCACTCGTCTTAAGCAGCTCATCGTGGTTGCCGATCTGCGCGATGCGGCCACCCTCCATGACGATGATGCGATCGGCGTCCTGCACGGAGCTGATGCGCTGGGCGATGATGAGCTTGGTCGTGTTGGGCAGATAGCTTGCCAGCCCCGCGCGGATCTTGGCGTCGGTCTTGGTGTCGACGGCGCTGGTGGAGTCGTCCAGGATCAAGATCTTGGGGCGACGCAGCAGGGCACGCGCAATGCACAGACGCTGCTTCTGACCGCCGGAGACATTGGAGCCGCCCTGTTCGATCCAGGTGTCATAGCCCTTGGGGAAGCCGTCGACAAACTCGTCGGCGCAGGCCAGATGTGCCGCCTCGCGGACTTCCTCGTCGGTGGCGTTCGGGTCGCCCCAACGCAGGTTCTCGGCAATCGTGCCGCTAAACAGCACGTTTTTCTGCAGCACCATGGCCACCTGGTGGCGCAGGGCGTCCAAGTCGTAGTCGCGCACATCCACGCCGCCCACGCGCACGGTACCCTCGGTGGTGTCGTACAGACGGGCGATGAGGTTTACAAGCGTGGACTTGGCCGAGCCGGTGCCGCCGATGATGCCGATGGTCTCGCCGCTCTTAATGTGCAGGTCGATATCGTCGAGCGCCTGGCGCTTTGCATGCGCGGAATACTTAAAGCTCACGTGGTCAAAGTCGATGGAGCCGTCGGCAACCTCGAGCACGGGCTCAGCGGGATCGGCGATCGTGGGCTCGGCGGCCAGCACCTCGGTAATGCGGTGCGCCGATTCGTCGGCCATGGTCACCATGACAAAGATCATCGACAGCTGCATCAGGCTCATGAGGATCTGGAAGCCATAGGTAAAGATCGAGGAGAGCTGGCCCACGTCGAACAGCGTGCCCTGGCTCGTGATGATGAGCTTGGAGCCCAGGTAGATGATGACGACAAACGCGCCGTTGACGCAGATATTCATCATGGGGTTGTTAAAGGCGAGCAGCTTCTCGGCGCGGGTGAAGTCCATCTGGACGTCGCGCGCAGCGGTCGCGAACTTCTCCTTCTCAAAGTCTTCGCGCACGTAGCTCTTAACCACGCGCATGCCGGTGACGTTTTCCTCGACGGACTCGTTAAGGGCATCGTACTTGTGGAACACGCGCGAGAAGATGGGGCGCACCTTAAAGATGATAAAGAACAGTCCAAAGCCCAGCAGCGGAATGATGACCAGGTAGACCATGGCAACGCTGCCGCCCATGATAAATGCCATGGTAAAGGCGAAGATCAATACCAGCGGCGCGCGCACGGCGATGCGGATGATCATCATAAAGGCCTGCTGCACGTTGTTGATGTCGGTGGTCAGGCGCGTGACGAGCGAGGAGCTCGAGAACTCATCGATGTTGGCAAAGCTGAACGTCTGGATCTTGTAGAACAGGTCGTGACGCAGGTTCTTGGCGAAGCCGCAACTCGCATTGCTGCAGGTGACGCCGGCAGCGGCACCGAAAGCAAGCGACGTCAGCGCGATGAGCACCAAAAAGCCTGCGGTGGGAAGCATCTCGGCTACGGTGGCGCCGTCTTTGATGGCGTCGATCAGGTTGGCGGTGATAAATGGAATCAGCATCTCGCAGAGCACCTCGCCAAGTACGAGCAACGGCGTGGCAACGGTGACTTTCATATAGTCGCGGATGCTGCCCATGAGGGTTTTAATCATCCAGTTCCTCCCAAGTTTTGCGGATTTTCTCGAGCATTTCGGCGAGCTGCTCACGCTCGACGTGGGTGAGGGCGCTAAAGGCCTGCTCTCTAAAGCGAATGCGGGCGGCCTGGTCGATGCGGGCGTTTTCCCGGCCGGTTTCGGTCAGGCGAATGGTGAGTTGCCGTCGATCCTTGGGGTTACGGCTGCGCTCAATGAGGCCGTTGACCTCGAGCTTGGACAGGATCTCGGAAAGCGACCCCGGCTTGAGGTCAAAGTGCATGCCGAGTTCCTGCTGCGACATCTCGCTGCCGGGCTGCTTGGCCAGCAGGCAGATGATGGGCGCCTTGCCGGATACGCCTCCGCCATGAAAGTGCATGTAATGGCCGCAAAAGCCCAGACCGCTCAGGATGCGCTTGGCGAGTTTGTCTTCGGCGCTGACCGCTTCGGGTATGTCTACCGGTTGCGACGGGTCACCGCCGGGCTCATGTGGAAGGACGAGTGGTTCAACACACATATCTAAGCTTCGCTCCTTTCTTTAGTTAGGTAGTGGAATTGTTTTGTGCCTAACTAATCTAGGAGCATAAGAAATCAATGTCAAGGTACCAAACTTATTAAGTTACGGAGTTTTGCCAAACGCCGTAACCGCTCGACGCTGCAAGCGTTCCTAAGCAGCAATCTGTGATTCCGCCACGGTCCGCTTCGGTGCATGTGATCCCTTGGGGACGGAGGAAAAGGGATCATTTTCTGAAACCTTTCCGCAACAATTTGCCCTCCACGGCGCCAGCGCCCGCCTGCCGTGCTCCCTGCGCTACACTTAGTCGCACTGTGGCGCTGCTGCGCCGCGCCCGAACCAAGGGGGACACTCATGAAGAATACTCAGCTGCTGCTGATCAACGATATGTGCGGTTACGGCAAGGTCGCGCTTTCCGCCATGCTGCCGGTGCTGTCGCACATGGGCTATCGCATTCACAACCTGCCGACGGCCCTCGTTTCCGATACGCTCAACTACCCCAAGTTCTACATCCACGACACCACGGAGTATGTCCGCCAGAGCCTCGCCATCTGGGAGGAGCTCGGCTTTGAGTTCGATGCCATCTCGACCGGCTTTATCGTGACCGAGGAAGAGACGCGCATCATCTCGGACTTTTGCCACCGCCGTGCGCAAAAGGGCACCAAGGTGTTCGTCGACCCCATCATGGGCGACAACGGCAAACTCTATGCGGGCGTGCCTGAGTCCACGATTGGCCTTATGCGGCATCTGCTGGAGTGTGCAGACTACGCGGTGCCCAACTATACCGAGGCGTGCCTGCTTGCCGATAGGCCTATTGCCGAGCAAATTACGCCCGATGAGGGCCGCGCTCTTGTGGATGCCGTGCGTGTCCTGGGTGCCAAGTCGGTGGTCATTACGAGCGCTGTGGTCGACGGTGCGAATGTTGTCATCGGTTACGACCATGTGGCGGGGAAGTACTTCACGATTCCCTTCGACCTGATCCCGGTCTACTTCCCGGGCACGGGTGACACGTTCTCGGCGGTGCTCGTCGGCCGCGTTATGGCCGGTTGGAGCCTGCAGCGTGCGACGGCCGACGCCATGCGCGTGGTGGCCGAGCTTATCGAGCGCAATGCCGACCAGGAGGACAAGTCGGCCGGACTTCCCATCGAGGCGTGCCTGGACGTGATTGACCATGAGTAGCGCGGCCGAGAGCGGCTCCGCCGAGCCTTCGGGCGAGAACAAGCCGCTCGGCGCTCCGCGCGGCAAGCGTCCGCGTATCCGCATTAGCTGCGTAGACCAGCTGGGGACGTGCCGCTGCCATCATGGCCACAAGCCGGGCGACGTCTTCGACTTCGACCGCGATCGCGGCAAGATGTGCGCCATGGCCTGCCACGTGGGCTTTCCCTATATCGACATCCTGCGTTACGGCGGCACCGTGCCCGGCAACGAGCCCGGCACGGCAAAGTTCTGCTGCCCCGAGGTCGATACCCTCAATGTCTGGCTTGCCGAGATCGTTGACGAGTAGTCGAGCGCAATGTGTCAAAGGGACAGCCCCTTTGACACATTCGCCGGTGGTGCCCCTTCTTTTGCTTATAATCTCAAATCTCTGCATTTCATCCGATTTTAGGTTCTAAAAATCCTGCATTTCATCGATAATCAAGCATATAAAACTTTGCATTTCATTCGATGACACCGAGGGGAGAGCCTATGCTGCGCAGGAAAATAGCGGCAGAGCTGGAGCGTTGGCTGAAGTCTTCCGAGCAAAAGGCCTTGTTCATTACGGGTTCTCGCCAGATTGGCAAAAGCTATTCGATTCGCGCATTTGGCAAAGCCAACCATGCAACCTACATCGAGCTTAACCTCATGGAAAACCGCCAGGCAAAAGATGCTCTTCTCGAGGCGCGGGATGCCGATGATTTCATCAGCAGGGTGACGCTTCTTTCGGGAAAGTCGATTGCGCCAGGCAAAACGCTCGTGTTTATCGATGAGGTCCAAGAGGCCCCCGACATCATGACAATGGCAAAGTTCCTTGTTGAGGACGGGAGGTGCCGTTGGGCGTTTTCGGGGTCAATGCTCGGGACTCAGTTCAAGGGCGTCAGGTCCTATCCCGTGGGGTATGTTCACGAGCTTAGGATGTTCCCGCTCGATTTTGAGGAGTTTTGCTGGGCAATCGGGGTGAGCGAGGGGGCTCGCCAAACGATACATGACGCGTGTATCAGCGAGAGGCCCGTTCCTGATTATATTCATGACGCGATGATGGCAAACTTCAGGACCTATACCGTTGTCGGCGGAATGCCGGAGGTCGTGCAGCGTTTCCTTGACACGCAGGGCGACCTTGCCTCTGTTCGTCAGCTACAGTCAGAGCTCAACGAACAGTACCGGCGGGATATCTCCAAGTATGCAAGCGGGCGAGCCCTTCAGGTGCAGAGCATCTACGATCAGCTCCCTATTATGCTCGAGGGCGAAAACAAGCGCTTCGTGCTCAATTCCATTGACCCCAAGGCTCACTACGAGAAGTATCAGCGAGATTTTGTATGGCTTGTCGATGCCGGCGTTGCTCTCAAAGCCGATATCGTAACCGAGCCAAAATCGCCCTTGCTCAAGACGGCACGGCCATCGCAGTTCAAGCTATATCAATCGGATACGGGCATGTTGATGGCGCGCTACCCCGTCGGAGTCGCCCAAGCGGCGTATCTTGATAGCAAGGAGCCCAATCTGGGCGGCATTTACGAAAACGTGGTGGCCCAGCAGCTGGCTGCCCAAAATCGCCAGCTTTACTACTATCAGACAAAAAAGCGCGGTGAAGTGGACTTTGTGGTCGATGGACCGGATGGGACGGCTGTTCCGATCGAGGTTAAATCGGGCTCCTATTACCACGCGCACGCTGCGCTCGGTCATGTGCTTGATACGGCTGAATATGGCGTAAGGCTCGGGATTGTTTTCTCGAGAGGCAACGTTGAGCGCAACGGAGCGGTTCTCTATTTGCCGCTATATGCGACCTGGGCCCTTTCGGATGTTTTGGGCGACTCCTGCGCCGAGGGGATAAAGCTGGAGGTCAAGCCGGTCTAGGGCTAGTCCCGGATGTGACAAAGGCGTGGCCCGCGACCTCGATTGCCTACAGCTGCTCGAGCATAGCGGTGCAGCCGTCGAGTACGTCGCGGTAGGTGGCATCGAAATTGCCGGTGTACCAGGGGTCGGCCACGTCGCCGGGGCGCTCGGTCCAATCGAGCATGCGCGTAATCTTGCCGTCGGGGTCGTCGCCAAAGATGCGACGCAGGCCACGCGCGTTCTCGTCGTCCATATAGACAATGTGGTCCCAGTCGCCATACTCCGCGCGACGCACCTGACGTGCACGATGTGCGACGACGGGAATCCCGACCTCGCGCAGCTTGGCAACGGTGCCGTGGTGTGGCGGGTTGCCGATCTCCTCGGTCGAGGTCGCAGCGGAGTGAATGACAAACTCGCCCGCGCGCCCGGCGCGCCGCACCAGCTCGGTAAACACCGACTCAGCCATCGTCGAGCGACAGATGTTGCCATGGCAGATAAACAGTACGCGTTGCATGAGCGGTTTCCTTTCTAGGCGGTCGTGCAGGGCTTACAGACTGCTCTTGAGGCAGTTTGCTCCAATAAAGCCCGCTGCGTACAAGGGGAGGTGGCGTAGCTCGCGCCCGTCATCGGTTTCGCTGCGGAAAAAATTGTTCTCGGACAAAATGTAGGCATATGGCGATCGGGCTTTGTCCATGAACGACCCGAGGGTTCTCGCGCGCACGTTGCGTGCGGACTTTACCTCGACGGGCACGATTTCCATACGGTCGGTCTGAAGTAGAAAATCGAGCTCGCCGGTCGTCTTCCAAGACGACGGCGGCACCCAGTAATACGTCTGCAAGCTGTTACCCGAAAATGCTTGCATGACCGAGTTTTCCGCCAGGGCGCCTCGGAAGTCGGAAGATAGCGCTATGGCGGAATCTTCTTTGAGGTCGAGCCAGAGCCTCGGGTTGATGCCGAGTTTGTAGAACATGAGGCCGGTATCGAGAAGATAGACCTTAAAGAAACTTCCATCTTCGTCGTCGAAGGGAACGAGGGGAGGCTCGATGCCTTCGGTCAGGTTGTTGACCGATATGATACCGGCGCCTTCGAGCCAGTCGAGCGGCTCGATAAGCTTGGCGCGACGGCCTCCACGTTCGACCTCGGAGTACTTGAATTTTTTTGTGGACGATCTCAGCAGCTGGGACGGAATGGAGCGCCAGACCTTGCGTGCCGCCACGCCGCTGATCCCGTTTTCGGGGTCGGTCATATCGGCGGTATAGGTCTCGTTGATTTCGCGCTGCTCGACGCGCGCATCCTCGATGGATAACGTCTTGCGATATGCGTTGACGGCGGCGGGCATGCCGCCCACGATCTGGTATCGATGAAACAGGCTGAGCGCGGCTTGGTGCGCGGCGTAGGTCTCGAGCGTGCCGGCGTGGGTACGAATGGCATCGGCCATCTGCTCCTCATCGAGCGCCCAGAGAAACTCCTCGAACGACATAGGATGCATGGTCTCTTGACGAACGCCGCTGGGAAAAGGCAGCTTACGTTTGCGCGTGGCGACGCCGAGCTGACTGCCGGTCGCGCATATGCGCCAGCCCGAACCCGAAAAAAAGCGAAGCGAGTTGAGCGCCCGTTCGCAGAGCTGCACCTCGTCAAACAGGATGAAGGTGGTTTCTTTGCGAATGGGGGCGCGTTTATAGTCTGAAATCCGCGCCACGATGGTGTCAACGTCGTCGGTGGGACAATCGAACAGCGGAGCGATCAGCTCAAGATCGGTCTGAAAGTCGAGTTTGACAAACGCATCGCCGGCGATTCGCCTGCCGATTTCCTCGGCAGCGTACGTTTTGCCTACGCGTCGCGCACCACGGATGAGGAGGGGGCGTGAGGCGTCCTTTGTCGCCCATGATTCGATAACGGACTCGATTGATCTGCGCATGGGGCCGCCTTTCCAATTTCGTGTACTTCAGATACATAGTTTAGTACGATTTCATGTACTTGAAATACACGAAATAATAGAAAAGCGTGTATCTCAAATACACGAAATTGCACTGCTGAAGCTTCCAGGCGGATAAACATACTCATATTGGGCGGTTTTCACCGGTTACTCGCCACCTTGGGCTATGTTTGCCCCTATGCCCGTATTGAGGGCCGTGCTGATTGACGACGGCGCTCCCAGCGAGCCAGCTTAATCGTCACCAGCGTGAGGGCCCAGGCCACAAGCGAGAACGCGGCGCCCACTGCGCCCACGTACGCAATGCCAACGCTGCTTACCACGGCGCCGCCCACTGCGGTGCCAAACGAGATGCCGACGTTAAACGCCATGGGCTCAACCGAACTTGCGAGTACCATCGACTTGGGATGGCGGCTGCGTGCCACGTCCATAAAGTGCGTGATGCATGAGACCGAGAACAGGTACATGAGCATCGCCAGGCTAAAGACAAAGACCAGCGCGAGCGGCATGGCGGCGCCCACGGCAAACAGCCCGAGCAGTGCCGCCGCCTGCAGCACAAACGTAACCAGCAGCGCCTTCATGCCAAAACGCGCATCGATCCATCCGCCCAGGATGTTCGAGATCAGGCAGAACACGCCATAGGCCATAAGTGTGGTGCTCGCCTGAACGGTATCCATGCCCAGCATCTGCTCCAGATAAGGCGTCACGTAGCCGTAGAATACGTAGACCGAGCCCACGCCAAACAAGAAGATGAGCATGCCGGTGATGATACTCGGCTCGCGTAGTAGCCCCGCCTGCTCGCGGAAGGTGGCGGGCTCATCGGTCTGCCCGGCGCGAGGCATAAACGCCACGAGCGCGCTACAGATCAAAACGGCAAAGGTCAGCGTGCCGTACATGGCCACGTGCCAATCGAGTGTGTCGGCCACAAACTTGCCAATCGAGGTCACAAAGACCATCGCCACGGAAAACGCGCCGTACACGACCGAGATGGCAAGTGAGGTTTGCTGCGGGGATAGCAGCTCAGGGATGTACGTCACGCCCACGGCGAGCAGCGCACCCGAGACAGAGCCCAGGACAATGCGTGAGATAAACAGCACCTGGAAGTTGGGAGCCAACGCCATGACCAGGTTGCCGAGCACAAAGACGACGCTATAGCACACGAGCAGCTGGTAGCGGCGAAAACGCCCCGTGCTGAGCGCAAGCACCGGCGTGGCGATAGCGTAGACGAGCGCAAACACGCTGATGAGCTGGCCCGCAGTGGCAAGTGATATGCCGAGTTCCGTTGCCAAGTCGCTTTCGATGCCGATGACCACGAACTCGGAGCAGCCGAGCGAGAATCCCAACAGCACGAGCAGCGCCAGGCAGAGCTTGGTGCGCGCGGGGGAGAGCGCGGCGGCGGTTGGCTTACTTTTAGGCGTGGTTGCGGCGGTCAAGGTTGTCACTCCAATGTCGCATGAATAAGCGGGATTCAATCCCTGCAACTCTAACAGAATGTGACAAAGGGGCAGTCCCTTTGTCACATGGAGGGCTTGCCTGTATAGTCGCAATACAGGCGAAGATGGTCTCAGGTACATCGCGGGCGGCAGGAGATCCCATGGGTATGCACACGACAAAGGTTGCAGTGGGCGAGGGCAAGTTTGCGCTCGAGGCCCAGCTGACGGTGACGCCGCGAGGCATGGCGGTGTACGCCTGCTCGCCGGAGTTTGCGCACCTGGGCGCCACGGCGCAGGCCATTCCGCGCCCCGAGCCCGGCCGTACGGCAACGGTGAGCATCCTGGCCGTTCCGTGCCATCGAGACGAGATCCCGGCGCACGATATCGCGGCGGCGCTGGCCACGCGCTTTGGCGTGCCGGTAGTTGCAAGCACGGGTTTTCATGTTGAACAAGCGAGCGGTGACGACCTGCAGCGCGTGCTCGACACCACCAAGGAGCTCATCGCCGCGCTCGAGGAAGCCGCAGCCCGCATTCTGCGCGCCGGCTGGGATGAGGGCGGTGCGGGCGCCGAGGTCGTGGCGGTCGATGCTGCGACCGGCGAGGCGCTTGGCCCCGTCGACCGCATCGAGGCCCATGCTGGTGAGGGCATCCTGCATCAGGCATTTCTGACGCTTTTGGTCGAGGGCCGGGGCGAAGACGCGCGCCTGCTGCTCTGTCGCCGCAGTCCGCTCAAGCGCCTGTGGGGCGGGGTGCTGGCCGATAGCTGCGCCGGCCATCCGCTCCCCGGGGAAGACGTCGCGGCCGCCACGGCGCGCCGCATCAACGAAGAACTCGGCATTACGCGCGAGCCCGATCAACTCAAGCACCTCGGACACGTGGTGTACCGCGAGGATCACGGCGACGGCCGCTGCGAGTGCGAGTGGTGCGAGGTCTACCTTGCCCATGTTGAGCCGGGCGAGCTGCATATCAACCAAGAGGAGATCTCGGAGGTGCGCCGCGTGGCCCCGTCCGAGCTCGACGGCTACCTGCAGGGTCATCCCGAGCAGCTGGCCCCCTGGCTCCGCGAGGCTCTCAGCGACCCATCCATCCGTACGGCCCTCGCTATGTGACAAAGGGACAGTCCCTTTGTCACATCCAAACCGTCACAACATTCGGCGAAAATCTCGAAAATGAGGAAAAGTGTCGAATGTTGTGACGGTTTTTGTCCAGAGGGGCGCTTCTCATCCAAAAAAATCCGCTTGACTGTATTGCCGCAACACAGCGCAACGTAAGGGGTGTCCGATAACGGGCGCCCCTTTTTAAGCGGCAACGTGGCTGCGAATCCGGAGCGCCCCCAACAAGAAAGGTGGGGAGATGGAAGCGGAAAAGAAGGCGTTTAAGATCACCAAGCGCGAAATTGGCTTTGTGCTGGGTATCGTTGTCTTTTTGCTGGTGAAGTTTCTTCCTTTGGCGGAGCTGAGCTCGACGGTCGAGCTCACGGTCGGCGGTCAGACCTGTCTGGCACTGACGCTCGCCACGGTGGTGTTCTGGGCATGCGGCGTGGCACAGCCGGGCTTTGTGGGCCTGCTCTACTGCGCACTGCTCGTCCTGTTCAAGGTGTGCGTGGACGACACGGGCGCCGCGAGCATCTCGGCGACGGTCGCCTCCACGTTTAGCTCGTGGACCAAGGCCACCATGTGGCTCGTCATCGGCGCCTACCTCATCGCCAGCGCGGTCAAGGAGTCGGGCCTGGGCGAGCGCATCGCCTACGCGTTCATGCTCAAGTTCGTGCGCGACGCCAAGTCGCTCATCATCTCGATCTTCGCGCTCACCTTTGTGCTGTCGCTGCTGATCCCGCATCCGTTCCCCCGCGCCTTCCTCATCCTCGCCGTCGTCTCGGTCATCGCCGAGTCCGCCGGCTACGGTGACGACGACAAGGGCAAGCTCGGCTTCCTCGTGTTTGCCGCTGCCGCCCCGGGTTCCATGTTCTTCCTGACGGGCGACTCCACGCTTAACCCGCTCGTTGCGCAGTACAGTGCCGAGGCCGGCGGCATGAGCCCGTCCTTCGTCGACTGGTTCCTGTACATGAGCGTGCCTATGCTGGTTGCGCTGCTGTGCACCCTGTTCCTGGGCCTTTTCCTCTTTAAGCCCAGCAAGGAGCTCGTCTACGATCGCGAGCAGATCGTGGCCAAGCAGGCCGCGCTCGGCAAGCTCTCCGTCAAGGAGATCCGCACCATCGTGTGGCTTGTCATCGCCATCGCGCTGTGGCTCACCGTCTCGGGCGACTATATCGGCTGGGTCACCCTGGCCATTGGCGTTGCTCTCGCCATGCCCATCATCGGCGAAGTCCTCACTCCCGCCAGCTGGAACGCTGTCGACATCAAGTCCCTCATGTTCCTGACGGCCGCCATGGCCGTGGGCT
This sequence comes from Collinsella sp., assembly GCA_048302525.1. Classification (GTDB taxonomy): domain Bacteria; phylum Actinomycetota; class Coriobacteriia; order Coriobacteriales; family Coriobacteriaceae; genus Collinsella. The sequence continues at coordinate 40,077 of DBFDDV010000107.1, read as the reverse complement.
CCGTGGGCGGTGCCACCGGCATGAACGCCTGGATCGCCGACGTCGTGCTCCCCAGCTCCGTGCCTGAGAACATCTTCCTGTTCGCCCTGCTCGTCGCCGCGCTTTCCATGATCATCCACATGTTCATGGGCTCGGTCATGGCCGTGCTCGGCGTGTGCGTGCCGGCATTTATCAGCTTTGCCGCCGGCTCCAGCGTGAGCCCACTCGCCGTGGCGCTCATCGTCTTCACGTCCATCAACATCCACTACATCCTGCCGTTCCATAACCTGCCGATCCTTATCGGCGAAGGCAAGGACGCCGGCGGCTACACCCCCAAAGAGGCTATGCGCATGGGCATCCCCCTCACCGCGGTCGTCTTTGTCGTCGTGCTGGTCGAGGCCGCCTGGTTCCACCTCTTTGGCCTGATGTAAGCGGTCGAGCGCCCCGGCTGTAAGCAGCCAAGCGCTTGAACTTCGAGTGGTCGAGCGCTCCATTTGTGAGCGCCGCGGCCCCATTACGTTACCCCGTCCGGCGGCACCCCGTCGCCGGACACTCTCCCGAAAGGAGTACGCCATGTCCACTACCGATGCTTCCCAGATCCACGACCTGCGTTCCGCGCTCGACTTTTTGCGTGAGATGCCGGGCCAGCTGCTCGAGACCGACACCCAGGTCGATCCCGATGCCGAGGTCTCGGGCGTCTACCGTCACGTCGGTGCTGGCGGCACCGTCATGCGCCCGACCAAAGAGGGTCCGGCGATGGTCTTCAACAACGTCAAGGGCTTTGACGACGCCAAGGTCTGCATCGGTATGCTTGCCAGCCGCAAGCGCGTTGCCGCCCTGCTCGACCTGGACGAGGAGCACCTGGGCCTCGAGATCGGCAAGCGCTTCGAGAACCTGATCGCCCCCGAGCAGATCGCCGAGGGCAAGCACGTCGACTGCCAGGAGGTCGTGTACAAGGCGACCGACGAGGGCTTTGACCTGCGCAAGATCGTTCCCGCTCCCACCAACACGCCCGTTGACGGCGGCCCCTACATCACCATGGGCCTCGCCTATGGCACGAGCCCCGATGGCACCCAGTCCGACGTAACCATCCACCGCTTCTCCTGCGTCGACAAGGACAAGCTCGCCATGTGGATCACCCCGGGCAGCCGTCACCTGGGTGCGTTCTTTGACGAGTACTGCCAGCGCGGCGAGGATATGCCCATCTCCATCTCCATCGGCCTGGACCCCGCCGTGTACATGTGCTGCGGCTTCGAGGCTCCCACCACGCCGCTCGGCTTCAACGAGCTGCAGATCGCCGGCGCCCTGCGCGGCCGCGCCGTCGAGCTTGCCGACTGCGTCACCGTTCCGCAGAAGTGCATTGCCAATGCCGAGTACGTGCTCGAGGGCTACCTCATGCACGACGAGACCATCAACGAGGATGTCAACGGCCACGGCTACGCCATGCCCGAGTTCCCCGGCTACACCGGTGGCGCCAAGGTCTGCCCGGTGATCAAGATCACCGCCGTCACCACGCGCGTCAACCCCATTATGGAGAGCTGCATCGGCCCTTCGCACGAGCACGTGTCCATGGCCGGTATCCCCACCGAGGCCTCCATCTACAAGATGGTCGAGACCGCTATCCCGGGCCGCCTGCTCAACGTTCACGCCGCTCCCTGCGGTGGCGGCAAGTTCGTTGCCATCATGCAGTTCAAGAAGTCGAGCAAAAATGACGAGGGCCGTCAGCGCAACGCCGCCATGCTCGCCTTCTCGGCGTTCTCCGAGCTCAAGCACGTCATCCTTGTCGACGAGGATGTCGACATCTTCGATATGAGCGACGTGATGTGGGCCATGACCACGCGCTTCCAGGCCGACGTGGACCTCATCACCATCCCCGGTTGCCACTGCCACGTGCTCGATCCGTCCAACGACCCCGCGTTCGATCCTTCGATCCGCGAGCACGGTATCGCCTGCAAGGCCATCTTCGACTGCACGGTTCCGTTTAACCTCAAGAAGAACTTCATCCGCTCGCAGTTCATGGAGATCGACAAGGACAAGTGGGCCGCCGAGCTCGCCTTCTAGTAAGTAGCCCTACCAAGTAGTTAAGGAGTTGTCATGCCTGAGTCTTCTGTTCGTCCCCGTCGCATTGTCGTTGGCGTGTCTGGCGCCAGCGGTGCGGCACTGGGCCTTGAATGCCTCAAATGCCTGCGCCAGGCCGGCGCTGAGTCGGCGCTTGTCGTCACGCGCGGGGGAGAGATCACCATCGAGCAGGAGCTCGGCATGACGCTCGACGAGTTTGCGTGCTATGCCGATGTGGTCTACGACAACAAGAACATTGGCGCTGCCATCGCAAGCGGCACCTATCCGGTCGACGGCATGATCGTGGCTCCCTGCTCCATGAAGACGCTCGCCGGCATCGCGAGCGGCTACAGCGAAAACCTGTTGCTGCGTGCGGCCGATGTGCAGATGAAAGAGCAGCGCCGCCTGGTGCTTATGGTGCGCGAGACGCCCTTCAGTGCGATCCATGTCGACAACATGGCACGCCTGGCGCGCGTGCCGGGTGTCATGCTCATGCCGCCCATGCTCACGTTTTACAACGGCCCCGCCACGCTCGATGAGGCGGTGCATCACATCGCCGCCAAGGCACTCGAGGCCGTCGGCGTGTCGTGCGCCAACTATAAGCGCTGGTCATAGGCATCTTTAGGGTAGGATACGAGTAGTGTTTGAGCCCGCTGCCCCTGTGGGCGGCGGGCTTTTCGTGTCAAAGGGTGTGTCGGGAGGACCTATGCAGACGGGTATGTATGCGATTAGCGAGATGGCGAGCTTGTTTAACGTTTCGCGCCAAACGCTCATCTACTACGACAAGATCGGTCTGTTTAAACCCGCCGTGGTTAACGAAAAAGGCTACCGTTTCTATTCGCCCATGCAGATCCCGCTCATGCGTCTGATCTGCATGCTGCGCGACTTGGGACTGGAACTCGATGAGATCGATCGCCTGACCTCGACGTTCGACATTGGAGAGATGACCGATCACCTGCGCTCGCGGGTGCAGGCGCTCGACGAGCAGATTGCCGGGCTCAAAGCCGAGCGCGCGAGCGTGCAGGAGCGGCTGAGTTTTTACGACGAGGCGGTCTATTGGCGCGAGCGCGAGGGCAAACCGGAGCTCAAGCAATTCGAGCGCCGCTACGTGGTCTTTGAGGAGTTCCCGAGCGATATCGAGCGTGGCCGCTCGATGCTGCACCCCACGCTCATGCGGGCGATTCTGCGCATGCGTGCGCTCACGGGCACACGCCCCATGCGCGGTTGGGGCGCCATGCTGCGTTGCGAGGCGCTGCATTCCGACGACCCCATCGCCGGTGCCGGTTCCTTTGCCGTGTTGCCGCGTGGTGCCGAGGAAATACTGCCGAGCGATCCTGCCGAGCTGGCGGAGATTGGCGTCGAGGTGCTGCCCGAGGGCACGTACCTGTGCATGAGTCGCTGGGGCATGCCGTACGAGCCCGAGGGTATCCGCGCCATCGTGGCCTGCATGGACAGGCACGCGCTCCAGCCCATCGGCAATGCTTTCGATTTTTGCTACCTGGACACCACGAGCTACGACGAGTCTCACCAAGAGGACTTCTGCTGTATCCAAATCCCCGTCGCCCTCAAATAACTTGCGGTGAAATAGTCCCTAAATAGCTCGAGTGGGCGTGCAAACAGGAACTATTCCACCGCAACTTCGATGCGACAAAGGAGCAGTCCCTTTATCGCATTCCGTGCGAGCTCCAGCGCCATCTGCGGGTATAAGGCTAACAAGTGTTTATTTGCGAGGCCTAAGGGGCGCCCCGTATGGATATCGATAACTTTGAATGGTGGTATAGCGAGGGCGAGGCTCCGGACGAGGAGTGGGACGAGCCCGCGTCGCGTGACGTGTCGAGCGACGAGGACGAGACCGGCAACGACGTCGCCGCCGACTCGGACGCCGCCCTCGACCCCGCCGAGCCCCTAACCTTTGAACAGGCCTGGGCCCAGGCCGAGGCCGACGAGGCTAAGGCCGATGCCACGGCCACGCTGGGTGAGCCGGCCGACATGTCCATCTCGCCGGCCAAGACCCCACAGCCGCGCCACAACATCGACCCTGGCAGCACGGCATCCTTCAGCATCCTCGACGTGCCCGCGCAAGGTGCCCAGGCACCCGCGCCCACGCATCGCCCCAACCTAGCTCGCGAGGAAGACGCGGGCCGCCGCTCACCACTCGGTCCCATCCTCATCGCCTTTATGGCCGGCGTTATCGCATGCTCGGTAATTGGAAACGTCTGGAGCCATGTGGAACAACAGCGCAAAGATGCCGCCAAGGTCGAGATGTCTGTCGAGCAATCGCTCGGCCGCACGCGCTCGGTACATGTGTCGGTCGAGGTCAAGGACGGCGCGACGTGGGACACCGCGCGCGGCGACAGCCAAATGCTCATCCACATCGTGGGGCGCACGCTCAAAGGGCAGACGATTGACGAGTATCAATATGTCAATTCCGCTGGTGACGGCATCGAGCTTAAGCCCGGCGACTACGAGCTCACCGTCGATGAACCGCCCGTCGCCACCGACGGCACGCGCTTCCGTGCCTCAAAGCGCATGGTCCCCGTGAGCTTTAACTCACAGGCGCCCGATACGGTCGACACCACACCGCAGGGCGGGTTCGACCTTTACGTGGATGCTCAATAATTGCGTGCCGCCCCTTCCCGCCGCCAAGAGTGGGACAATAGCCCTCGACACTATTGTTTACTTTTGGAGGAAGTAGCATGTCTACCGTCACTACCATCAAGCGCGGCAGCCTCACCGCGGCCATCGATTCCATGGGCGCCCAGCTCACGAGCCTTGCCCTCAACGGCAACGAGTATCTGTGGCAGGGCGACCCCGCCTTTTGGGGCAAGCATGCGCCCATCCTGTTCCCCATTGTGGGCTCGCTGCGCAACAACACGGCGACGTCTGCGGCTGGCACCTGCGAGATGCCGCGCCACGGCCTCGCGCGCATCGTCGAGCACAAGCTGGTCGAGGTTTCGGAGGACGGCTCCTCGGTAACGTACGAGATCACCGACACGCTCGAGTCGCTCAAGGCCTTTCCGTTCCACTTTAAGCTCAACATGACCTATGCCCTGACTGGTGACGCCACACTTACCCAGACCTTTGCCGTCACCAATACCGGCGACGTGGACCTGCCGTTCTCGGTGGGCGGCCACCCCGCATTTAACGTACCTGCTCCCGGTGCCGAGGACGAGGCGTTCGAGGATTACGAGCTGGCATTTACCGAGGCTTGGACCAACGAGGCCCCCATCATCACGCCCGATGGCCTCATGACGTTCGAGGGTAGCTACAAGGCTCCCGATAACTCGGACGTGCTGCCCATCACGCACCGCAGCTTCGATAACGACGCCATCATGTTCACCGATACCCCGGGCTCCACGCTCACGCTGCGCGGCCGCAAGTCGGGCCACGGCGTCAAGATCGACTTTGAGGGCTTTAAGTACATCGGCGTGTGGTCTGCCGCCAACGACGCCCCGTTTGTGGCGCTCGAGCCCTGGACCGGTCACACCACCATGTCCACCGAGGACGACGTCTTTGAGCACAAGGTCAACACCATCACCTTGGCCCCCGGCGCTACCGATAAACGCAGCTTTAGCGTCACCTTGCTCTAGAGGTTCCGCCGCTCGGTCGATGCTGCGTGCCGTCCAGAGCGATAATTTGTCATTCAAAAGGCAAGGCATAGACCTTCTGGTCATGCCTTGTCTTTTTCATGCCACTTGTTCGCTCTGGACGTCGCTCGCCGGCATTGCCAAAACATCGACGTCCCCAATGACTACCATGTGTCTATTAATTTTTCGAGCTTGTGCTGCACTGCTGGTCGCTGGCGTATATCCTGTTAAGTCGTCAGCATACGATTCAACAGGGAAGGCAGATTATGCATTCTCCCCATCAGCGCGACGCGCATTCACAGCCGGTGTGCAGCCGTCGCATCTTCTTGGGTAGCGCTCTCGCTGCGAGCGCTTCCGTCGTCGCCGGCGCGCTCGCCGGCTGTCAGCGTCCGTCCACGCTCAAGGTGGTTCAGCCCACGACGGGCGGCGGTCGCGACGACCTGTCCGATTCCGTGATCGGCAAGGACAAGATCCGCATTGGCATGGAGGCGGCCTACGCCCCGTACAACTGGCAGGTTTCCGAAGCCAGTGAGTACACTATCCCCATCGATAACGTGCAGGGCGCCTATGCCGATGGCTACGACGTGCAGATCGCCAAGATCGTCTGCAAGGCCCTCGGTGGCGAGCCCGTTGCCGTCAAGCAGAGCTTCTCGGGCCTTATCGATTCGCTCAACAACGGCCAGATCGACCTCATCATCGCCGGCATGAGCGCCACGCCCGAGCGCGAGGAGTCGGTCGGCTTCTCCGACCCGTACTTTATTGGCTACTTTGGCCTGTTCGTAAAAGAGGGTTCCCCCTACCAAAACGCCACCAAACTCAGCGACTTTAGCGGTGCCACGGTACTCGGCCAAAAGGACACCATGCTCGACACCGTCATCGACGAGATTCCGGGCGTTGTGCACAAGAACCCGGTCGACTCCGTCCCCACGGTGTTCTCGAATCTGCTGCAGGGCACGTGCGACGCCGTGACTTACAACACCGAGAACGAGAAGGGCTATATGGCCCAAAACCCGGGTATCGTCCCTATTCATTTTGCCGAGGGCGAGGGCTTTAAGCAGGAGGTCGCGGCAAACGTCGGCTGTCGCAAGGGCTCGGACAAACTGCTTAAACTCATCGACAAGACACTCAAGGGCATTAGCCAAGAGGAACGCGACCAAATGTGGGACGCGTGCCTCGACCGCCAGCCGGCATAGGGAGGCAGCATGAAAACCATCAATCGTCTGGCCTCCTTTATCAAGGCCGACCACCGTTATGTGTACCTGGGCACGAGTGTCATCGCGGCGCTTGGCCTGGCGTTTAGCCAGCGCAACCCCACGCCGCTGAGCTTCTTGGCGCCCACCGGTATCTTCCAGGATTGCCTTTGGGCAATCCTTTGGGCCTGGCTCGTCGTGTCGGCGGCGGCGCTCGTCACCAAACTCATGCACTGGAATGACTATCGCGAAACGTCGCCGTTCGCATCCGAGCGCTTCCGTCGTGGCGCACGCTTGGGCAGCTATGTCGTGGTTGCCATCGCGGCGATCTTTTTCGTGGACCGCTGCGTCATGTCGTTTATCGACCTGGTACAGGTGAGCATCGTCTCGGACTCCAACCCCAGCGACTTTTTGTCGAGCCTGGTCTACATGACCTACAAGAGCGGGGACTTCTTTATCCGCGGTATCGAGATCACCATCGCGCTTGCCACCTTCGGCACCGTCATCGCATTCTTCCTGGCGTTGCTCTTTGTGTTCCTGCGTATTCAGACCTTCGATCGCGTGGACAACGACCTGGTGCGCTTCTTTAAGAGCATTGGCCGCGGCTTGGCGACCATCTACTCCACCATCGTGCGCGGCACGCCCATGATGGTCCAGGGTCTGCTCATCTATTACGCGGGTTTCACCGTTTTGCGCGGCATGGGCTTCGAGACCGCCCAGGCCAACCAGATCTGGAGTACCTTCACCGCCGGCCTCGTCACCATCTCGCTCAACTCCACCGCCTACATGATGGAGGTCCTGCGCGGCGGCATCGAGTCCATCGACCCCGGCCAGGCCGAGGCAGCGCGCTCGCTGGGTCTTTCGCAGTGGCAAGCCATGCGCAAAGTCGTGTTCCCCCAGGGCATTAAAAACGCGATTCCGGCGCTCACCAACGAGCTCATCATCAACATCAAGGACTCGTCGGTGCTCTCGGTCATCGGCGTGTTCGACCTCATGTACGCCACCACCACCGTCGCCGGCGTGTACTACCGCCAGATGGAGGTCTACTGCGTGGCGCTCGTGGTCTACCTGATCCTGACGCTCGTGGCGAGCCGCCTGCTCGAAGCCTTTGGCAAAAAACTTGGTGCCGAGGCTCCGGCCACGTTGCCCAGCTCCAACTAGGCTCAAGACGAGGAGAATCATCATGGCAGATACCGCCACTACCGGCGTTGCGGCCGCCGCACAGACCAATGAGCCGCTCATCCGCGTCGAGGGCCTGCGCAAAAGCTTCGGCTCGCTCGAGGTGCTCAAGGGCATCGACCTGTCCGTTAAATCAGGCGAGGTCGTCACCATTATCGGCGCCTCGGGCTCGGGCAAGTCGACCTTCCTGCGCTGCCTCAACCTGCTCGAGACCCCGGACGCGGGCCACATCTGGTTCCACGGCCAGGATCTCACGGCCGAGCGCTGCAACATTAACAAACTGCGTGAGGACATCGGTATGGTGTTCCAGGGCTTTAACCTGTTCAACAACATGGATGTGCTCGACAACTGCACGCTTGCGCCCGTCACGCTCAAAAAGATGAGCAAGGCCGAGGCTGAAAAAATTGCGATGGAGCATCTGACGAGCGTGGGACTCGAAAAGTTCGCGCACGCCGCCGTGGGCCGCCTGTCCGGTGGTCAAAAACAGCGCGTGGCCATCGCTCGTGCCCTGTGCATGAATCCGCAGATTATGCTGTTCGACGAGCCGACCTCCGCGCTCGACCCCGAGATCGTGGGAGAGGTGCTCGAGGTCATGCGCAAGCTCGCTGCCGACGGCATGACCATGGTCGTCGTCACGCACGAGATGGCCTTTGCCCGCACCGTGTCCGATCGCGTGGTCTTTATGGACAAGGGCGTGGTCCTCGAGGACGCCGCGCCGGCCGAGCTCTTCGGCAACCCCAAGCACCAGCGCACCCGCGAGTTTCTCTCGCGTTATCTCGAGGACAAATAACCAACCGCAAATGTTTGCGTGGCAGGGCCGCTCCGGTGGGGCGGCCCTCGTCATCACAATCGAAAGGATGTCATGGCCGAGGTTTGGCGCTTCTTTGCGCATGAGGACGATTTTGCCGATTTGGACGAAACTGGCGCGTGCGAGCGCTTGGGCCGCGTGCTGTCATTTCCGACCATCTCGAGTATGGATGCCGAGGCGGTGGACTGGCAGCCGTTCGACGACCTGCGCGCCTATATGCAGCAGGCGTGGCCGCGCGTGTTCGCGGCGGGCGAGGTCGACCTTATCGACCATTCGCTATTGGTGACGCTTAGCGGTTCCGACCCTGACCTCAAGCCCATTATGCTCATGGGCCACATGGACGTGGTTCCCGTGGTGCCGGGTACCGAGGCCGACTGGACGCACGACCCCTTTAGCGGGCACGTGGACGACACCTACATCTGGGGCCGTGGAGCGATCGACATGAAGGACCAGGTCGCAGGCATTCTCGAGGCTGTCGAGTATGCGCTGGCGCACGGTTGGCAGCACGAGCGGACGCTGCTCCTGGCCTTTGGCCAGGACGAGGAGACGACGCAGTGCGGCGCAGGCGCCATCGGCCGCGCGCTCGAGGAGCGCGGTGTTGAGCTCGAGTTCCTGATCGACGAGGGCGACTACCGCATCGTTTCGGATGCCGAGTACAGCGCGGGCGAGGGTTGGCTCATGCACGCCGACCTCGCGGAGAAGGGCTATGCCGACATTGTGCTCAAGACAAAGAGCGCGGGTGGACATTCTTCCAACCCCTACGGCGGCACGTCGCTCGAGGTGCTTAGCCGTGCCATCACCGCAATCTGCGATATCGAGTGGCCGACGCGCGTCACGGACCTGCTTGCCGCACAGCTCGTCGAGCTGGGGCTTTACACGGCCGATGAAATTGCCGCCAACGGGGGCGCCATTGTCCGCGATTGCCTCGCCAGCAAGAAGCTCTATCCGCTCGTGACCACCACCTGCGCGCCCACGCAGGTCGAGGGTGGCAGCACCGGCGCCAACGTAATGCCGCAGGATATGTGGGCCGATATCAATTTCCGTATGCTCGAGGGCACGAGCGTGGCCGATGTCGTGGCCCGCTGCCGCGTCGCCGTTGCCGAGGCGGGGCTCGCCGACCGTGTCGAGGTCGAGCTCGGCCCCGGCAGCTCCGAACCCTCGCCGTCTCCGCGCATCGGCGGACCGGGACTCGAGGCGGTTCGCTCCATCGCCGCCCGCTATTTCCGTGATCCAAAGGGGACGGAGGAAAACGGATCATCCGAGCCGTTGGCGATTGTCCCCTCGACCGTGATCGGCGCGACCGACGCTGCCAACTACCAGCGCATTTGCTCCGAGTGCATTCGCTTCTCGGCCTTTGTGGTCGACGATGACGAGTGCGATCGCGGCGTCCACGGCACCAACGAGCGCATTACCCGCCGCGCCTACCTCCAAGGCACCCGCTTCCTCATCGCCCTGCTCCGCACGCTCTAGAATGTGACAAAGGGACTGAGCCGATTTCATCGGTAATGAGACAAAAACTGTAATAGAAAAAGGCTAAGATATCTTAAGAGACATATGCTGGGGTTGGTATTCCTTGAACGACTGCGGGCATGTGCCAGACTGCCTCGGCCCCCGGGGAGCGCCCGGGCAGGTCGCCGTGCGACTGGGGAGGAAATTATGCAGGAGCTCAGAGAGACGACGTCTCGACTCGTGAATATTGCTACCGGGGGGGGGTGTCTAAGCAGGGAACTTCCTGGTGAACACCGGCCGCGCGAGCGGTGGTCCGTCATGTTTTGTGGCCGTCGTCGCGGGCTGCGCTCGGTCTCACCATATGCGATTGTTCTGGCCCTCGCCATCGCGCTGACGGCGAGTTTCTTCCTGCCGCTTCGTGCCGAGGCGGCAATTTCGGACCACACGGTTCCGACGATTTCGCCTTCGGGGACAACAATCAACCTGTTTGATTACTGGGTGAATCCCGATAACCATCTGTCGGTTTCCGGCAACGGCGGCATCAACAAGAACCACCGCTTCCAGTTCAAGGATCAAGGAGCCAGCGAGGAACTTAACCAGTATACGGGTGACTCCCGGGTCCGCACCGGCATCGTGAACAATGTTCTTGCCGGTGGTTACCCGAAACTCACCGACCGCTGGGAGGGAGAATCCCTCGGCTACCTGTTTGATTCCTCCGTCCAGACGGGCAAGATATCCCATATGGGTGTGACGGGTCTGTTGCAGGCCAAGGGTGGCTACTACGAGTATGACAGCTCGCGGAACTACGCGGCATACAACGCCAATAAGAATGCATTTGATGTCTACAATGCTGCCGGCGTTATGCAAGCGGGGGCTGAGCCTCATTCAGTAGGCCAGTTCTTCCCCTTCGATGCGGCCGATGAGGTATTCAAGGAAGAGGACGGCAAACTCGTCCCGAACGGCATTACGTCGCAGAACAACGGACCCCTCAACCATTATTTCGGCCTCTCCATGTCGTCGCGCTTCGTGCAGCCGAAGGATGGCAAAACGAACGCTGACAAGCCCATGACCTTTGAGTTCGCCGGAGACGACGACGTCTGGGTGTTCATTGACGATGTCCTCGTGGGCGACATTGGCGGTATCCACACCAGTGCTGATCTGACCATTAACTTCCAAACGGGCGACATCAGCGTTAACAATTCCGCAAATGGCACGCTGAAAAGCAAGTTCAAGGATGCGGGGCGGGATATTTCGGGCTTCAACGGCAACACCTTCGCTGGCGGCACCAACCACACGCTCAAGTTCTTCTACTTGGAGCGTGGCGCCACCGACTCCAACATGAGGCTCAAGTTCAACCTCGTGACGGTTCCCGAGTCCGACATCATCAAGTTCGACCAGGACGGCAAGTTCGTACAGGGTGCCGAGTTCAAGCTCTATAAGACCGACAAGGACTTCAAGACCGTGGGCGAGCTCATCGGCTCCGGTACCACGGACGAGGCCGGCCACCTAACGCTCACGAACGACGTGGACAACGGCGTCATCAACTTCGACGATCTCTACAACAAGGATCACGACAACAACAAGTACTACCTCCTGAAGGAGACGCGCGTACCCGAGGGATACCGCTCGAGTCTCGCGGCGACGGGTGGTAGCATGCAGCTCGAGTACGTGCCCGCGAGCGCTGAGAACGGCGCGGGCGGCGTCATCATTAACCGCGGCGGTATGGACGCGGACAGCGCCGTGTGGCAGACGGGTGCGTTCGCCGGCGCGAAGGAGACCATCACCGCGCCGTCGATCGTGTACAAGGCGAGCGATGACCAGACGAAGTCCGACAAGACCGTCAGCCTGGACTCCGGCATACTGTTCGCTGTGGTGCTCAAGCGCGATAAAAGCGCAAGCACAGATATCAACGATCCGAACAGTTGGTACGCCGTGTCGGGCGACCCATCGACGGGAGCGGGATACACCCTCGCCAAGAAGCCGAGCATGGCCGGCGCTATCGAGGCGGCGAAGAAGGACCTGCACGCCTTCACGCTCAACACGAGCGGCCAGTACCAGGTAGAGATTCCGTATCTGCCCGGTGACATCTCCAGCTACTACTACATGCTGAGCGGTGATGCCCGCAAGGATGCCGAGTACACGGTGACCATCTACCACACAACGGCGAGTTCCATCGCCAACGCGAATACGGACAACACGGTCCACGTGTTCAGCGATGACCTCCCCAGCGGCGAGAAGAATTTCCAGCGACAGTTCGCCACGCGCCTGCTCGTCACGAACATCCAGAACCGCCTGTTCGTGCAGAAGACCGATACCGAGGGCAACCCCGTAGACGGCGCGAAGTTCGGCCTGTACAAGTCCACCCAGGTGACTACGGATGCGAACGGCAAGGTCGTGCTCAAGGACGGCCAGGACCCCTACGACACCCTGAGGACGGGGTCGGTCGGCAACCCGGTCCCGCTCGAAGGTGCGGGCATATTCCCGAATACAAGCGACGGTAACAGGCCGCTCGTGAATGGAACTTACTTCCTAAAGGAGGTCTCGGCTCCCAAGGGCTTCCTGCTTAACGACACGCTCACCAAGGTGATTGTGGACGATTGCGGCGTCCATGCCGATGCTGGTACGGACGATGACGGCGTTTCGACGTTCGTGGGCCCGGGCGCGCTCATGAAGAGTCTGGGCCAGTTTGGCGCAGAGGGCGACATCGACAACACGCTCACGTGGATCAAGGGTACGCGGCAGACCTCGAATGGCGAGACCAATGTTAAAGGCAACCTGACGTGGACCGATGTCGAACCCGTGGGTGCAGACGACACAGTGCACCTCAAGTACGGCGCTAACGGACGCATGTACCAGTATGGGCCCACCGAGGAGGGCAAACCCTACCGCCTGGAGACCGAGACGGGCTGGATACGTATGGGTATCACCCAGGACGTGTCTGGTGACACTAATGCGAAGGGCGCCCGCGCCGATCTGGACGACATGAACCTGAATGCCCTGTTTACGGGCGCCACCTGTGTGCGCGTAGCGAACAAGCGCGAGGCGAGCCTCGAGGTGACGAAGAAGGTCGTGGTGCCAGCGGGCCTGACGGGAAAACCGGACGCGGGGTTCACCTTCAAGTTCACCGTGCCCACGACGGCGGGGAAGACGTACAAGGCCGCGGTGTTTGAGAACGCGGGGACCGCAAGCGAGAAGCAGGTCGGCAAAATATTCGACCTCGAGAACGGCCGCGAGCAGACCATCACGGACGGCCAGACGATCCGCGTGTACGGTCTCGCCGAGCACGACACCTACACGGTGCAGGAACTGACCGGTACGGACAAGATGCCGGCCGGCTTCACGCTGACCAAGCGCGAGCAGGGCGGCAACGCCCTGAGCGGCGAGGGCGCCAGCATCTCCGGCACGATTGCGAAGCAGAACGCCAACGGCACGTTGGCCGAAGCCAACAAGCTGGTATTCACGAACACCTACAGCGTAAAGCCGCCGGTGACGCTCACCAATGCGTTCTGGGCGCAGAAGGTGCTCCGGGGCCGTGACTGGAAGGATGGCGATAGCTTCAAGATTTACCTGCGCGCGGACAAGGGCACGCCGATGCCCGCCGGTGCCAAGGATGCGCCCGTGAGTGGTATGAAGCAGGTTGTGAAGACCGTCAAGAACGGGGACACGTTCGACTTCGGCAATATTGAGTACGCCAAGCCCGGCACCTACACCTATCTCATTGCCGAGGCCACGCCGTCTCAAAACGACGCTGACTGGTTGCCCGGGTTCGGGTATTCGAGCGCTACCTACCGTGTCACGGTGACGGTGAGGGATAACGGCGACGGCACGCTGTCGCAGCCGGCAGTCAAGATGGAGCAGACCTACACCGACGACGGTATGAGCCAAAAGGACAACCCGATCGAGGTCGCTGACAAAATCGCCAAGATCACGAACACCTATAACACCGATGAGAAGACCATCTCCTTCAACGTGCAGAAGACGTATGCCGACCAGTCCGGTGCAAATCCGCTTGTGAAGGATAAGTTCACGTTCCAGCTCGAGGCACTCGGCGGGATGAAGAATGATGCCGTGCCGAGTGGAGCCATCGATTTCGGCAAGCTCGCCACCTCCTACAGCGTCGGTGCCAGCAAGGTCCCCATGCCTAAGGGGTGCACGTCCACCACGACCACGGCGAAGAACGATGACGGCGGTATCGCCGCGTTCCCGCAGATCACCTATACGATGGGCAGCGAGAACCTCACTTACGTGTACAAGGTGACCGAGGTCAAGGATTCCGATACATCGACGTCCAGTGGCATGGGCTACGACGATACGGTGTACTACGTGCTGGTGAAGAACCAGCAGGTTGATAACGAGTCTGGGACGGGTAAGTGCCTGTCCTCCACGGTCACGTATTGGAAGGCCGACGGCACGCAGCTGACGGACGCCAACGGATACATCCCGTTCAAGAACACCTACACGGTGACCCAGGCGACGTCGGCGCCGGTTAACGTGCAAAAGACGTTCACCGGGCGCGCGTGGGAGACGAGCGATGCGTTCGACTTCACCCTGACGCCGGCGGATGATGCGACGAGGGATGCGGTTAAAAACAAGGTCGTTACCCAGAGGAAGGCTACCGACTCCGATGAGACCGGCGATCTGACGACTAAGGTTGAGATCGCAGGCGCCGGTGACGCGACGCGTTCTGCAACCTTCGGTGCGGGCGACCTGGTGTTCACCAAGTCGGGCACGTATACGTTCAATGTGAACGAGACGAAGCCGACCGACGCGGATAAGACTGGTATTGCGTATGACGGCCATACGTCCACGGTGACGTACACAGTGATCGATATCGAGAACGGCAAGCACACCGGTAAGCTGACCGCGTCGGTTGCGTACGACAACAAGCAGGCGACGACGGATGCCGACCGGCAGGTGACGGACGCCGCCGCGTTCACCAACATCTATGCGGCCTCTGGTACCTACGCGGGCATCGATGTGACCAAGACTCTGGTTGGTACCCCGCTGAAGAATGGCATGTTCCCGTTCACCATCGAGGCGATGACGTATAACGGTACGACGGCCCCGGAGCCGGCTGATACCGATAAGTCGTTCAAGAACACCGTGGGCAAGGATGACGGTGACGATACGCAGACCGCCACGATGTCCGGCAAGCTGAAGATGAACTTCACGCAGCTGAGCTACAACAAGATGTACGTGTACAAGGTGTCTGAGGCGCGTGGCGCCGATGCTGATGGGTACACGTATGACACCAAGTACTCCGGTGACGCCTACGTGCTCATCGCGGTGAAACCGAACCTGGATAACAAGGGTCAGCTTTACACCGAGACGACGGTTGTGAAGGGCCCGGGCGTGACGGCGCTTGTCGGCGAGAACGGCGACGTTGATAAGCTGACGGCCGAGGCGATTAAGGGTCTCGATACCACGACCAACTACGTGCAGACGGTCTCGAGCCTGAAGTCCGATGACGGCAAGCCCACGGTTCCGTTTAAGAACAAGTACAAGGTTGATCCGGTTAATTACAGCGCGAAAGCCGGCTTGCAGATCAAGAAGACATTCAACGGCACGGCTGGCGCCAGCAGTAGATTCAGCTTTACGGTGACTCCGCTTGACGCAACGGCGTTCGCGCAGGATGGTACGGAGTTCACGATGACGACGGCCGCGCAGGCCGCCGCGAAGCTCGGTATTGACGGCAACTCGAAGACTTTCGAAACTCCCGAGATGAAGCCCGGGGATACCAAGACCGTGAGCCTGCTGCCCACGGATGCCCTGAAGTTCACGCAAGATGATGTCAACAACGCGCACGGCGGCAATGTCTATCGGTACAAGGTTGTTGAGGACGTGCCGTCGGCCATTCCCGCCGGCTACACCTATGACAAGACCGAGTACACAGTGAAGATCGAGGTGCTCGACAATCATAATGGCACGATCGGTGTGGTGTCGACGCTGTACGCACCTGATCCGAGTAAACCGGGCGAGGAGAAAGTCGTCGCTTCTAAGGCGATCAATGCGGCCTCAACACCGGAAGACTCCACGCTAACCATTCCGTTCGAGAACAGCTACAAGACGACTGCCAGCGACAAACTGACCCCGCAGGTAACGAAGAAGGTCTCCGGCACCGAGAGCACGGACAAGGAGTTCTCGTTCACGCTGGCTGCCACGTCGGAGACGA
Organism: Collinsella sp.; assembly: GCA_048302525.1. Classification (GTDB taxonomy): domain Bacteria; phylum Actinomycetota; class Coriobacteriia; order Coriobacteriales; family Coriobacteriaceae; genus Collinsella. Next base: position 23,655 of record DBFDDV010000107.1, on the reverse strand, counting down.
AGGATAAGATTGCCGCCGGCGATCTGAAGGCTGACGGCCTGAAGGGTGACACATCCTCGGAGTCCAAGACCACGAAGGGGGAGATCACCGGCAAGGACGGTCAGACCCTCAACTTCTCCGGCATGAAATTCAACAAGGCAGGCGACTACACGTTTGCTCTCACCGAGGCCCACGGGGAAGATGACGATCCTAATACGACTGGTGTGCAGAACGCTGGTTGGACGATGGACGATTCCACCTATACCGTCACGGTAAGGGTTGAGGACAAGAATGCCAAGCTGACTGTCACAGGCGTGGCGGTGAAGAAGGACGGCGATGACAAGAGCGAGACGCTTGAGGTCAAGAACGGCAAGGTGAACCTCGCCACCTTTACCAACAGCTATGCTGCGAAGGGTTCCGTGACCCTGGCGGCGAAGAAGTACTTTACGGGCGGTGCGCTCGCGGGGAACGATTTCTCGTTTGCTCTGTACAAGGGTGACAAGGCGGAAGGCACGCCCCTTGAGACCGTCACGAACGACGAGAACGGCAACATTACCTTCCAGCCCATCAACTACACCGAGGCCGGTGACTACGAGTACACCATCAAGGAGGTGAAGGGCGCCGACCCGACCGTCGTCTACGACGGTCAGAAAGTGAAGGTCAAGGTCAGCGTCACCGATAAAAAGAACGGCACGCTGGACGCAACCGTCACCTACGGCGGCGATAAGGCCGTGCCGACCTTCACCAACGCGAAGCCGACGGCCGATGCAACCATCGAGGCAAAGAAGACCCTCACGGGCAAGGAGCTGACGGACGGCGCGTTCGCCTTCGGCCTGTACCAAGGCGACACGTCCACGGGTAATCCCGTCAAGATCGTCCAGAACGACAAGGAGGGCAAGATCAATCTTGCCCTCACCGGTCTGACCATCGGCGAGTACGACTACAAACTCAAGGAGGAGAACGTCGGTGCCGATCCGACTATCACCTACGACACCAAGGCGGTGAAGGTTCACGTCTCGGTGAAGGCGGAGGGCGACAAGGCGAAGGCGACCGTCACCTATGACGGCAAGAACGATGCCCCGACCTTCACTAACAAGTACCAGCCCGCCGAGACCTCGGTGGCGCTCACGGCGAAGAAGGCCTATGTGAAGTCCGACAACACGCAGGCCACGCTCAAGGGCGGCGAGTTCACCTTCGACCTGTACGAGGGCGACCTGACGGCTGAGCAGCTGAAGGGCAAGCAACCCATCCGGAGCGCCAAGAACAGCGAGGACGGCACCGTCACCTTCCCGGCCATCGACTACACCAAGGCCGGCGAGTACAAATACACCGTCGCGGAACAGGAGGGCGACCTGTCCCACGTGACCTACGACGCTACGGTGCACCATGCCGTGGTGAAGGTCATGGACAATGCCGGCAAGCTGGACGCCGCTGTTACCTACGATGGTGACAAGGCCAATGCCCCCACCTTCACGAACACCTACACCGCAAAGGGATCCGTGGAGCTGACGGCGACCAAGATCGTTGCGGTCGCGCCGGGCTTCACGCACGACACCAAGCTGAAGGGCGGCGAATACACGTTCGAGCTGAAGGACGCCGACGGCAAGGTGCTCGGCACCACGACGAACAAGGCCGATGGCACGGTGAAGTTCACGCGCAAGTTCACGCTCTCCAACCTGGGCGGCGCTGCGAGCAAGGACTTCACCTACACCATCGCGGAGAAGCCGGGCACGGAGCCGGGCATGGCCTACGACACCCATGCGCTCATCTACAAGGTGACGGTCGCGGACGATGGCACCGGCTCGCTGACGGCCACACCGCAGGTAACGAGTGGAGACAAGACCTTCACGAACACGTACCACCCGAAGGAGACCTCGGTAACGCTCAAGGCGACGAAGCGCTTCACGGGTGGCGAGCTCGCAGGGGGCGACTTCACGTTCCAGTTGCTCGACAACGACGGCAAAGAGCTCCAGACTGCCCAAAACGACAAGGACGGCAAGGTCGCCTTTGCGGCCATCGACTACGCTACGCCGGGCGAGCACGACTACGCCATCAGGGAGGTTGCCGGCAACGACTCGACCGTCGTCTACGACGCGAAGGACGTAAGGGTCCACGTCAAGGTCACCGACGAGAAGGGCGAGCTGAAGGCGACCGTCACATACGACGGAGAGAAGGCCGTGCCGACCTTCACCAACACGAAGCCGACGGCGAATGTCGTCGTTGAGGCCACGAAAGTTCTCGCGGGCAAGGACCTGACGGCCGACGCGTTCACCTTCGGCCTGTACGACCAGGCCGGCAACGAGGTTGCCAAGGGCACCAACGACCAGGGCGGCAAGGTCAAGCTGGCCGTCAAGGGCCTGAACCTGGGCGAGTACGACTACACGCTCAAGGAGGAGAAGGCGGGCCAGACCGTCGACGGCGTGGACTACGACGTCAAGGAAGTCAAGGTCCACGTCAAGGTAGAGCAGAACCAGGGCGACAACAACAAGACGAAGGTGACCGTCACCTATGACGGTGCCGCTACGGCTCCCACCTTCAACAACACCTACGACGCAAAGGGTTCCGTAATCCTGACGGCGACCAAGACCATCAAGGTTGCGGACGGCTTCGACCACACGACGAAGCCCGCGGACGGCGAGTTCACCTTCGACCTGAAGGACGCTGCCGGCAACGTGCTCGACACCGCGAAGAACGATGCAAACGGCAAGGTCAGCTTCACGCGCGAGTTCCAGCTCTCCGACTTGGACGGCGCCGCGAGCAAGGACTTCACCTACACCATCGTGGAACAGTCGGGCACGGAGCCGGGCATGGTCTATGACAGCCATCCCCTCACCTATACGGTGACGGTCACGGACGGCGGGAACGGAGCACTGAATGCGAAGGCGATCGTGACGAGCGCATCCGGCTCGGATACCTTCACCAACACCTACCAGCCGGCCGCGACCGGCCTGGCCCTCGGTGCGCAGAAGAGCTATGTGAAGAAGGACGACAACACGCCGATCGTCCCCAAGTGCGGCGAGTTCACCTTCGATGTGTACGAGGGCAACCTGACGGCTGAGCAGCTTGCCGGGGCCAAGCCCGTCCGGACCGCGACCAACGGCGCGGACGGAAGTGTTAACTTCGACGCCTTCTCCTACGCGAAGCCGGGCACGCACGAGTACACCATCGTGGAGCGGAAGGGTGATCTGGCCTACGTGACCTACGACGCCGCGGTGCACCATGCCGTGGTGACGGTTGCGGACAATGCCGGCACGCTGCAGGCGAGCGTCGCCTACGACGGCACGAATGTCACGAAGCCCAGCTTCACCAACACCTACGAGGCACAGGCGACGGACTCCGGCGCGATCGCCCTCACCAAGAGCGTTGACGTGCACGACGGCAGCTATCAGCTAAAGGCGGGAGACTTCGCCTTCGAGCTGGTGGGGTCTGACGGCTCGGTGATCCAGACCCAGAAGAACGATGCGCACGGCAAGGTTGCCTTCGACAAGCTGACCTTCGACCATGCGGGCACCTTTACCTACACGGTCCGCGAGGTGCAGCCGACGGGGGACGCGCCGGGCGTGCCGGGCGTGACCTACACCGGCAAGACGTACACCCTGACCTACGTGGTGAAGGACAACAACGACGGCAAGCTGGCGGTAGAGAGCTCCACGGCGAAGCCGAGCAAGGGCACCGAGAACGGCGTCACCCCCAACACCATGACGTTTGCGAACAGCTACCAGCCGGGCGCGACCTCCTACCAGATCTCCGGCATCAAGGTGCTTGAGAATACCGATTCGGCCACCATGCGGACGCCCGCCGATGGCGAGTTCACGTTCGCGCTGATTGACGCGGCCACCGGGCAGGAGATTGACCGGACCACGAACGCGGGTATCGCGTTTACCTTCAAGGCCATCTCGTACACTGCGACTGGTTCGCATACGTACCAGGTGAAGGAGGTTGCGGGCCAAGATGGCACCATCACTTACAGCGATGCGGTGTTGGATGTGACGGTGAGCGTGACCGACGACGGCAGCGGCCAGCTGACCGCGACGGCGAACAAGACGGCCGCGGATCTGACCTTCACCAACACCTACACGCCGACGGCAACGACGGCGACGATTACCGGAACGAAGGCCCTGACCGGCCGCGACCTGGCCGAGGGCGAGTTTTCCTTCGACCTGAAGGACGCCGCCGGCAACGTGGTCCAGACGGTGCAGAACGGCGTCGACGGCACGTTTAACTTTGCGCCGCTGCAGCTGGACAAGGCGGGGACGTATGTCTATACCGTCTCCGAGCAGGTCGGCGCGGCGACGAACGGCGTCACCTACGACACGACGGTCTTTACCGCGACGGTGACGGTGACGGAGAATGCGGAGACGCACGCGCTGGAGGCGCAGGTTGCCTACAGCACGGGCGGCAAGGCTGCGGATGCGGTGGCGTTCAGCAACAGCTACGCGCCGGCCGCGACTGAGGTGAAGCTGGGGGCCTCCAAGGTGCTGAGCGGCAAGGACCTGAAGGAAGGGCAGTTCTCCTTCCAGCTGAAGGATGCCGACGGCAAGGTGCTGCAGACCGCCAAGAACGCGGCGGACGGCACGGTGGGCTTCAAGGCGATCTCGTACGACAAGCCCGGAACGTACGGCTACAGCATCTCCGAGGTGAACGACGCTCAGAAGAACGTGACGTACGACGCGGCCGAGCACCAGGTAACGGTGACGGTGACGGACGACGGCGCGGGCCATCTGGTGGCGACGGTAACCTATGACGGTGACGTGGCGCCGGTGTTCAAGAACACGTACACGCCGCCGACCACCCCGCCGGTCAACCCGCCGACGGAGCCGCCCACCAACCCACCGGTGTCGAAGGAGGAGAAGCCGGGTCTGCCGAACATGGGCGATACCAGCTTGTCGCCGATGGCCCTGGGTGGCATCGCGGGCGGCGCAGTGGTGCTGATCGCCACAGGTGTGATCCTGCGGCGCCGGAACCGGTAGCTGCGGCTGCCGAGAAGGGATTTGATTGAGGGCGGGTGGTCGCAGGGCGCGGCCGCCCGCCCTTTTCGGTGAAAGGCTATGTTAGCCCGCCGTTTGCACGCGATTATGATTCTGCAGCTCCTAAGCGCGCCGCGCCCTCTAGAAGTCCGGAAAAGCTGCACGAAGCGGCTATCTGGACCCGGAAAAGCTGCAAATCTAGGCCAAATACACCCGGAAAAGCTGCAAAAGTTGGTAAAATCCATCCTGAAAAGCTGCAAACAGCAGGTGAAGGATGGTGCGTAGTGTGCTGAAGCGAAAGATGCTCGACAACCTCCGTTCGTGGCGGGCGGAAAAGGGCGCCGAATGCCTTCTCATCAAGGGCGCGCGACAGGTTGGCAAGTCGTACATCGTCGCCGAGTTCGGGCGGCAGGACTACGAAAGCTTCATCTCCATAGACTTCATTGGGTCCCCGGACCTTAAGCGGGTGTTCGATGGCCCAATCGATGCCGACTCGATCTACCGGCAGATATCGCTCGTCGTGCCCGGCGTGCGCTTTGTTCCAGGACGAACGCTTCTTTTCCTCGACGAGATTCAGGAGTGCCCACGTGCTCGCGCTGCGCTCAAGTATCTCGCTCTCGACGGCAGGTGCGATGTCGTTGCGTCGGGCTCGCTCTTGGGCATTCGGTTCAAAGAGGAGGCTGCGCTCGCCTCCATTCCCGTTGGGTACGAGCGAGAGGTCGAAATGGGCCCCCTCGATTTTGAGGAGTACCTTTGGGCGCGCGGGTATGGGGAGGACGATATCGCCAATTTGCGGGAATACTATGAGTCGTTGATGCCCGTGCCCGTTGCGGTGAATCAGAAGATGATGCAGATGCTGCGCGAGTACCTCGCGGTCGGCGGTATGCCTGCGGTGGTGGACGCCTTTGCGCGGACGGACAACTTCGCCGTTGCTTTCGACGAGCAAAGCAGGCTGCTCGCCTCGTATCTCGACGACGTGGCTCGATACGCGCAAGCCCCCGAGCGCGGGCGTGCGCGGGCGTGCTTTGAATCGTTGCCGCGCCAGCTCGCAAAGGAGAATACGAAGTTCCAGTATTCCGTGGTCGAGAACAGGGGAACGGCGCGCAAATTTGGCTCGTCCGTGGATTGGCTCGTGGGAGCAGGTATGGTGCGACGGTGCCAGTCGGTGAGCGCCGCCCAATTCCCTCTTGCCGCCTATGAAGATGGGACGAAGTTTCGCCTCTATGCCGCCGATACGGGCGTGCTCATGGCCATGTACGGCTTTGAAATGCTGGAAGCGGTGGTGAACAACAAGCTCGCGGGTCCCATGAAAGGCGGCCTCTACGAGAACCTGGTCGCCTGCATGCTTTCGGCGCGGGGTGTGGCTCTGCGCTATTGGCGGTCGCAGAAGGGCGATAGGGAAATAGAGTTTCTCGTCGACTCGCCCGACGCGAGCGTTGTGCCCATTGAGGTGAAGGCCTCGCGCGGATCTACGGTATCGCTCAACGACATGCTCGAGCGGCAGGACGTGAACCTTGGGTACAAGCTGATAGACGGCAACGTCGGCCGAGACGGCAAAAAGGTGACGCTTCCGTTATATATGGCCATGTTCTTAAAGTAGAGCCTTACGTTGGCGGACTGACCCTGTGTCACATTCCGTGCGGGTTATATGCAGGTATGCCTGCGCACGCTATCATGTATGGGTTAGACCGCAACTATGTACCCCATACGCGAAGGGATGCGCATGTATCTGAAGATCGACATGTTCTAGCTGGGCTTACCCCCGCAGTGGCGCCGCGCGCCCCATCAACTCTGCCGATTTTCACCTTCACGCACATAAAGGAGTCCCGCCATGCGCGACAAGCTCGAAAAGATCATCAAGGCCTACGAGGAGCTCGAGAAGAAGCTTTCCGACCCGGCCGTCGCCTCCGACATCAAGGAGTTCACGCGTCTCAACAAGGAGTACGCACACCAGTCCGACCTCATCGCTGCCTCGCGTGAGTACATCGGCGCGCTCGATGACATCGAGGCCGCCAAGGAGATGCTCCGCGACACCAGCGATGCGGACGAGAAGGAGATGCTCCAGATGGACATCTCCGAGAACGAGGAAAAGCTCCCGCAGCTCGAGGAAGACATCAAGTACATGCTCATCCCGAGCGATCCCAACGACGACAAGAACACCATCGTCGAGATCCGCTCCGCCGCCGGTGGCGACGAGGCTGCCATCTTTGCCGGCGATCTGTACAAGATGTACCAGCGCTTCTGCGAGTCGCGCGGTTGGAAGACCACGGTGCTCGATTCCAGCCCCAGCGAGGCTGGCGGCTTTAAGTCCATCGAGTTCAAGGTCGAGGGCGACCGCGTCTACTCCGTCATGAAGTACGAGTCGGGCGTGCACCGCGTCCAGCGCGTTCCCAAGACCGAGTCCCAGGGCCGTATCCAGACTTCCACGGCTACCGTCGCCGTGCTTCCCGAGGCCGAGGAGATCGACGTCCAGATTAACCAGTCCGATCTGCGCATCGACACCTACTGCGCTTCCGGCCCTGGCGGTCAGTGCGTTAACACCACCTACTCTGCCGTGCGCATCACCCACCTGCCCACCAATACCGTGGTGCAGTCGCAGGAGCAGCGCTCCCAGATTCAGAACCGCGAGGTCTGCATGCAGATGCTGCGCGCCCGTCTGTACGAGATGGAGCTCGAGAAGCAGCAGGCCGAGCTCGGTGCCGAGCGTCAGAGCCAGATCGGCCACGGCAACCGTTCCGAGAAGATCCGTACCTACAACCAGCCCCAGGACCGTGTGACCGATCACCGCATCGGCTTCAACTCCACCTACAACGGCGTGCTTCTGGGCGACCAGCTCGGCACCGTCATCGAGGCCCTCGCCGCCGCCGAGCGAGCCGAGAAGCTGGCACAGGCCGTGTAGGTTCCGCCGTTCTACCGAACGGCGGACCAGCCGACGCTGCGCGGGCCGCATTTGGACAATCTGGCGTTCAACTTCAAGGGCGCGACCAGAAGGTCAGCGCCCTTTCGTTTCACGTCACCTTGTCTCAAATGCGACCCGCTCGCTGTCCGTCCTCTACCTGCGGCGCTGCCTTGCTCCGGATGCGGTATGCTCAACCTGCGGCGCCTTAGAGGTAGTCATTGGGGACGTTCTTAAATGACTAGGTTGGGCACATTGCTTTGAGATGTTATTCAATCGGCTTTGATGGCCATGAAGTCGGCTACCTGCTCAAAGAAATTAGCGGCATTCATCTGCTATTGAAAATAATGCTCGAAAAATCGTTCAAGAAGTCGCGGGGCGATTTTTGATGCGTCGCGCGTCAAGTGATTTGGCAAGTTCTTGGTTAGATATTGGTTAGTTTTGGGGCAACCTTGCCAAAAGCTTGACGAATGCAAATCTAGACGTCGGCGAATGAACACTTTGAGCGAGCTCGGTGCAAAAATCTGGGCTGATTCTCGATAATCGCCTTCAATCGTCCCTTGCCAAGCGCTGGCCTCGCGTACAATCTGCTCCGACATTCGCGCGCCGTCCGGCGCTTAAGAGGGGAGGGCCCCATGGCAAACGAGATTTGGACCATCAAGCGTTGTCTCGAGTGGACCAAGGAGTACCTGGCCGAGCGCGGCGAGGAGCACCCCCGTCTTTCTGCCGAGTGGCTGCTGTGCGCCGCCACGGGCCTGGCGCGCATTGACCTATATATGCGCATGGACGAGACGCTTAACGCGGCTCAGCTCGAGACCATGCACGCGGCCGTTGTTCGTCGCGCTAAAGGTGAACCGCTGCAGTACATCACCGGCAGCACGCAGTTTCGCATGATCGACGTCGCGTGCGCCCCCGGCGTGCTCATTCCGCGTCCCGAGACCGAGATGCTCGTCGAGGAAGTCCTCAATTATCTGGATGCCGAGGTGCTGAGCCCCGAGGCTGCCGCCCGTCAGCGCGTTGAGCTGCCCTGGAACGATGAGGTTGAGGAGGCACGCAAGGCCGAGGCCGCGCTGGCAGACGAACGCGCGACCGCCGAGCGCCGTGCCGCTAACCTGACGGCCGCCGACGAGGCGGCGCTGGGCGGCGATGTGCTGGGCAGCCGTGCCTATGCCGAGGAGCTGGCCGACCGCGAGGCCGAGGAAGCCGCCGCGCAGGCAGCAGAAGCCGAAGCCGCGGAAGCCGCCGAGCCCGAGCTCGACGAATACGGCATCGCCATCGAGGGTGCCGACCAGGAGACGGCTTCAGCTCAGGATGCCGCTTCGCCTGCCCCAGCCGAGCCCCGCATCGCCCGCGTTCTCGAGGTCGGCTGCGGCACGGGCTGCATTTCGCTCTCCCTTGCCTGGGAGCGCCGCGGCCACATTACCTGCACCGCCACCGATATCGAGCCGCGCGCTATCGATTTGGCCACCAAAAACCGCGATGCGCTTGGCCTCACGTCCGACGAGGTCGCCTTTAGTCTCACCAACCTGGTGAGTTCTATTCCCCGCGAAGAGTGGGGCACCTTCGACGTGCTTGTCTCCAACCCACCTTACATCCCGACCGGCGTCATGCGCTCGCTGCCGCACGAGGTCAAGGATTTTGAGCCCGACCTGGCGCTCGAGGGCGGCGCCGACGGCCTCGATATCTTCCGCCGCCTGCTCAATGCGGCGCCTTACATGCTGCGCGCCGGCGGCCTGTTTGCCTGCGAGCTCTACGAGGGTGCCCTCGATGCCGCGGCCGAGCTCTGTCGCCAGGCAGGCCTTTCGGACGTGCGTATCGTCCATGACCTCACCGATCGCCCCCGCATCGTCCGAGCCATCGTCACCGAGCCCAAACAGCGCCAGTAATATTTATTAACTGGTTAGCAAAAATTATAAAGTAGTTTATAATTAGGACGGCTGAAAGAGGTCGGCCCATGCAACCTCCTACCTTTCGGGAAATCATTGCCCTACTCAAGCACGATGGATTCGTGAAGGTCGCGCAAGTCGGTAGTCATGCTAAGTATGTTTCTGGTGACCGTGTTGTCACCGTGAACGGCTCTGGTGGTGATCGACCAAAGAAGGGCACGTGGGCAAGTATTCGTCGCCAAGCTGAATGGTAGTTGGAGGCAAAATGAGGCAGCGATTTACCTATGACTGCGTTCTCATAAAAGAAGACGACGGTTACTGCGCCAGTTTCCCGCAGATTCCCGGCGCCTTTGCCGATGGCGATACGCGCGAAGAAGCGATTGCCCATGCCACCGAGGCACTGATGGCGTTTTTGGCCGACGACCTCAACAACGGTTTGACTCCGGCAGGGTACGAACGCTCGGCCGAGGTCGTGGCCCTTTCAGTCGAAATCGACCACGAGGACGCTCGGGAAGCGGCGTGCCGAACATTTAAAGACGCAGCGCTGGACCTCAAAGTCTCCGCTCCGCGGATTACCGCGCTGGTCAAAGCCGGAAAGCTCGATGTTGAACTTGTCGACGGCCGTCGGATGATAACGATAGACAGCATCGAGCGCTACGCCGCCCAAGAACGCCACGCCGGCAGGCCAAAGAAGTTCGTCGCAGTCCAATAACCCCCTCACTTTCACCGACTACTAGAGCCGCTCACCAAACCAACATGCGCTCTGGGCAAATAGGTTGAACGTTTCGTGCGAGAATGCCCCACAGTAAACAAACTTGCACCAGAGCGTAAGGGGCTGGCATACACATGCAGACGGTCTATCGGGTATACGAGGGAACGCGCGAGCCGCATCGGCTTGCCGTCGAGCGCACGGCCGAGGTGCTCGGCCGCGGCGGCCTGGCTTTGATCCCGACCGAGACCGTCTACGGTGTCGCCGTGGCAGTCAACGCCTTCTCGGACGCCGTGCCCCAAGATACAAGCGAATTCCCATCGTGGCCGCGCGATCCGCAGGCTGCCGTCAACGGTGCCGCAGTCCCTGCGCTTGGCACCGGCTATCGACGTATCTTCACTCTCAAGCAACGTGAACTCACGCAAACCGTTGCTTGGCTGGTCGATGGCGTTGAAGCACTCGACCGCTATGGCGTGGATATCCCTAACGAGGCCCGCGTGCTCGCCCGACGATGCTGGCCGGGCGCCCTGACTATCGTGGTCAAGGCGGCCCCCTGCGTTCCGACCTTTATGCGCGCCGCCGACGACACCGTGGCCCTGCGCGCTTCGGCCTCTCCCGTGGTCCAAGCGCTCATTCGCGCCTGCGGCAGTCCCCTTGCCTGCACGAGCGCCAACACGCACGGCGCGCCCTCGCCGGCAGGCTTTGCCGCCGTCGAGGGTCGCATCCTGGAGGGGGTCGATGTTGCCGTCGACGCCGGTGAGACCCCGTGTCGCGACGCCTCGACCATCGTGTCGTTTCAGCACGGCGAGCTCCAGATCCTGCGCCAAGGCGCACTTCCCGCATCAGAGATCGAACGGGTCCTGTCCGACCCGATGCAATAGAAAGGTTTAAGCGATGTCGTTGAATCTGGGCAGCCTGGGCATGGAAGATGCCTCGTTTGACTTTGGCGGTTCCTACATCATGGCGCTCGACTGCGGCACCACCTCGGTACTTGCGACCATCGTCGACGAGTACGGCTGCATCGTCGCGCAGGCACGTCGCAGCGTCAAAACCAGCTTCCCGCGTCCCGGTTGGGTAGAGCAAGACCCCATGGCGGTCCTTGCTAGCCAGATCGCCGTCATGATGGAAGTCCAGTTTAAGAGCGGTATCCACTCCGACCGCATTGCCGCCATCGGCATCTCCAACCAGCGCGAGACCACGGTGGTCTGGGATCGCGTGAGCGGTCAGCCGATCTATAACGCCATCGTATGGCAGTGCCGCCGTACCGCGCCGGCAATCGACGCGTTGGTTGAACAGGGTTGCGAGGAGCTGGTGCGCTCCCGCACGGGACTCACGCTCGATCCGTATTTCTCGGCCTCCAAGGTACAGTGGATTCTCGACAACGTCGACGGCGCACGCGAGAGCGCGGCGGCGGGCGACCTCATGTTTGGCACCATCGACACCTGGCTCATCTACAACCTCACCGGCGGCCAGGTCTTTGCCACCGACTACACCAATGCCAGCCGCACGGCACTCTTTAATATCCATACGCTCGATTGGGACGACGACCTGCTGGCACTCTTTGACGTTCCACGTTCCATGATGCCCGAGGTTCGCTGGAGCTCGGGCGACTACGGCCGCGTCGCGAGCGACATCATGACCAACATGCCGCCCATCATGGGCGTGGCGGGTGACCAACAGGCGTCGCTGTTCGGCCACTGCTGTTTCCGTCCCGGCCAGACCAAAAACACCTATGGCACGGGTTGCTTTATGCTCATGAACACCGGCGACGAGATCGTCGAATCCAAGAATGGCCTGGTCTCCACCATCGGTATCGCTGCGGACGGCAAAGTCAGCTATGCGCTCGAGGGCTCTATTTTTGCCGCCGGCTCAACGATGAACTGGCTTCGCAACAACATGGGCATCATCTCGAGCGTGAGCGAGTCGGCACAACTCGCCGCTTCGATTAGCGACAACGAGGGCTGCTACTTCGTTCCCGCCTTTGCGGGTTTGGGTGCTCCCTGGTGGGACCCGCATGCTCGCGGTATCGTGTGCGGTCTGACCGGCGCCTCGAGCCGTGCGACCATCGTACGTGCCGCCTGCGAATCCATGGCATATCAGAGCTACGACGTGCTGCGCGCCATGGAGCAGGACGTGGGGCTTTCGATTGAGCGCCTGTCTGTCGATGGCGGTGCCTCGCGCAACGAGTTCATCATGCAATTCCAGGCCGACCTGCTGGATATCCCCGTGCTGCAATGCGAGACGGTGGAGACCACGGCAATCGGTGCCGCGTACTTGGCGGGTCTTGCCGTCGGCTATTGGGAAGACCTGGAGGAGCTGGAGCAAAATGCCCAGATCGTTAGGACCTTCCTTCCCCACATGTCCGCCGAGCGCCGCGAGCAAAACCTTGCGGGCTGGCGTGATGCAGTCAGGCGCTCGCTCAGCACAGCACAGTAGGGCTGCGATGGGCTGCTCGATACAACAAACCGCTAAACTAATGCATGGCGTGCGGCGGCAACATTGCTGCACGCCTTGTAGCAAGGCCGTTTTGCGGCCGCAACGAAAGGGGCAATCAATCCATGACCGTCACCTACGATGCGTCCCGTGTGACGCTTGTCGACCACCCGCTCGTCCAACACAAGCTGTCGATCCTGCGCGACAAAAACACCGGCACCAACCAGTTCCGCCAGCTCGTGCGCGAACTCGCGCTTTTTGACGGCTACGAGGCCATGCGCGACCTGCCCATGGAAGACGTCGAGGTCGAGACCCCCATCACTACCGCCACGTTCAAACAGCTTGCCGGCAAGAAACTCGCCATCGTGCCCATCCTGCGTGCGGGCCTTGGCATGGTCGACGGCATCCTCGACCTGGTGCCCTCCGCTCGCGTGGGCCACATCGGCATGGAGCGCGACGAGGTCACCCACGAGCCGCACGAGTATTACTGCAAGATGCCCAAGGATATCGACCAGCGCATCTGCCTGGTCGTCGACCCCATGCTCGCCACGGGCGGTTCGGCCGAGATGGCCATCAGCTACCTGCGCGAGCGCGGTGTCAAGGACATCCGCATGCTGTGCATCGTCGCGGCCCCCGAGGGCCTCAAGTCACTGACCGAAAAGGACCCCGACGTACATATTTATACGTGCGCCATCGACGACCATCTCAACGAGGCCGCCTACATCGTTCCCGGCCTGGGCGACGCCGGCGACCGCATCTACGGCACGCTGTAATCTCAGGGCCATACCGGCTAACGTCGAAAATACGAAGAAATGGTGCGCGCGGCGGAGCAAAAGACGTCCACGCGCACTCCTGTTAACGGACGTTTTGCGCTGAGGGGTTCGAGAAAAACGTATTACCGTACCTGCGGCATAAAGAAGGTCTTAAGAAAACGAACAGGTGCGTATTAACCGATGCTTTTTCGGTTGTACTTTAGCGATTGGCTCGTACAATAGTCACCAATGTTTGGCGGGAACTGTTCTGTGAGGCGTTAAAAAGGAAAGTGAGGACGCCAGTGTTTCAGATAGCCGATCTGCTCGCTATCGTTGCAGGCGCCATCGCGGGCGCAATTGCCTTCCTTCCCTTTGTCTTTACGCTCAAGCCGGTTCTTGACGATAAGCAGAATGCGGACATGTTCAAGGGCATGGTGAGTCTGGCGGTCTCGGCAGTTGCCCTGCTCGTCTTTACCTTGGTTGTGTTTGCGTTGTTCGGAGAGGCATTTCGCATGTTCCTCCTGGGCGAGGCGATCGGCTTCGTGGCCTTTATGGCCGCCTGCACGGTTCGCGTCGCCAAGGCGCTGCGAGATCCTCATGAGGTCGAAAGGTAAGTCGTGGAAATTTTTGAAAAGCTGCCTGATGAGATTAATCATCTGGTCAGCGAGTTCAGCTCCACCCCTGTCGTGGGCGATCTGAGCTGCGGCATCACGCAGTACTCATTTTGGCTGATCGTCTCCACGATCGTGCTCCTGATCGTCCTGGCCGTGTTCAAGAAGAAGCAGACCCTGGTTCCCAAGGGCTTCTTCGTCAACGGTTTCGAGTACATCATCGAGTACGTCGAGAACGATATCGGCAAGGGCGTCGTGGGTGAGAACTGGAAGAAGCACTTCCCGTTCCTGTGCTCGCTTTTCCTGTTCATCCTGATCAATAACATGATCGGCCTGATCCCGGGAATGAAGCCCGGCACCGGTGCAATCGGCTCCACCGCCGCGCTCGCCATCTTCGCCTTCGTGTACTTCATCTACTACGGATGCAAGGCTCACGGCGTGATCGGCTACATCAAGAGCCTCGCCCCGCAGGGCGTGAGCTTCCCGATGAACGTGCTCGTGTGGGTCGTCGAGCTTTTCTCGACCTTCCTGCGCCTCATCACGCTCGCCGTCCGTCTGTTCTGCAACATGTTCGCAGGACACGTGGTCATGGGCTCGTTCGCCATCATGGCGAGCATGTTCATGCAGCCGCTGCTTCAGCAGGTTTCCGCGGCCCACGCCGTCGGCGCCCTGCCTTCGCTGGCCTGGCTTGCCATCCTCATCCTGATCTATGCGATCGAGCTTGTGGTCGGCGCCATCCAGGCTTACGTCTTCACGGTCCTTACCGCCGTGTATGTCTCCGAGGCAGAGGAGGTCGCGGAGGAGGAGTAGTCTTCCGTTCGCGCCTTAAAGGTAAGGCAATTCGTTAAACCGCCGGTGCCCGTACCCATGGAGCCCGGCAGTTATAAAAAGGTTATCCTGCGTGAAATAAGACACGCACGACAAAGGAGGAATCGTGGGAGTTATCGGTTACGGTCTCGGTGTTATCGGCGCTGGTCTTGCTATCGGCCTGTCTGCTCTGGGTGCTACGGGTGCTATGGCCCGTCAGCCTGAGGTCCAGGGCCGCGTGTTCACCGTCTTCATCATGGGCTCCGCCTTCGGCGAGGCTCTGGCTCTGATCGGCTTCGTTGTCGCGCTGATCGTTAAATAGCACGGAGCGTCAAGTATGAATCTTTCATCCCAGAAGAGCGCGATCGCACTCTCCGCGTCCGCGGCCGCGCTGCTCATGCCGGTTTCCGCGTTCGCCGAGGACGGCGCCGCCGGTGCGGACATCCTCATCCCTAAGATGGCGGAGTTCATCCCGGCGCTTATCGCCTTCCTGATTATCTGGATCGTGCTGGCCAAGGTCGCCCTGCCGGGCATCATGAAAACCATGGAGGAGCGCGGCAAGAAGATCGAGGAGAGCCTCGACGAGGCCGAGAAGACCAAGCAGGAGGCTATCGCCAAGCGCGCTGAGTCCGACTCGATCGTCACCGACGCCCGTCGTCAGGCTGCCGACATCGTTCTCGAGGCCCGTAAGGACGCCGAGTCCGAGCGCGCCCGTATCATCGAGGCTGCTCACAAGGAGGCCGAGGAGATCATCGCCAAGGCCCATACGACCGTCGAGGACGAGCGCAAGTCCATCTACGCCGGTGCCGCGAACTCCATCGCCGACCTGTCCGTTGCCGTCGCCACCAAGATCGTGGGCGAGGCACTCGAGAACGAGGCCGAGCAGAAGAAGCTCATCGAGCGCTACATCCAGGAAGCAGGTAGCCTGAATGCCGACTAGCCGCTATCAGGACAAAGTGCTCGAGACCTACGCGCGCTCCCTTCTGGAAGCCGCCAAGGCCGAGAACCATGTGTTCGAGGACCTCGAGATGATCGAGCGCTTGGCTTCTGCCAACCCCGAGATCATCGCCGTGCTCGACACCATGTCCAAGCGCGACCAGCTCGACCTTCTTCCCAAGGTGGCAGCTGCCTTTAAGTATGTTGCCGAGGAAGACGAGGATGTAGTGGGCGTGACCGTCACCACGGCGATCCCGCTCGACGACGAGCTGCGTCAAACCATCACTAAGAAATGCGAGCAGGACTTCGGCCGCAAAGTATTCCTTATCGAGCAGGTCGACCCGTCTATCGTGGGCGGCCTGGTGCTCGAGGCCCGCGGCGAGCGTCGTGACATTACCGTCAAGACGCAGCTGCGCATCGCGCAGGAGACCCTCGCAAACTCTGCTAATTCGTACGGAGGTGAAGCCTAATGTCCGAAACCCTCAATGCCCAGGATATCGCCAAGAAACTGCAGGAGCAGCTCACGAGCCTCTCCGCGACGGTCGATACGCATGAGGTTTCAACGGTCGACGAGGTAGGCGACGGCATCGCGCGCGTCTCCGGCCTCAAGAGCGCCATGGCAGGCGAGCTTCTGGAGTTTAAGAGCTCCGATACCGGTGAGACCGTCTTCGGCCTTGCCCAGAACCTTGACCGTGACGAGGTCGGCGCCGTTCTGTTTGGTGCCGTCGACTCCATCAAGGAAGGCGACGAGTGCCGCACCACTGGCCGCATTATGGATATCCCTGTGAGCCGCGCCATGCTCGGCCGCGTCGTCAATCCGCTCGGCCAGCCCATCGACGGCCTGGGCGACATCGTCGCCACGCACCGTCGTCCCATTGAGTTCAAGGCCCCCGGCGTCATCGACCGTACCCCGGTGTGCGAGCCGGTTCAGACCGGCCTGTTGGCCATCGACTCCATGGTGCCTATTGGTCGCGGTCAGCGAGAGCTCATCATCGGCGACCGTAAGACCGGTAAGACCGCCATTGCCATCGACGCTATCCTCAACCAGCGCGGCAAGGGCATGGTCTGCATCTATGTCGCCATCGGCCAGAAGGCCTCCACGGTTGCCAACATCCGCGAGACCCTCGCTCAGCACGGTGCGCTCGACTACACCATCATCGTTTCGGCCACCGCTGCCGATTCCGCCCCTATGCAGTACATCGCGCCTATGGCCGGTGCCGCTATCGGCGAGTTCTTCATGTACAACGGCGAGGACGGCAAGCCCGCCAGCGAGACCAACCCCGGCGGTCACGTGCTCGTCATCTACGATGACCTGTCCAAGCAGGCTGTGGCCTACCGTCAGATGTCGCTGACGCTGCATCGTCCGCCCGGACGCGAGGCCTATCCTGGTGACATCTTCTACCTGCACTCTCGTCTGCTCGAGCGTGCTGTCAAGATGTCCAAGAAGAACGGTTACGGCTCCATGACAGCTCTGCCGATCATCGAGACCCAGGACGGCGACGTCTCGGCCTACATTCCGACCAACGTCATTTCCATTACCGATGGTCAGATCTACCTGCAGTCCGAGCTCTTCTTCCAGGGCCAGCGCCCGGCAGTCGACGTGGGCATTTCCGTGTCCCGCGTCGGTGGCGATGCGCAGACCAAGGCCATGAAGCAGGTCGCCGGCAACCTCCGTCTGGACCTCGCTTCCTATCAGGAGCTCGCTGGCTTTACGCAGTTTGGCTCCGACCTTGACGAGGCTACTCAGAAGCAGCTGACCCATGGTGCCCGCATGACCGAGCTCCTTAAGCAGCCGCGCTACAAGCCGTTTGAGGTTGGCGAGCAGATCGTTACGCTGTTCGCTGGCAACGAGGGCTTCCTGGATGACCTGGAGATTGCCGACGTGCTGCCTTTCCGTGCCGAGCTCATCGAGTACATGGACAATGGCTTTGGCTCGCTGCTCGACAAGGTTCGCGCCAAGAAGATCGATGATGACACCAAGGCTGAGCTCTTGCGCGTCATCGGCGACTTCAAGCAGCAGTTCATGGCCAAGCACCATTCGGATGTTTCTGGATCAGAGGAGAACTAAGCCCCATGGCCAACCTTCGCGACATTAAGAAGCGAATCTCCTCGGTTACCACGACCAAGCAGATCACGCGCACGATGGAGATGGTCTCTACGGCCAAGATCCGTCGTGCTCTCGATCGCTCCAAGCAGGCCGAGCCCTATAAGGAGGCGCTGACCGACGTCATGTTGACGGTCGCCGGCGACGCCTCCTGTTCGGGCACCGATCCCATGCTGCAGAAGCATGAGAGCGTCAAGCATGGCCTGATTGTCGTTATTGCCTCGGACCGCGGCCTTGCCGGCGGTTTCAATACGACGGTGGAGCGCACGGCCGAAAAGCTCGCCGCTTCTTGGGCGAACGACGGCATCGAGTGCGAGATCATCGCGTGTGGGCGCAAACCGGCCACGTATTTCCGTGACCGCGAAAACGTCGTCATGCACTTTGAGGGCAACTCCTCTGAGCCCGATTTCAATCAGGCCCGCATGATCTCCTCTCATATCTGCGATGCGTATCGTGCCGGTGAGCTTGACCGTGTCGAGCTTGTCTACCACCACGCCAAGAACCGCGTGGATCAGGAGCTTCGCGTCGAGCATCTGTTGCCGCTCGACCCCGAGATGATCGCTATGGCCCACGGTCCGCGTAAGAACGAGACCGACGCCCCCAAGCGCATCTCGTCCACGTTCGAGTTCGTGCCCTCTCCCGAGCATGTTCTCGGCAAGCTTGTGCCGTCTTATATTCTGACGGTCATCTACCAGGCCTTGATCGATTCGGCGGCTGCCGAGCAGGGTGCACGCCGCAAGGCCATGCACTCCGCGACGGAAAACGCCACCGCGATCATCTCGACCCTTACCCGCACGTATAGTCGCGTGCGCCAGGCTTCGATCACGACCGAGATTAACGAGATCGTCGGCGGAGCCTCAGCATTGGAGGAACAGTAATGGCTAATAACACCGTAAAGCTTGCGGTCGAGGAAGCCACCAAGAAGACGACTGCCGGTGATGGTCGCATCGTGCGAATCATCGGTCCTGTCGTCGACGTCAAGTTTGACGGTGCGGTGCCCCCGATCTACAACGCGCTCACGGTCGAGGCCGAGACCCCGATCGGTCATCTGAGCACGATCCTCGAGGTCGAGAGCCAGCTTCCGGGCGGCGTCGTCCGCACGGTCGCCATGTCCTCGACCGACGGCCTGCAGCGCGGCCTCATCGCCACCGATACCGGTGAGCCCATGAAGATGCCCGTTGGCCCCAAGACGCTCGGCCGTATTTGGAACGTCATGGGCAAGCCCGTCGACGGCAAGCCCATGCCCGAGGTGGAGGAGTTCTACCCCATCCACCATGCAGCGCCCCGTTTCGACGAGCTCACCACCAAGACCGAGATCTTCGAGACCGGCATCAAGGCCGTCGACCTGCTCGAGCCCTACATCCGTGGCGGCAAGACAGGCCTGTTCGGCGGCGCCGGCGTCGGCAAGACCGTTCTGATTCAGGAGCTCATCAACAACCTCGCCCAGGAGCACGGCGGCACCTCGGTGTTCACCGGCGTCGGCGAGCGTACCCGCGAGGGCACCGACCTGTTCCTCGAGATGAGCGAGTCTGGCGTTATCGACAAGACCTGCTTGGTCTATGGTCAGATGAACGAGCCGCCCGGAGCGCGTCTGCGCATCGGTCTGGCCGGCCTTACCACCGCTGAGTATTTCCGTGATCGTGGCCAGGACGTTCTGCTGTTCATCGACAACATCTTCCGCTTCTCCCAGGCAGGTTCCGAGGTTTCCGCACTGCTGGGCCGTATGCCGTCCGCCGTTGGTTACCAGCCCACGCTGGCAACCGAGATGGGCGACCTCCAGGAGCGCATTACCTCGACCAAGACGGGCTCCATTACCTCCGTCCAGGCTGTCTACGTCCCCGCAGACGACCTGACCGACCCGGCGCCTGCCACGACGTTTACGCACCTCGATGCCACCACGGTTCTTTCGCGTAGTATTTCGTCGCTCGGCCTGTTCCCGGCTATCGACCCGCTCGCGTCTTCCTCCGACGCTCTCGATCCCTCGATCGTCGGCGAGGAGCACTACCGTGTCGCCGTCAAGGTCCAGGAGCTCCTGCAGGAGTACTCCGACCTTCAGGACATCATCGCCATCCTGGGTATGGACGAGCTGTCCGAGGAGCAGCGCCTTACGGTCAACCGTGCCCGTAAGATCCAGCAGTTCCTCTCGCAGTCCTTCCACGTCGCCGAGAAGTTCACCGGCAACCCCGGTGTCTACGTCCGCGTCGAGGATACCGTCCGCTCCTTCGCCGAGATTGTCGACGGCAAGGCCGATGACCTGCCCGAGCAGGCTTTCCGCTATGCTTCCACGATTGAGGACGTGCGCGAGCGCGCCCGCAAGATGGGGGAGAAGTAGGTTATGCGTATCCGCATCGTGTGCCCCGTGAGCTGCGCCTATGAGGGCGACGCTGCGTTTGTGTCGATTCCGTCCACGGATGGCGAGTTTGGCGTTCTGCCTGCTCACTCCAGCGAGATCTGCACGATCGACCGCGGTTACGTTCGCGTTTCCGATAAGGCCATGGGCACTGTCGACCACACGTTTGCCGTGGCCGGCGGCTATGCCCAGGTTGCGGACGATGTCGTGACCGTTCTCGCCGAGCGCGCTTGCGATTTGGCGACCGTCGATGCCGACAAGCTTAAAGCTGATATTCAAGGTTTTGAAGAGAAGCTGGGTAATTTGTCGGAGGATGATGCACGCCGCGCCTACCTCTATAATGAAATCGCATGGTGTAAGCTCAAGCTTGCCCAATAGTCAAACGATTTAGCGTTCGACCATTTGCGAACACATCATGCCCGGGATGGCCCAGCCATCCCGGGCATGCTTTTTGAAAGGGTAGACCTTGGATATTATCCGCGTTGAGGGTGGCCACGCCATCGGAGGCTCTGTGCCCGTTTCGGGCGCCAAGAACTCCGCGCTCAAACTCATGGCGGCAACGCTTCTGGCGCCGGGCAAGACGACGCTGCAGAACGTGCCCGATATTTCCGATGTCCACGTGATGGGCAAGGTGCTCAAGGGCATGGGCGCTACGATCGATGTTCTCGACGAGCATACGCTCGAGATTGATACCTCTCAGGTCGATTCTTGGGAGGCCCCCTACGAGCTCGTTGCCAAGATGCGTGCTTCCACAGCCGTGATGGGACCCCTGCTGGGCCGTTTCCATCGTGCCAAGATAGCCATGCCCGGCGGCTGCAACCTGGGTGCTCGCAAGATCGATATGCACATTCTTGGTCTTGAGGCCCTGGGCGTTGAGTTCGATACCGCCCACGGTTACATCAACGCTAATGCGCCCCAAGGTCTGCGCGGTACCACCGTCACGCTCGAGTTCGCCAGCGTCGGTGCGACCGAGAACCTCATTATGGCATCCGTGCGCGCGCAGGGTACCACGGTTATCGACAATGCCGCCCGCGAGCCCGAGATCGTCGATCTCGCTAACATGCTCAACGAGATGGGCGCCAAGATTGTCGGCGCGGGTACGCCCGTCGTGACTATCGAAGGCGTGGAAGAGCTCCATCCCGTTACCCATCGCGTGGTGGGCGACCGCATCGAGGCCGGTACCTTTATCGTTGCCGGTGCGTTGATGGCCGACGATCGCGGTGTCGATGTCACGGGCTTTTGCCCCATTCACTTGGGCATGGTGCTCAAGAAGATGGAGCTCATGGGTATCGACTGCGAGCGCGTCGAGGATGGCGTCCATGTAAACCGTGCCGAGCGTATCAAGCCGGTCGACATCCAGACGCTTCCGTTCCCCGGTTTCCCGACGGACATGCAGGCGCAGATTATGGTGCTCTCCGCTCTCGCCGACGGCAGTTCCGTTATTACCGAGAACATCTTCGAGAATCGCTTTATGTTTGCCTCTGAGCTGGTGCGCATGGGTGCCGACATTCGTATCGAGAGCCATCATGCCATGATTCATGGCGTCAAGGGCTTCTCGGGCGCACAGGTTACCTCGCCCGATCTGCGTGGCGGAGCGGCCCTCGTCGTAGCGGGCTTGATCGCCGACGGGACGACCGAGGTTTCGGCCATCCATCACATCAAGCGCGGCTACGAGCAGTTTGTCGAAAAGCTGCAGGCGCTCGGCGCGCATGTCGAGCATGCTTCCGTCCCCGATCCCGTCATCTACTAATACAGGTTGCCTATGTTTAATAAAAAGCCCCTCGCGGATACCACCGCCCGAAGACCCTCAACTGGTGCACAGGCCAAGATCTACAGTCGCGATAACGTGGCTCGCTATTCCGAGCGCGCTCGCCAACGTCGTCGTAGCCACACGATTCGTCACGTCGCGCTCATTGTCGTGCTTGGCGTGCTGCTGAGTGCTACTACCGCTGCCGGCCTGTGGTTTGCCACCATTATGGGCAAGCTCGGCGATTCTAATGTCATTACCGACAATCTGCGTCGGGTTCTGGTTGACACCGATGAGGCAAAGGATCCGTTCTACGTGCTGCTTCTTGGCACCGACGGCCGTCCGGGCGAGGATACGTATCGTGCCGACTCGATTATCCTGGCACGCATCGACCCCACGCAAAAGCAGGCGACGCTCATTTCCGTTCCGCGCGACACCAAGGTCGAGTACAAGGGCGAGACCATGAAGATCAACGCCTGCCATACCGTTGGCGGCGCCGAGGCCATGGTCGAGGCGGTCAACGAGCTGTGCGGTGTTCAGATTTCCCACTATGCCGAGGTCAGCTTCGACGGTATGCAGGCGCTGATTGATTCGGTTGGCGGTATCGACATTAACGCAACCGATGATGTTGACGACCCCGAGCACCTGGATATTAAGATTACCGCTGGCCAGCAGCATATGGACGGTGCCACCGCCCTTACCTATGCCCGCTGCCGCTACACCTATGCCGACGGCGATTACACGCGCATGCGCCACCAGCGTCAGGTGCTTGGCGCCCTTGCCAACCAGATTCTCAATAACTTCGATGCCACGAAGATTTTTGGCCTGGTTAATTCGCTGTCCGATATGCTTGTAACCGATATGAGCGTTCAGGATATCGTGGCTACGGTCAACGCCATGCGCGGTATGGATGTCGACGGTATCTACTCGGCCAACCTGCCCTCGTACGCCGACGACAGCACCATGATCGACGGTGTGAGCTACGTCTTTGTCTACGAGGACGAGCTCAAGGAAATGATGGAGCGCGTCGATGCCGGCAAGGATCCCAAGGGTCCCAACACTATGGGTCTTTCCGACGGTTCCAGCTCTACGATCGGCGACCTGAACAACAACACGTCTGACGACTACGCAAACGGTACCGCAACCTCATCGGTCAGCTCTGACGATTCCGATGACTCAAGCGATTCGAGCGATTCGGACTACTACGAAGAGCCCACCGGCGACGGTAACGGCTACGAAGCCAACTACTAGGGTTACGCGGGCTTACCAGCCCGCGTAACCGCTTGACGCTACGCGGGCCGCATTTGGACAATCTGACGTTCAACTTCAAGGGCGCGACCAGAAGGTCAGCGCCCTTTCGTTAGAGGCTTTAGCCTGTGCGGGGCGCGCAGCGCGCCGCATCAGAAACCACCCGCTATGCGGGTGGGGCCAAACGGCTTTACAAAGCCGCCCCCTCGCCGGACACTTGCGATTGTTCA
>DBFDDV010000106.1:0-5625 GCA_048302525.1 Collinsella sp. | reverse complement strand
CAGCGTTTCTTTGCAAACTGTCATTGAATTGTATGACTAGGGTATAGTTAGCGCCATATGTTCATGGCGGCCCGCGTTGTGCGCCGCCCTTATCACGGAGGTTACCATGTCCAACCAGGGCAAGAAGGTCAAGACTCATTATCGCGGCACGCTCGACGACGGCACGCAGTTCGATAGCTCCTACGATCGCGGCGAGCCGCTGGAGTTCACCTGCGGCGCCGGTCAGATGATCAAGGGCTTCGACGCCGCTGTTGTCGACATGCAGGTGGGCGAGAAGAAGACCGTGCACATTTCTGCTGCCGATGCCTACGGCGAGCACAACCCCGAGATGGTTATTACCTTCCCGGCCGAACAGGTTCCCAACATCGAGCAGATCGAGAAGGGCATGAAGCTCTTCCTGTCCACGCCGAGCGGCATGCCCGTCCCCGCCGTGGTCATCGACGTAACGCCCGAGGCCGTGACGCTCGACGCCAACCACGAGCTGGCCGGCAAGGACCTCAACTTTGATATCGAGCTCGTCGAGGTCGAGGGTTAGAGTATGCCTGAACGCTTGGTTTCGACGACATGCTTGGGAAATCTCAACGATCCGTCCTATGAGCTTTTGCTTCGCCGGAAGTTGGGCGGCGTCTTTGAAGTTGACGAGCTGCTGCTCGATTGGGACCAGGCTGATGTATGCGCGCTTGTGGGCGTGACGGAGCTGGGGCGCACGGTCGATGTTCGGCTGGATACTGCCGACGGCGGTCGTCTTGCCGACGGTGACGTGCTCGCTATCGACCACACGGGTGCGGTGCCCGTGGTGGTTGTCGTACGTCTGCGCAGCGCCGAGGTTTATTTGGTCGAAGTTGACCGCATGGACCCGATTGCGCTCGCGCATGCGTGCTGGGAGATCGGCAATATGCATACGCCACTTTTCCGAGGCGATTCGGACGAGCATACCGTGCGCATGTATACGCCGGTGCAGCCTGTTTTGGGCCGCATGCTCCGGGGCGTCGAGGGCGTTCGGCTCTCGGTGGTTACCCGTGAACTCGATTCGGACCGGCGCTTTGCGTCGAGTGCGGCGGATGCCGTTGTGAGTATGGCTCCAGACTTTCCGATCGTAAAGAAGGCGCGCGGTTAACGTGCGTATAAGTAAGACGGACTTTGAGAGGCAACTATTCAAAGTCCGTCTTTCTGTTGATGAGATGCTGTGGGGGAAAGCATATGGGTCTTGAAGGAATCAAGCTGATTGCATGCGATTTGGACGGTACGTTGCTGCATCCGGGGGAGCGCGAGCCGCGTTCCGAGGCCTTTGAGCTCATCGATGAGCTGCATCGTCGCGGTATCGTGTTTATGCCGGCGAGCGGCCGTCAATATGCGAGCTTGCGCCATCTGTTTGCCCCGGTGGCCGATGAGCTCGCCTATGTATGCGAAAACGGAGCTCTGGTGATGAGCGAGGGGCGTGCCGTTGTCAAGCGCTCCATGGAGCGTAGCCTTGCTATGGATATCACGAATGCCGTGGTTGCGTATCCCCATGCCGACGTGACCCTTTCGTGTGAGGGGCACCTTTACACCATAAGCGGCAACGATGCGTTCGTCGACCATTTGCGTTACGAGGTCCATTGCGATGTGGCGGTGGTCGACCGTCCCGAGGACATTGACGAGGATGTCATTAAGATTGCGTTTCAAACGCCTGAGACAGAGCAGCCGGCGGCGCTGGAGTATTTTGTGCGTCGCTTTAGCGATCGGGTTGATGTGATGACGTCGGGAACCGAATGGACGGACTTTATCGGCTTTGATTCGGGTAAGGGTTCCGCGCTTGCCGATTACGGTCGTGCCTTGGGTATTTCGCCCGATGAGATGATGGCGTTTGGCGATAACGAAAACGATCGCGACATGCTCAACGTCGTGGGCCATCCCTATCTGATGGAGAACTGCAACCCCACCATGCGCGGCATCAACGACCGCGTCCGTTACGTGCGCACGGTCGAAGAAGAGCTGCGTCGCCTGCTCGCCGAGTAGGCATGTCCCAAACATCTACCGGCAGTCGGGGCAGAGACCCTCGAAGATGGTGTAGTGCGACGTGACGTGCCAGCCGATTTGCTCGGACGCTTTGGCGTCGAGCTGGGCATCGAAGGGGAGCGGTACGTCGATGACGCGGCTGCATGAGGTGCAGATGATATGCGCATGCGGCTCGATCGTGCGATCGAAGCGGCTGCCGCCCGGCGTCTTGATGGAGAGAATCTCGCCGGCGTCGGCCAAGAGATTGAGGTTGCGGTAGACCGTGCCGCGGCTGATCTTGTCATCCTGTTCGCGCACGGCGTTGTAGATTTCGTCGGCGGTGGGATGGTTATAGCTTTGGCGCACGGCGTCAAGAACCAGCTTTCGCTGCTTGGTATTCCTTCTTTGCACCGCCATGCGCCTCGCCTCTTTTCTATCAACGGTCGTAGGTAAATGATACCGTATTTAGCACACAATACTAATAACGAGGCATGAAACCGTCTTCATTGGTAAGTGGGGCTCGGGCCTGGGCGTCTACGAGGCGAAAACGCGTTCCCATGCGCTCGTAGGAGGCATGAAGCGCCTCGAGATGAGATAGGATATTTGCCGGAGCTCCCTGTATCTCCATCTCGACTGAGCCGTCTTCCATGTTACGCACCCAGCCGGTGAGCGCGCGTGCCTGCGCGAGGTTGGTGTTGGTAAAGCGAAAGCCAACGCCCTGGACTTGCCCCGCCCAGCACAGGAAATAGCGCAGGGGAGTGTCTTGAGTGGCCCCGTCGCTTGCGAGCACAGTAAGCCTGCGGCGCAGCTCGAGCTCGACGTTTGATGGTTTTTGAGGCTCTCGACTGCCGCCGGTGACACTGGAGAAGAACGTATCGAAGAGGCCCATCGCTATGCCTGCTTGCCTGCGTCGGCCGGGAAGGTTATGCCGGCCTGCTGGCGCACGGCATCCATGATGCGCAGTGAGACGAGTGTGACATCGCGGTAGTGGCCAAGCTCGTGGCGTCCCGCCGGGGTCTCCCAAATCTCTTCCTTAACGTTATCGATGCCGCCGATGGCGGTGATAAAGTCTGTGAGTTCGTATTCCATAGTGTTGCTCGATTTGGGCAGGTCGAGCACGCGGCCGTTGTCTCCCTGTTCGCGCGGTGCCTCGGTCGCCGAGCCGCGTACGACGTCGCCGCGATAGTCGATGCGGACGTTGCGGGGCGTGGACAGATGGTCGATCTGGATAGTGCCACGCTCGCCTTCGATCTGCGAGGGCAGCAGGTCATTCGTAATTTTGGAGTGCGCGAGCTCGACGGAGATACGGCCACCGCCGTAGCTGGCGAGGATGGAACCGCAGCCATCGATGGGGCCGTGTGTGAGCTGTCGCGTGGTGGGATCGAGCAGAGTGGTCATGCTCGTAAGGCCGGAGGGCATGCCAAAGATCTCGACCATGGGCTCGACGGTATAGACGCCAATGTCCATGAGGGAACCCGATGCCATATTGCAGTCGAAGATATTGGTGGCGCGTCCCGCGAGAACTTCGTTGTAGCGCGAAGAATATTTGCCAAAGCGCAATGAGGCGCGGCGGATGGGGGCGATCTCGCCCAGGGCGTCCTCGATGGCGTGGAAGGCGGGATCGTGGAGGGGACGCATGGCCTCGAGGGCCACGACACCTGCTGCCTCGGCAGCGCGGAAGACTTCCAGCGCCTGCGCTTCGGTGGCGCAGAAGGGTTTCTCGACGATGACGTGCTTGCCACCGGCGATGCAGGCAAGGGCCTGCTCGTAGTGGAGCGCATTGGGGCTGCCGATGTAGACGGCGTCGACGTCGTCGGCGGACGCAAGCTCGTCAAGTGCGGTGAAGTTACGCTCGCCGCCGTGTTCGGCGGTAAAGGCGGCGCCGCGCTCGGCATCGCGCGAGAGCGTGCCCACAAACGCGGCTTGGTCGTTGGCGTTGACGACCTGGATAAAGTCGTCGGTAATCATGGATGTGCCGATGGTCGCTATACGCAGCATGTATCCCCCTCGTGCCGTTCGGTTTACAGGATGAGTGTAGCGCGAGGGGGCAGGAAATAGCGTGCGAAAACGCCGTTACAGGTCGCTCTCGTTAAAGCCGGTATCGATATCGAGGTTGCTGCCGTCGGCCGCCGTGGTGGCGAGCTCATCGCAGCGTTCGTTGAGCTCGTGGCCGGCGTGACCCTTAACCCAGATGAACTCAACCTTGTGCTTGCTTTTGGCGGTGAGTAGGCGCTCCCACAGGTCGCGGTTCTTGACGGGCTGCTTGTTGGCGGTTTTCCATCCGCGCTTTTTCCAGCCGTCGATCCAGTGCTTGTTAAAGGCGTTGACGACGTACTGCGAATCGGAATGGACCTCGACCTCGCAGGGGCGGTTAAGTGCCTCGAGCGCCACGATGACCGCCATGAGCTCCATGCGGTTGTTGGTGGTCTTGGCGTAGCCGCGCGAAAGCTCGGAGGTGAAGGTCTTGCCGGCGGGGTTGGTGTATTTGAGCACGGCGCCGTAGCCGCCGCGTCCCGGATTTGATCGGGCCGAGCCGTCGGTATAGATGATGACCTTCACGGGCTTCCTTTCGTTGGGTACGTTTCGTGTGAGTGACCATTGTAGCGCCATGCCCGCCGGGGGCTAGCAATCTACGATTTCTACCCCGTCTTCCGACAGTTAGTTGGCATGGATGATGCGGTTGAGCTCGTCGAGGTATTGCTGCAAGAGGGGAGAGGGCTTGCGCTCGTCGTGCATGATATAGCCTACGTGCATCGTTGGGGCGTCTGCTAACGGGATCGATGCCATACCCCATTGCATTTCATTGGAGAGGACACCGGTCGACAGGGTGTAGCCGTTCGACGTGATAAGTAAGTTAGTAAGTGTTCCGCGGTCCGAGATTCGTATGTTGCGGTCGCAAGGGATATAGCTAAAAGGTTCCTCGGCGTAATAGAAGGAGTTTGAGGTTCCCTGCTCAAAGCTGTAGCGCGTATATGGTGTGAGGTCGGCAAGGGACAGCTGCGGGCGGCGGGCAAGCGGGTGGCGCTCGCTAACGAAGACGTGGACCGTCGCGTCGAATAGGGGATGGAAGCTTGCACGGGCATCGGCGAAGGCCTTCTGCAGGACGCGGGCGTTAAAGTCATCCAGATACAGAATGCCGATATCGCTGCGAAACGCACGGACGTCATCGATGATCTGCGATGTGGTGGTCTCGCGCATGATGAACTCGAACTTGCTGTCGCGGCAGCGCTCGACCACGTTGACAAAGGCCTCGACCGAAAAGGCGTAGTGCTGGGCGGAAATGGCGAGGCGGGCTTGCGGAGTGCCGCCGTCCTCGTAGCGTGCCTCGAGCATGTCGGCCTGCTCTACGACCTGGCGCGCATAGCCCAAAAGCTCGGTGCCGTCGTTGGTGAGCGTGACGCCGCGGCTGGAGCGCGTGAAGATCTCCAGATGGAGCTCCTGTTCCAGGCTTTTGACGGCGTTTGAGATGTTGGACTGAGCGGTATAGAGGCGCTGAGCTGCGGCGTTGATCGAACCGGACTCTGCCACGGCGATCAAAAAGCGAAGCTGCTGGAGGGTCATCGGCGCCCATCCTTTCGATTGCTATCTATAAAACCGATAACAGGTTAGCGCTTTTAAGTGATTGACCGAGCGAAACAATGCTCGTAC
>DBFDDV010000105.1:0-3094 GCA_048302525.1 Collinsella sp. | reverse complement strand
GGCCCCGACAGAGGGGAGGCGCCGCGCGCTCGGGCGGCGCGCCCGGGAGATAGTGGACGAGATAGTCGAGAAGCGCGGTCTCAAGAAGGAGTAACATCGGGACTTGCAGCGACGGACCTCAGGACACTCTTACACCACGTCTGCGCGCGCGACCCCCTTTAAAGGGCGTTTGACGGCTTTCAACCTCTTCGAATCGCTTAAAGTAAGCAATTTGCTCTCGATTTTGCTGCTACTAAATTGGTGGCAGTACTCATATTTGCCACTTTTTGCCCACGAGGTGTTCAGAGGAGCTCTCGACAAGCATCTAACGCTACAATAGCTACCACGTGGCTGGGTTTGCCGGCCGAATGTGCGATGTCGTGGGAGGGGACATGGTCGAATTTACGAAGACGATTAAAGATCCGTTGGGATTGCATGCCCGCCCGGTTGCGCTGCTTTATGACATTATCGCCAAGCATCGTAGTGACGTGTCGGTTTCGATTGGCAATCGTCATGTCGATGGCCGCGACGTTATAGGGCTCATGGCACTCTGTGGCGAATGTGGCGAGGACATCGTGTTCCGCGTTTCGGGCGTGGATGAGGCCTCCTGTGTCACATCGATCAGAAATCTCTCGCTCTAAGCATGATAGGGCGCGGTAAAGGATGGTCCTTTGCCGCGCCTTTTTGTTTCGTATAGGAAACTTTTTCGAAATCTGAATGGGGACCCTTTCCAAAAAGTTAACCACGTGCTAGTTTACTATAGCGAACATAGACGTGGTTAACTTTTTACGCGTCGATGTTGAGGACGAACTGACGTTAGGAGCAACTCATGTCTTGCGGACCGCAGATGCCGGCCATGCCGCTTTCGATGGTAAAAGCGGGCGAAACCGTGCGCGTGTCTCGTGTAAAGGGCAATGAGGACATGAAACACCACCTCAAGGACCTCGGCTTTGTCGAGGGCAACGAAATCCACGTGGTGAGCTCGAGTGGTGCCAATATCATCGTCACGGTGTTGGGCGCACGCTTTGGCATCGATTCCAAGGTTGCCATGCACATCATGACCGTCGGTTAGTCCGCAGCATTTCATAAAAACCGAAAGGGGGACAAGAGGATGAAGACGTTGGGTGACGTTAAGGTGGGCGAGAGCTCTACCATCGTCAAGCTTCACGGTGAGGGTGCGCTTCGCCGCCACCTTATGGACTTGGGGCTCATCAAGGGCACTTCGTTCAAGGTCGTGAAGGTCGCGCCGCTCGGTGATCCGGTCGAGATCAACGTGCGCGGCTACGAGCTTTCCATCCGCAAGGAGGAGGCGGCCGTCGTCGAGGTCCAGTAAGGGCTCGCGGCGTATATTTCTGCAGATAAAGTTAGGTATTTCTAACTTAATGCAGCATCTTTGAAGCACATTTCCAGCCTGCGCGGAGAAAGCAGCGCAGGCACACAAGGAAGAAGGATTGAATGGCGGATTCTCAGATCCATGTCGCGCTGGCGGGTAACCCCAACTGCGGCAAGACCACGCTTTTCAACCTGATCACCGGCGCCAACGGCTACGTTGGCAACTGGCCCGGCGTCACGGTTGAGAAAAAGGAGGCCAAGCTCCTAAGCGACAAGAACGTTACCATCACGGACCTCCCCGGCATCTACTCGCTTTCCCCCTACAGCCCCGAGGAGCAGTGCTCGCGCGACTACCTCATGAGCGGTGAGCCCGATGTCGTCGTCCAGGTTGTCGATGCCACCAATCTGGAGCGCAACCTGTACCTGGCGCTTCAGGTTATCGAGACCGGCCTGCCCGTGGTCGTCGCCCTCAACATGGCCGACTTGGTCGAGAAGAACGGCGACAAGATCGACACGGACAAGCTCTCCAAGAAGCTCGGCTGCCCGGTTATGATGATCTCGGCTCTTAAGAACAAGGGCATCAAGGAGCTGTTCGAGCAGGTCAAAAAGTCCGCTGCTTCCAAGGGGCAGGTGCCGGAGCACAAGTTCGACTCCTCCATCGAGGACGTTCTGACGCACATCGAGAACAACCTTCCGGCGAGCGTTCCCGCTAACAAGCGTCGCTATTACGCCGTCAAGCTGTTTGAGCGTGACGCAGACGCCTGCAAACTCATCAACCTCACCAAGGAGAAGGCTGCTCGCGTGGAGCAACTGGTCGCCCAGTGCGAGCAGGATTGCGATGACGACGCCGAGTCCATCATCACCGGTGAGCGCTACGGCGTGATCGCACACATCATCGACGAGTGCCTCACCAAGGCCCCGGCCAAGATGAGCACCTCCGAGAAGATCGACCGTGTGGTTACCAACCGTATCCTGGGCCTGCCGATCTTTGTGGTCATCATGTTCTGCGTGTACTACATCGCCGTTTCCACCCTGGGCGGAACGGTGACCGACTTCACCAACGATCAGCTCTTTGGCACCGACGGTTGGTATGTGCTCGGTCAGGGCCGCGATGCTTACGATGAGGCTGTCGAGGCCGCGGGTGACGACGCCGACTCGGTCGACCCGGCACAGTACGGCCCCTATGTCCCGGGTATCACCACCATGGTGCACGACGTCCTCGTGGCGGGTGGCACCGAGGACGGTGGCCTGGTCGATTCGCTGGTCTGCGACGGTATCGTTGGCGGCCTGGGCGCCATCTTCGGCTTTGTGCCGCAGATGTTCCTGCTGTTCGTGATGCTGTCCTTCCTGGAGGACTGCGGCTACATGGCCCGCGTCGCCTTTATCATGGACCGCGTGTTCCGCCGCTTTGGCCTGTCCGGTAAGTCGTTCATCCCCATGCTCGTGTCCTCAGGCTGCGGCGTCCCCGGCGTCATGGCCACCAAGACCATCGAGAACGAGAAGGACCGCCGCATGACGGTCATGACCACCACGTTCATCCCCTGTGGCGCCAAGCTGCCGATCATCGCCCTGCTCATGGGTTCCATCATCGGCGATTCTTCTACCACCGCCGCGTGGATCAGCCCGCTTTTCTACTTCCTGGGCGTCTTTGCCGTCATCGCTTCGGGCCTTATGCTCAAGAAGACCAAGCTCTTCGCCGGCCGTCCGACGCCGTTTGTTATGGAGCTTCCTGCCTACCACTTCCCGGCGATCCGCTCTTGGGCGCTGCACGTGTGGGAGCGCT
>DBFDDV010000104.1:0-2700 GCA_048302525.1 Collinsella sp. | reverse complement strand
AGGTGTGAGCTGCTGAATCGTTGTTTTGGAGCATGTTTTTATGCCGACGTCGTTGACCGAACTTTTTTCGCCCGCCTGCCATTTGTGTCCGCGCCGTTGCGGTGCGGCGCGCGATGAGGGCGCGCGCGGCGTATGCGGTGCTAACGACACGCTCAGGGTGGCCCGCGCGGCGCTTCATATGTGGGAGGAGCCGCCTATCTCGGGCGAGGCCGGTTCGGGCACGATCTTCTTTAGCGGTTGCTCGCTTAAATGTATCTACTGCCAGAACCACGAGATCTCGACCGGCAATTTTGGCCTTGAGATTTCGTCTGAGCGTCTGGTCGAGATTATGCTGGAACTGCAGGACCAGGGTGCCAACAACATCAATTTGGTGACGGCGACGCACTATGCGCACCTGTTGCCTGCCGCGATTGCCGCGGCACGGGCGCGCGGACTGGTTATCCCGATCGTCTACAACACGAGTGGTTACGAGCGCGCGAGTGCCGTGGCCGCGCTGGGCGACCTGATCGATGTGTGGCTTACCGACTTTAAATATGCCGATGCGGCGCTTGCGCAGTCGCTCTCCCATATAAAGGATTACCCGCGTGTGGCCGTGTCGGGTCTGGCCCAGATGGCGCGCGAGATCGATCGCCGCGGGGGAGAGCTGGTGGATGACGACGGGCTCATGAAGCGCGGCATCATCGTGCGCCACCTGGTGCTGCCGGGGCATGCGGATGACTCGTGCCGCGTGTTAGACCTGGTGTGGCAGACGGTGGGCGACGTGCCGATCTCGGTCATGAACCAGTACACGCCCAATGCGCTCATGCGCGAGCAGGGCGGCGAGTTGGCGCGCGCCGTGACGCGCGAGGAGTACGAGCAGGTGCTCGACCATGCCGACGACCTGGGCTTTACGACAATGTTCTGGCAAGAGGGCGGCGCGGTAGACGAGAGCTTCACCCCCGCCTTCGACACCACCGGTGTTCTTACCAGCGCAAAGTAGTGCGTTCGTCGATGATTTTTCTGGGACGGGGATAAAAAATCATCGAGAGGATCGCCTGTTCGAAAAGTTGCCAAAATAGCCGCGCCCCAAAAAGACTGGTTATTGGGCGTTGACAGTTGGCGAGCCGTAGGTAAAATATCGACTTGTCCTGGGGACGTAGCTCAGTTGGGAGAGCGCTGCCGTCGCATGGCAGAGGCCGAGGGTTCGACTCCCTTCGTCTCCACCATTGGATTATTAGGCGAACCCTTTTCGGGGTTCGCCTTTTTTTGTTTGGGTTGGAAGTCATCACCCCAGTAGTCGAAAGCGAAATAAAGCTTGAGTTCATCCCCGTCTACCTCAATGAGTCGCACGAACGTCTCGATGATTTCTGCTGCATCTGGTTCCTGCGCAATGTGATCGAGCCAAGCGGCTATAGCTTCACCAGACAGATTCGCTCCTTCGTTAGCTTGAGCCTGCCGCAGATCGGCTTCTAATGCCGCTTTCTGCTCGCGGAGCATGGCAACGCGCTCTTTACCGCCGGGCGGCGCAATGCCGTCCTCGATAGCCTGCCAGATACGCTCAAACGCCGTGTCGATGCGCTTTATCTCGCGCTCAATGCGCTTGCTCTCCGGTTCTTCCTTCTCTTCATTCATTTCGTTATAAAGAGCCATTACATCAACGATACGTTGACGTATATCCGGCTTCTTAATCGTTTCGAGGACGGTATCAAGCACGGCTTCTTCAACGGCATCGCGCCTAAAGGTGCGCTTACATTTTTTGCACTTGTAGTAGTGGTACACGCGGCCTGTTTTGGATGTTCCGCAGGCGCCAACGTAGTATTGGCCGCACTCTGGGCACCACATCTTGCCCGATAGCGGGTAATCGTTGGTGTCACGTGTCTTGTTGTGTTTGCGCCCGTTTGAGCCCAAGATGCTGTTGATCATGTCCTGGTCTTCGCGCGACCACAACGCAGGCATGCCATCTTCGATTCGCACGCCCGCGTAATCATAAACGCCGCAGTTCTGTTCGCGCCTAAGCAGCTTTGTTATCACGCCGTGCGTTAGTGGCTTGCCACGCTTGCCGCGTTCACCTGCGACAGCACGCTTGATTTCGGCAACGGTCGAGCCAGCAAAGAGCATGTTTTTCATACGGTGCATCACGGCGGCTTCACGCTCGTTGACCTCGTAATACCCGTTAACAATGTCCCAGCCGTAATGCGTGCGACCGTTTGCCATTCCGCGCTGGGCGTTCTTGTTGATACCGTCGCGGATACGCTCGCTGTCGATTGCGCTTTCCCATTCTGCGAGCACTTCGAGCATTCCGAGATTCAAGACGCGCGTTGAGCCTTCGCCAAGGCTTTCGCCGGCGTAAAGGATTTCAACGCCTGCCTTGCGCAGCCTGATTCGTGCAAGCGCCATCTCGTCACGGTTGCGCATGATGCGCGTAACCTTATAGATCACTACATAATCGAATAACCCTAGTTTTGCGTCTGCCATCATGCGTTGAAACTCTACGCGCTGCACGTCACGGCCTGTTTGCGCGTAATCGCTATATACGCGCACGACGTCAAGGCCATTTTGTGCGCAGTATTCGCGCGATTTCTCTACTTGGATGTCGATACTTTCACTTCGCTGGTTATGCGAACTGAAACGTGCGTAGATGGCGGCACGCGTACCCTTTGGCATGATAAAATCACCTTGCCTTTTTTAGGTATGCCCCTGCGAGACTTTGGACGGTAGCGC
>DBFDDV010000103.1:0-12902 GCA_048302525.1 Collinsella sp. | reverse complement strand
AGTTGACCGGGTTCTTCTTGCGGTAGACCAGGCCCTTTTCCCACATCTTCTCAAAGATCCACTGGCCCCAGCGGTAATAATCGGGGCTGCAGGTCTTGACCATGCGATCCAGATCGTAGGAGAAGCCCATGCGCTTCATCGTGGCGAGCGCCTGGTCCATGTTCTTATACGTCCAGGCGGCAGCCTGCGTGTTGTGCTTGATGGCGGCGTTCTCGGCAGGCAGGCCAAAGGCGTCAAAGCCGATGGGATGCAGCACGTCATAGCCGCGCATGCGGGCCTGACGGGCCATGGCATCGCCGATGGTATAGTTGCGCGCGTGGCCCATGTGCAGGTCGCCCGACGGATACGGGAACATCTCGAGCACGTACTTCTTGGGCTTGCTGTCGTCGGTGTCGACAGCAAAGAGGTTGGAGTCCTCCCAGGCCTTCATCCACCGGGACTCGATGGCCTGCGCGTCGTAAACAGGAATCTCGTCCTTATGATCTGTGCAATCGCACATATCAGCTCCTTTGTTATCTCGGTTGGGGCGGGGCGTTCTTACCTTTGCTCGCTGCTGCGGACAGTCCTGCACGCACGAAGAGCACATTAAGTGCTCTTCGGCTCGTGCGGAACTTGCAGCGAGCAAAGGTAAGAACGCCCCGCCACATCGTTAACTCGCATGATGATAGCAAATACAACAAGCGAGATGCCTGCGACTTGCAGGCATCTCGCTTTATCTAAATAACGTGGTTGGGAATCAACCTTTGTCTGAAACTCGTTCTAGCACGAACGGGTTTTCCAGGTGCCGCAGATTGCCGTGAAAGAGGAGCGTCGCGTACTTTGGTACGCGAGCGACGGTTTGAACGGCAAGGTGCGGTGCTTGGGAAAGCCGCTTAGCGGTAGTTGACGCTTTGCTGGGAGTCCTTCACGACAACGTCGTGGGCGCCGCCTTCGACGATGGAGGTGGAGCTGACCAGCGTTAGGCGTGCCTTTTCCCGGAGCTCGGGGATCGAGAGGGCGCCGCAGTTGCACATCGTGGACTTAACCTTGTAGAGCGTGCCGCCCACGCCGTCCTTGAGGGATCCGGCGTACGGGACGTAGGAGTCGACGCCCTCGACGAAGCTGAGCTTCGCGGCGCCGCCCAGGTCGTAGCGCTGCCAATTGCGAGCACGCGCAGAACCCTCGCCCCAGTACTCCTTCATGTACTGGCCGTTGACGTTGACGCGCTCAGTCGGGCTCTCGTCAAAGCGGGCGAAGTAACGGCCCAGCATCATAAAGTCGGCACCCATGGCAAGGGCAAGCGTCATGTGGTAGTCGTAGACGATACCGCCGTCGGAGCACACGGGCACGTAGACGCCGGTCTCCTCGTAGTACTCGTCACGGGCGCGGCAGACGTCGATCAGCGCGGTGGCCTGGCCACGACCGATGCCCTTGGTCTCGCGGGTGATGCAGATGGAACCACCGCCGATACCGACCTT
Source organism: Collinsella sp. (assembly GCA_048302525.1). GTDB lineage: Bacteria > Actinomycetota > Coriobacteriia > Coriobacteriales > Coriobacteriaceae > Collinsella. The sequence goes on along the minus strand of DBFDDV010000103.1, from coordinate 11,445 downwards.
GATGAAGTCGGCACCGCAGTCGGCCAGGAAGCGGAAGCCCTCGGCGTCGACAACGTTACCGGCACCGACCTTGACGTCCTCGCCGTAGTTGGCGCGGATCCACTCGATGGTGCGCTTCTGCCACTCGCTGAAGCCCTCAGAGGAGTCGATGCACAGGACATCGGCACCGGCCTCGATGAGCAGCGGCACGCGCTCGGCATAGTCGCGGGTGTTGATACCGGCGCCGACCATGTAGCGCTTGTCGTTATCGAGCAGCTCGTTGGGGTTAGTCTTGTGACTGTCGTAGTCCTTGCGGAACACAATGCCCATGAGGTGATCGTTATCGTCGACGATGGGCAGGGCGTTGAGCTTGTTGTCCCAGATAACGTCGTTGGCAACCTTGAGGCTGATGTTCTTGTCACCCACGATGAGCTGCTCACGCGGGGTCATGAACTCGGAGACCTTCGTCTGGTGGTCATCGCGGCTGGGGCGATAGTCACGGCTGGTGACGATGCCCAGGAGCTTACCCTTGGGAGTGCCGTCGTCGGTGACCGGCATAGTGGAGTGACCGGTCTTCTCCTTGAGCTCGATGACCTGCTCCATGGTCATGTCGGGGGTCAGCGTGGAATCGGACTGAACGAAACCGGCCTTGTGATCCTTGACGGCCTTGACCATAGCGGCCTCGGACTCGGCGCTCTGGGAACCGTAAATGAAGGACAGGCCACCCTCGGTAGCGAGCGCGACACCCATATCGACGCCCGAGACGGACTGCATGATGGCGGAAACCATGGGGATGTTCAGGGTGATTGCCGGCTTCTCACCGCGCTTAAAGCGGGTTAGCGGCGTCTTAAGAGAGACGTTGTTGGGGATGCACTGCGAGGACGAGTAACCAGGGACCAGCAGATACTCCGAAAACGTGTGGGACTCACCGGGAAAGAACGTAGCCATGTTTCTCCTTTTTCCATGCGACCGGTCGGCTGCAGGCCTCGTAGGACCCAGCCCAACCTTGGGCGCCCAATACTGGGGAAGTATCTTAACGCACTTTGACTGCTACAATGCATGATTTAAGAAGAGCACACGAGGGTTTGACGCAGGCTTTGCGTTTGCCCAGCAAACACTTTAGCGGGGAGACGTGGAGCGTATGGAGTACAAGACGACGGCAAAGTTGGTCATTCAAGCGTGCGACAAAGATCTGCCGGGCGTGTTTGGACACGGCTGCGTCTTGCTGCTGCAGGGTATCGCCCGCGAGCACTCGCTCAACCGCGCCGCCAAGAGCATGGGCATGGCGTATTCCAAGGCCTGGCGCATCGTGAACGAGGCCGAAGGTCAGCTGGGCTGCAAACTCATCGAGCGCGACGGCGCCCGCGGATCCACCCTCACCCCCGCCGGCGAGCGAGCCATAGCGGTCTACGAGGAGCTGCAGGCCGACGTCAACAACGTCATCGCCACCAAAGCAAGCGACCTCATCGCAAGCATTAAAGAGTAGCTAGTTTACGAAGGGCATTGTCTAGGGCGGACGCTACGACCAGGGGATTGTCGGTGCCGGCGAAGAGACGGATGGTGCTCCCCTGCTTGCCGCGTGGGGCCGAAAGGCGCGTCGCTGCGCCGCCGGCGAGCGATGTGCGGAACTCCCCCGACAAAGCATCGAACAGCTCCCCTGCGCTAAGCTCGATAAGATCGAATTCAACTGCCGGGCCAAAACCATGCTCGAGGATCCCCGTTGCAACCACATGGTCGGGATGCGAGCTCAGCCCGGGATAGCGCACGTTGCGTACCATCTCGTTCGCAGCCAAGTACTCGGCCAGCGCACGGGCGCGGTCGAAATGTGCCTGCATGCGGACATCGAGCGAGTCCAGCCCGCGCTCCAGCACACCGGCCTCGTCAGCAGGCATATCAAGCTTGGCCAAGCCACAGCCCTCAAGCAGGGCATGCGCGCACTCAGCCGCGGCATCCACACGATGACGCTTGAGCTGCGAGCGCGCCACCGAAGCGGCAACGAACTTGCGCGGCGCCTTACCAGCACACACGCGGTCGAGCGCCTCGAGCGACAGCACGGCACCCAGCCGCAGCGGATCGCAGCCAAAAGCCGACGCCACGGTGTTGTCCACAACCAACAGCGCATGGGCCTCGCGAGCCGCACGACCCAGCGCACGCAGATCGGGCACGCGCAGACCAAACCCGCCGATGGAGTTGACAAACCACCACAGGTGCGGCCCCTCGGCATCAAACGAGGCATCATAGCCCTCGGAAGCAGCAGCAAACGCCGCAACCGACGGCGGGTCCACGAGAACAACATCGCAGCCATCAAAGCCGCGCTCAAACGCATCGGTAAAGTCATCGGCAAACGCGACCAGGCGGTCACCGGGACGCACAATCCCCAGCTGAGACAGCGCTGCTGGCACATGCGAGGCCGCAAGCAACCGCACCTCACGCGCGCCGGCTCTCAAAGCCCAAGCCTCTTCTAGCTGTTGCACGTCCACGCGGCACCGTCCCTTCACAAACAAAAACCCACGATGCGGGTGTTACCCGCATCGTGGGCAACGGCTGCAGTATAGCGCCGATATGCGACGAATCGCCTAGATGTTGAGCGTGTGATAGTTCACGCTCGCACCCGGAGCGTCAACGGTCACACCATAGGCCTCAGGATAGATGCGCGTCGAGAACACCAGCGCGCCATCGTTCACAAACACCTCGACCGAGGAGACATCGCCAACAATGCGCACGTTACGAACCTCGTCGACGGGCTCCCAACGCACGGTACGACCGCAGCCGGCAGAAGCGCGACCCTCATCGGTAAATCGCATCTCAAAGCGCGAGGGCAGTCCGCCCTCGGCGGGCACATACGCCAGCTTCAGCTCGCCATCAACAATCGCGGTAAACGCGCCGTCGACACCGTCGACAGCAAGGTCAAAGCAGGTATCGCCGTCAACCTCCAACGAGCCCTCCCCCACACGCACCGAGGCATAATGGCGCTCGATCTCGCACGCCGGCTGCTGCAGCACCACGCCGCCGTCACCGGCCGTAAGCTCGCGCGGCACCGTCATGCAGTGCTGCCAGCCGCACGCCACGGTGGGCGCGTTGCCATAGGTCGGCTCATCGGGCATACCCATCCAGCCAATCAGAATGTGGCGACCGTCCTCGGCCGTGAACTCCTGCGGAGCATAGAAGTCAAAACCGGCGTCCCACAGGCGGAACTCGCCCAGCTCATAGACACCGTCACCACCCGTAATGTCGCCCGTTACAGGCATGTAGCCCGCTGCATACACATTGCCGCGGTCCCAACGACCGCCCTCGAGCCCCTGGGGCGAGAACGACAAAAATGCAGCGGTATCGCCATTCGCATCGAGCTCGATATAGCCGGGGCACTCCCACATAAAGCCAAAGCGCTCGGGCGTAGACACACGACTCTCGAGCTCCCAACTCAGCATATCGGCCGAGCCATACACCAGGATCTCGCCCACATCGCGCCCGGCACCCTCGCCGTGCATGGCGCAAAATCGACTATCGACATGCGGCCCATCCACGCGACGACGCGCGCCCAGCACCATGTGGTAACGCCCGTCATCATCGCGCCACACCTTGGGGTCACGCACGTGGCAGGTCAAATCCTCGGGATAATCATCGGACGCCAGCACCACGCGCTTTTGGCTGAACTCCCGACCGGCAAGGCCATCAACGCTCTCGACATAAACAGTATCGGCGCGACGGCCGGTATTGACGTAGTCGTACGTGCCGTCCGCATCGGAAAGCTTAACGTTGCCCGTATAGAGCACGCGAATGCGGCCGTCCTCGGCAAGCGCGGAGCCTGAATACACGCCATGGCAATCGAACGGCTCGTCGGGCAGCAGCGGGGCGCCAACATATTCCCAGTTCATAAGGTCGCGGCTTGTGGCATGGCCCCACATCTTTACGCCACCGTTCACATCAAACGGGGCATACTGGAAGTACGCGTGAAACACGCCGCCCGCTTGGCAAAGACCGTTGGGGTCGTTGAGCCAGCCCGCCGGCGGCATAATATGGAAGCGCTGGCCATACGCGCCATGGCCGCACTCAGAGGCGGCAGCGTCAACAGCGGCAACCAGCTTTGCAAGGTCGCGGCCAAGTGCATTAGACATATCAAAGTCCTAACGGATCGAAAGTAACAAGGCGCCAGAGATCGACACCGGATACGGGAAACGCCCGCGAGCATACAACCCGCGGGCACCCTTCAATCAAAAGCTCTTAGGCCTGCTCGGAAGCCTTGGGCTCGTCCTTGTACAGGACAAACGAGACGCCAAAGGAAACCAGCGCGGCGACCGCAAACATGATCGCGTACTGCACGGGCTGGGCCAGGCACAGCAGGATACCGAAGATACCCGTAACGCCCGTACCGGAAGCGGCGAGCGAGGTGAGCGCGCAGACCAGGGCGCCGCAGCCGCCGCCGATGCAGCCAGCGATGAAGGGCTTAAAGAAGCGCAGGTTCACACCAAAGATGGCAGGCTCGGTAATACCCATGAAGGCGGACAGAGCCGAAGGAAGCGCTAGGCCCTTGATCTTGGCATCGTGGGTCTTAAAGGCAACGGCAAGCGCGGCGCCGCCCTGGGCGATGTTGGCGGCACTGGCAATGGGCAGCCAATAGGTCACGCCGTACTGGGCAAGCTGGCCCAGGTCGATGGCGGTGTACATCTGGTGAATACCGGTGACGACCGTGGGGGCATAGAACAGGCCGACGATAAAGGAACCGATGCCAAAGGGCAGGGTGAGCAGAGCCTGGATCAGACCGAGGACGGCATTCTCGGCCCACACAAAGACGGGACCGACGGCGATAAGCGTCACGAGCACGGTCACGAACACGGAGACAAGCGGGGTTACAAAGAGGTCGAACATCTCGGGAACGATCTTGTGCAGACGCTTCTCGAGGAAGGCAAGGATCGCGCAAGCGATGACGATGGGGATGACGTGGCCCTGATAGCCAACCCACTCAAAGCTGTACACGCCGGGGATGACGGTGACCATGGTCTGCACGCCCTCGGAGGCGACCGTGTAGGCGCTCTGCAGCGAGGAGTTGATGAACGCGCCGCCGACGACGGCGCCCAGGTACGGATTAGCGCCGAAAGCCTTGGCCGCGGAGTAGCCAATCAGGATCTGCAGGATGCCAAAGGACGTACCCGAGACCAGGTCGGCAATCTTGTAGATGCAGTTATTGGTGTCGAGCGCGATAAAGCCGTTGGAGGCCATAAAGTTGAGGGCGCTCATGATGCCCAGCAGCAGGCCCGAAGCCACGATGGCGGGAATGATGGGAACGAAGATATCGCCGAGGACCTTAATGGCGCGCATAAAGATGTTCTGCTGCTGCGCCGCGGCCTCCTTGACCTCAGCCTTGGAAGCAGCATTGATGCCGCCGAGGGCGATGAACTCGTCATAGACCTTGTTGACGGTACCGGTGCCAAAAATAATCTGGAGCTGGCCTTGGGCCTCAAAGACGCCCTTGGCACCGTCGATATTCTCGATGGCTTCCTTGTCGACCCTTGCGTTGTCGGCAATCACCAGGCGCAGACGCGTGGCGCAATGCGCGGCCGACACGACGTTGCCGGCGCCACCGATGTTGTCGAGCACCTCTTGGGCTGATTTGCGGTAGTCCATGACTTCCCTTTCGTCTAACGGGCGTTTTACACCCGGCCATCTTTGACACTTACACTGTAATCGTTTTCAGTTTCATATTACTGTAATCGTTTTCATATAGCGGTAAACGGTAGATTTTCGCCGGTGAAAGGTAGTTTGGGACAAATAACAGTGGTCCGAAGATAGCGGCGGGCGCCCAAAACCTAGACATTCATAAGCTGATGACCGAGCTTGAGCGTACGCAGGCCGCCCTCCCCTTCCACGCCATCGAGCGTGTCGAGCAGCATATTGGTGGCCTCGACGCCACTGGTCAGATAGCCATAATGGACGGTGGGAATGCCGCCCGTCAGCGCGCGCAAAAACGCGTTGTCGCCAAATCCGCTCACGCGATGTAAGCCCTCGCCCACGCCACGCGCCTCATCAAGAGCGCGCAGGGCGCCGGCGGCCATGGTATCGGTCGCGCAGGCGATAAACGAGACGTCGGGCACGTCGGCCAACAACTCGCGCGCCGCACGATATCCCGAGTCGAGCGTGAAGGAGCCACGACGCACCAGGTGGGGATCGAGCACAACCCCCGCAGCCAGCAAGCCTGCCTCAAAGCCACGGCGTCGGTCGTAGCCCGCGGCGCGGTCTTCTTCGGTAACACCGATGTAGGCGATCTTTCCCTCCACGCGCCCCACGAGCGCATGGCCCAGCTCATATGCCGCCTCGTAATCGTCATGGTAGACGCAGGCCGCGCCCTCGACGTTTTGGCCAATCAGCACAATGGGCACGCGGCACGATGCAATAGCCGCACGATGCTCATCGGTAATCATGGTCGCTACCAGCACGATGCCATCGACCGGGTGGTTCTGGAACAAGTCGAGGTACTCGAGCTCACGCTCGGCAACGTTGTCGGTGTTGGCGAGCAGCATCTGATACCCGCGGCGACCAAGCACCTGGCCAATGCCTGCGGTAATTCGGCTCACCGACTCGGAGTTAATCTTAGGCACGATGACACCGATGAGCTTGGTAGAGCCGGTACGCAAGGCACGAGCCTGGTTGGACCGCACATAGCCGGTCTGCTCGATCGCCTGTTTAATGCGCTCGGCCTTATCAGCCGAGATATATCCACCGTTGAGATAGCGCGAAACCGCGGCGTTCGAAACACCCGCCAGCTCGGCGACATCCTTCATCTTTACCACGAGTACCCCCGTCGTTGAAATCGCTTTCAACATGATACCCGTGCGAACGACCGCATGACGTAGCGATTACATGATAGAGAAACGCGTGGAAACTAATGAGTCACTTGAGACACGTCGAGTGATAATCACTTCGCGGCCAGTTTTACCAGACGAGAATCACCCTGGCTGCATAATCGAAGAATACGGCCATGCAGAACTTGACCTGAGCGGCAGCCTCACGGACTTATCCAGGAAGGCCTCGGTGCCGCGTCTCGAAGAGTCGCAATTCACAATCCCGGTCAATCCTCTGCCAAGAACCCGTTGCGAACTTAGACTTACCAACAACACGTCAGCAAAGTTGCATACAAGCAGATAATCGCACGCAATTTCGCCTATTCTCAATTGAGATGTAAGTTTTGACAGGCCGAATCTTACATCCAAACAAAAAAGAGGGCCGACGCATCAACCCTCTTCAGGTGTCGCCCGAAGGCTCCCACCGCAATTGACTTTAATTTAGCCGATATCCCTTGTTTGTCTACAGGCTCTGCCACAAGTAGAAATTATCTTCACTTTTAGGGAGCAGCTCTTAAAAAGCAGCTATGTAACTAAGAAGCGCATCCATCTTGTTCCCAACCCCAGTCGTTTCTATCTCATGAAAGTCCAAAGAAGACAGGGGGCCATGCAAATCTTCAGGGACGCCAGAGAGGTCGCCGCGGTAGGTCTCCCGGTCAGCCGCCATCGCGGTTCCTAAAAAGAGGAAAGGCAGCCATCCCAAGAAGGACAGCCGCCTTTCCTCTGGACGCGGGACCCGTAGGTTACCCTCGTCAATACCGCTTTTTAGATAGGCTACTGATTATCAATCCGTAAGTCAAAGCTGCAAATTTGAGGCAAGCGACAATCATGTAATTCAAATCAAGACACACATGATTTTCAACCAAATCAAACGATGTCTGGCTAGCATATCAGGCATTGCACGCATAAAAAAGGGCAAGACTCTCAGTTTGAAAGCGTCACCCTTAAAGCTCCCAAAGAGCTTTTGTATTGCAGGAAGATGCTCTACACCATCTTCCCTTGATTGGCAGGTCGAAACAGACACCATTGTGATTTCAAGCAGAAAGCGTTATATTAAGTATGCATTTGCACGTGGTGTTCGCACTATACGCTCAGATGCCATAGTTTACAAAGACGGCCTTCTTCATAGACGCTAGGTGGGATTACTCACTAGTAGCCGATATGTCGAAGGCCTTCTTGTACTTAAGAAAATCATACATTCTAATAAGCCGTTTTAGCTCGCTATTACCGTGGATTATCTTGCGATCGTCCGTGATGAGCGCCCTCAGATACTCGAGCAACTCACTTAAATCGAGCTCATCCTCCTCAAATAGCCACAGAGAATTGAGCACAGGGGTCATTTAAAAGTGAACAGTTTAATCAGGAGCGCCGCACCCCTGGGAGCGGGGCGCAACGCTCGATCCATTGTTCTCCCGGACGGGCAATTTGGCGAGATCACTCGGAAAGGATGGATGAAGCAGCCGTGCGGTTACACCAACATTTCCGACGCGATCGTAATTGAATCAATGGGTGCCTTGTTCATACTTAATCGCCTCATGATGAAAGAGCTCAACGAAGTCGCATATCAGACAATAGATCGCTCCAGGCTGTTTAAACTGTGCGATTCTATGGACGAAACCGAAACATCAATCCACTACGGTAGCAGCGGTTTCCCATTACAATCAATACGTGAGGCACCCCATGCGCGGATATAACAAGGGTCCGAAAGCTGCTCGAGGCCCTTGGATTCGTTGGGCGAATTAACGACGATTCCGAGCTCCACGGACGCCTTGAGGCGTTACGTTATTTACCCCGAAGTCAAGATATTATCGATTAGATTTCCTGAAAGGAGGCAATATGGACAACCTTCGGTTCAACATCTCGATACCTTCCGATGAAGACGGCTGCGTACTTTTCCAATGTCCGAACTGCGGAGAGCTATTCAAAGTCGTCGTTGATGAGTATGAGAGTGATTCCGTCCTAGATATCCACTGCCCTCTGTGCGGCCTTATCTCGGACAACTTCTTCACACCGGACGTCATCGACCTGGCCTTATCAAAAACAGCGAATGTGGTCGTGCCGGAGCTAGAAGAACTGCTTAAGAAGGAGCTTGGCGGAAAGGGCAATGATCACGTCTCTTTCAGTGTGAAATCATACAATGAAGAGGAACCCGAGATTCCCATCCGGCAAGCAATCGAAGCCCTTCAGAAGGTAACCTGCAAGGACTGCAAGCGCATATCAAAGGTGTCCCCTGCACTTGCGATGTCTTTATACACATGCCCCTACTGCGGAATAGGACAATTCAATGGATTCTGAGAAGATTGAGCTGCGAAAACTACTCTTCAAGCATAGTGCTGAAGCCAGCAATCTTTTAAGGTCTGACTACAATGGCCTCAACACAGCCCTCACTCGCTACCTCAACTTTATTGATGGGCAGCCTGTAACACGAGCGTTCATTGAGGATTGCGTGGCAAACCATTTGCCTAGCGGGTTCGACAAAAACGCCGAAATCGATGAAGTAAATTCGGACCCATATACCATATTTAACTTCCCGCCTAGCTGCGAGGGCGAAAGCGCCGTAACGTATCTCGTACTCATAGCAATAGTCGACAGAAAGCTATGCCAGTCGTTTCACCTCCTTCTAGGCTATGCACACGGTTCAAGGAAATATGACGATATGGCCGAAGGCTTCCTGAATGACGTAGCGAGACGCCTCGTAAACGGAGTCAATCAGGCCATCACACTAAAGGGCATCGAACTAGGATTGGATGAATCCGTGACACAGGTAAACAATTTCGGCAACTCGGGAGCCGCCATCGCTTCCCAGACAACGAACGGGTCAAGTACGACCATCAATCAGTCAAACGGCATAGACGTTAACGCGCTCAACGACATAATCGGAAAACTGGAAAGCTCCCTCCACGAGCTTTCCAGTGAGAACAGGACAATTGCTGCGGATGCAATCGCCGCGATGAAAGACGTTTTTGAGACTCCGCAGCCTAAACCGTCAATACTAAAGTCGCTATGGAACACCCTAAAGGGCATCAACGAAGGGGCTACGTTTATTGAGAACGTAACGAAGCTGGGCGTACTCATCGCCCCTATTCTTCCTGGAATTATCGGATAGACTAAGTATGGTCGTCCCTAGCCCCCCATGGCGTTTCCAATCAATTTGAGATGGCATATTCAAGGCGTTGACCGGAATTGAACATTCCGGTCAACTGTCCACATTCGAAATATCTCTACACAACAAAAGGAGTGTGAAATGAGCGACTCTGTTTCAAAATTACTAATAGAGAGATACGGAGTGATGGTCTTTCTCGTTGTAATATTCGTTCTTGCAATAATTGCGATCTTGCATTTTGGCATCAAATTCGACATCAATATGTATATTGCAAGCCGCAAAGAACGACACCGAAAGTTAGCACAGAGCTACTGCCCGCATTTGGATTTTATTCCTCGTGATGATAATAGTGTTCAAGTTAGCCCGCTCTTTTACTCGCCGCCAGGAACACTGAACTGGTTTTGCTCTCGATGCGGGGCCGTTTTACCTTACGAACCCAATCAAGAGGAAGTCGAAGCTAAGGCGACTTATTATCTCAACCATCCAAAAGCTTACAAAAAAGCAATGAAGAGTTTCGATAAGCATGCGAAAAAATCTCTCTAGATTATTATTAACGTCCATAAGGTGGTATCGGCAGCTGCGAGTGAGTGAGTATTTGCCCGCATAAGCACCGCTAAATATTGCGAATCAACACGGTCAGTATCGGCATGGTCAAGACCAGCATTTGACAACGACATAAGGTCAGCCGCTGACAAAAAACGACAATGGACTATTTGCCGATTCAGGTGCCCAAGCACAATAATGTCGGCACTGTTTCGCAATATTAAATTGTACTCAAGCGCGCAAGAACTAACAAAGTTTCGCCTTAGTCTTAACCAATGACAAACAGACGGCCAGCCGTTATTTCCGCTGAATCTTAAGGCCCCTCCGATTACTAAGGAGGTAAGCATCTTTATGCTCCTTAGAGATTTCGAAGCTTGAGAGAATCTTATTCTGAGATTCAGGCGACCAATAAATATGAAGTCTTTCTCGCGCCCTCGTTATTGCCGTATAAAACACACTGTGAGTAATGCGCTCCTCAACGTCCTTCGTAATAATCAGCTTTACGGATGAGTACTCTAGTCCTTGCGCTTTATGGACAGACACCGCATACGCCACCTGAAACGGCACGATACAGTCCTCGCCAACATCCTCACCGTCTCGATCCTTGGCTTTCTTAACTGAAAAGCGCAGATACGTCTCTCCATCACGAAAATCTAAATACTCCAACCCGTCGTAATGAAGAACGGAAAGCTCGGAGGCGATAATGGGAACAGCAACCGTAAATTGCATCTCGTCTTTGGAAATTGCTTCCATTCCCACAAGACGCCCTTTTAGATTGTTATATAACAACGGATAAAACCGCTCAGACTCATTGAACAAAATTGGGTCGCCGACTTTATACGTATGATAATTCCAGACAACGGCCTCGTTCTTATTTCCCGACTGCAAGATTTTGTTCATATTATTAATGCCATAGAGGCCATCATAGTTGAGACATAAGACAATCTCATCATCATTCATTCTGCTAATTACAGAGTCATCAAG
>DBFDDV010000102.1:0-10560 GCA_048302525.1 Collinsella sp. | reverse complement strand
TCTCTGCGCGCTACCAGTGGAACGTTGAATAGTTCCTGAAATGATCAAAATTGCTGCTACTAAACAGGTAGCAGTACTCATATTTGCCCTTTTTTGACCATAGCTCCCTCGGAAACTCTTTCCCGAGGCATCAAACAGCCATAATCCAAAGGTCGCCTCAAACAATTAGCCGGTTAAGAGCGTCCATGGCTACCCAAAAGTTGTACGCCAGCATCCAAAGATGTCGAAAAATGTCGACTTTGGATGCTGGTGTACATGTTTGGGTCGTATAGGTTGGGGCGAGCCGGTCGCAACGCGAGTGTTAGAGCAGGTTCTCCTGTGCCCATGCGATGATGTCGCTCGATTCGTAGAGTGGTTTGCCGTCGATGAACAGGCAGGGAACCTGGCGTTTTCCGCCGATGGCGATGAGTGTCTGTTCGGCATCGGAATCGGTCGAGATATTGCGCTCGGGAATGGTCACGCCGTTATCTGCCAGAAAGCGCTTGACCTTTATGCAATACGGGCAGCCGGTCATAACGTAGAGCACGAGCTCGTGATCAGTAGCCATGGGTCTCCAATCGGTTGAGGTTTTGATTGAAATACCCAAAGCCGCCGCGGTCTATGCGCGCGTCAACGACGACTCGATGGCCTGAACTAGAAACGCCGTGGCTCCGGTGCCGCATGGCTTGTCGTAGTAGTCGATAAAGCGCTGATCGGCGAGGTAGCCGTGGGCGAGCTCCAGATAGGCCTCGTCTTGGGGCTCGCTGCCCCAGTTGAGAGCTATCCAGCGGTGATGCATCGCGACGAGCTTGCGAGCCTCGCTTCCATCCGCATCGCCGTCGCCCATGGCAATCGAGAGCTGACCCAGAATAGCGCGTTCAAGTTCCTTCATGTCGTTCCATGTCTCGGGGTCCATGTCCAGCAGCGCTTCGTTTGCCGCATCGATAGCCTCATCGCCATAGCGCGCCCGGGCTTCGGCACCGTAGCGCTCCTCGTTTTCCTGCACGGTGCGCCAGCGCTCCAGTTGCGGCAGGACGGCGCCCATGAGCGAGACGGCTTCGTCGAGCGACATGCCGGTGTTTTGCGCCAGCCGCGGGGCACAATCCTCAATCATCGCCTCCATGGTGGTGTCGTAGGTGTACTTGCCGTGGTCGTAGCACCACTTGCAGTAATGGTCGGTCGTGGCGCCCGTGGCGTCGGTGCCGCAGTCGTCGGGCGTGAGTATCATGCCGCAGCTCTGGCAATAATGCTCGGGCATTTCGAGCAGGTGGGGCAGCGGCTCTCCGGTTACGGCGGCAATGAGCTTCATCATGTCGATACCCGGGGTGACTTCGCCGCGCTCCCAACGGCTGACGGCTTGGCGTGTGACGAAGAGCTTGGCGGCGAGCTGCTCCTGGGTAAGGTGATGGGCGCGACGGATGGCAATGAGCTTTTCTGCAAAGGCCATAGCGGCTCCTTTCTGCTGGTTGGCGGCTTAAGCATACGCGGCAGCAGGTGCCCTTCCAAGCAACCGTTGGTTGCACGACGGGGAACCGCGGCGAAGAATTGCGCGCAACGCCCCACACCTTCATGCCGTACAATGGCCGGCATGGAACCTATTGCACACATACATACCGACCTGCCGCAGAAGTTCGGCATCCCACGCAACAGCTTTTTGGCGCCCCATCTGCAGGGACGCATCGTTTTTGAGCCGGAATTTGCCTCCAGCGCAGCAGTTGAGGGTCTGGACTCCTTCTCTCACCTATGGCTGCTCTGGCGCTTCGAAAACGGCACGCCCGGCGGCACAGCTAAGGACATAGCTGCCGATGCCAAGACGCAGGACAGGTCTGGCACCAATGCCAAGTGGTCGAAAACCGTACGCCCGCCGCGCCTGGGTGGAGCCGAACGTGTGGGCGTGTTTGCCACACGCAGTCCGTTTCGCCCTAATCCTATCGGTCTCACCTGCGTTAAGCTCGACCGCGTGGAGCTTACCGACGACGGCCCCATCATCCATGTGCTGGGGGCCGATCTGCGCGACGGCACGCCCATCTATGATATCAAGCCCTACATTCCGTTTGCGGACTGCCACCCGGATGCAACGGGCGGCTGGATTGAGGATGCTCCGTGGCAAGAGCTCGACATCGAGTTCCCGCAGACGCTGCAGGATATGGTCTCGCCCACAAAGCTCCCCGGCCTGGTCGAGGTCCTACGCCAAGACCCGCGCCGTGCGGGCAGCAAGCACGAGCCAAACCGCATTTACCACTTGGCTTACGCCGGGCTCGACATATCGTTTACGGTCGACGAAACCCAGCTAACCGTAGTCGCCGTCAACGACGCGCAAGGCTAACCTGCCATTCGTCCGCACCCGTCAAATTAAGCGCCAAACCCCGCGCCAAAACCGCCCGTGCTGGTGGACAATAACGCCTACCAAAACAATCCGCTTTGCACGGGAGTTCAGCATGAAATACGACTTTAGCTCGCTTATCGACCGCCACGGCATGGACTCCATCGCCGTTGACTCTTGGGGTGAGATGCCCGGTATGGCTCCGAACGCACCCGACGAGGGCTTCGACCGCATCCCCATGTGGGTGGCGGATATGAACTTTGCCACGGTGCCCACGGTCCAGGATTACATCATTCAACGCGCTCAGCATCCCATGTTTGGCTATTTCAATCCTAGCGACGAGTACTTTGACCGCATCATCGAATGGCAGAGCCGCCGCAATGGCGTCGAGGGCCTGGCACCTGAGCATATCGGCTACGAAAACGGCGTGCTGGGCGGTGTCGTGTCGACGCTGCGCGCGTATGTCCAGCCGGGCGATGCGGTGTTGGTCCACAGCCCCACCTACATCGGCTTTACCAAGTCCATTGAGGCCGCGGGCTATCGCATTGTCCACAGCCCGCTTAAGCTCGACGACCAGGGCGTGTGGCGTATGGACTTTGAGGACATGGAGCGCAAGCTCGCACAAAACCACATCCATGCCGCGGTGTTCTGCTCGCCGCACAATCCCTGCGGCCGCGTATGGGAGCGCGACGAGATCGAGCGCGCTATGGACATCTATCGCCAGCACGATTGCATGGTAATCTCGGACGAGATTTGGTCCGATATCATCCTGCCGGGACACAAGCACATCCCGACGCAGTCGGTGAGCGAGGATGCCCGCATGCGCACGGTTGCCCTCTATGCGCCGAGCAAGACGTTTAACCTGGCGGGTCTGGTCGGCAGCTACCACATTGTCTACAACGAGACGCTGCGCGATCGCATGTGCGCCGTGTCCGACAAGACCCACTACAACGAGATGAATGTCCTCTCCATGCATGCGCTTATCGGTGCTTACCAGCCGCAGGGCTACGAGTGGGTGAACGAGCTCAACCAGGTGCTTGCCGGCAATATCGAGTACTTCTGCGATTACGTGGACGAGCATTTTGAGGGCGTGTCCTATTCGCGTCCGCAGGGCACGTACATGGTGTTTCTGGACTGCACCGAGTGGTGCCGCGAGCATGGCCGCGATATTCAGTGGCTGCTCGACGAGGGAGCGCGCGTGGGCGTGGGGTATCAGGACGGCCGCCCGTTCCACGGACCCTGCCACATTCGCGTGAATCTGGCGCTGCCGCTTTCGCGCGTGAGAGAGGCGTGCGACCGCCTGGACCGCTACGTTTTTAATGCACGGTAAATGAGAGCTTCGCGCGGGGCCTTCTGCCGCGTCGGCGGGAAGGCCCCGTACGGTAAGGCGTCTGTAACCATTGGGCGTTCGAGTGATTTCACTTGCTATTATTTTTTTAGCATTTCAGTCCGTGAATAGGATCGTCTGGAGCTCGATGAAAAGACCTCGCCGCTCGGTTGCCATATCGTTGTTTGTTGCGCTTGCGGTAGCGTGTGCCTTTGTCGTAGCGATAGCCGGCTGTTCCGGGTCGAATGACGGAGCCTCGACGTCTGCATTAGAAAAACTGGACGCCTCGCAAGTCAAAGACGACGACCTTAAGACGCTCAACGTCGGCAGCGACCTCTATCCACCGTTTGTGTATACCGACGAGTACGGCGATATCGTTGGCCTGGATGTCGAGATATTGACCGAGGCTTTGGCCCGCATTGGTTACAAGCCAAAATACCAGCTGATCGATTGGGAAAAGAAGAAAGAGCTGCTGGCGAGCGGCGAGCTCGATTGCGTCATGGGCAGCTTTAGCATGACGGGTCGCGAGAACGAGTATTGTTGGGCCGGCCCGTACCTTGCGAGCCGCCAGGTAGTCGCGGTCGATCCCCAGAGCGATATCTACACGCTTGCCGATCTTGAGGACAAGGTTGTGGCGGTCCAGTCCACTACCAAGCCCGAGGACATTTTGCTCAATCGTACAAATGAAAACGTTCCGCAGATCAAGGAGCTCTACAGCTTTTCGGACCGCTCATGCCTGAACCCGGCGCTCGTCGAGGGCCTGGTCGACGCCATCGCCGCGCATGAGTCTTCGCTGCTCACCTACGAAAAAGACTATGGTGTGACGTATCGCATTTTGGATGAGCCGCTGCTGGAGGTTGGTTTGGGCACCGCTTTCGATCTCAACGATACGCGCGGCATCGACGTTAAGCTCACCCATGCCTACCAAGAAATGCTTGTCGATGGCACCATGGAACGCCTGGTGTCAAAGTACTTTGATGACCCTGCACCATTTTTGAATACGGAGGGCCTGTCATGATCGATGCGCCCGACCACGCCGTAGGGGAGCGGGACGATCGTTCGGCATGGGTATGGCTCATTGCCGCCCTGTTGGGGATAGCGCTCTCGGTTGTTGCCGGCATGATGAGCTACGGTTACACGACAGCCCAGGCCGAGCAGCGCTTTGCCGACGTTGTCGATTACGTGGCGACGCAGAGCCTTTCCTACGATGCATTCAATAGCGCCTATACGACCAAAAACCTGATTCGCGTTATGGAGATCGCCGGAGAGGCGGCGCGCGATATGGAGCGCGACGGCTCGGTGGATAACGCCGCGCTGGAGCAATATGCTGACCAGTTCAACGTGAGTGCGCTGATCGTGACGGACGCATCGGGCAACTTGGTGTCCGAGTCCTCGACGGATGGCGTGGGCTACGAGTCGCTTGCTACGTATCTCAAAGATGCGCCCGTGTTGGAGGTGGCAACCCATCCGCTTAAGTCTTATACCGATAGTATTACGCTTGCGGATGATTTGGTTGCAGACATTGGTTGCGTGACCCGGCAGGATGGCGAGGGTATCGTTATCGCGGTAAGGCATCAGAGCGCGGAGGCGGTTGCAGGCAATACGCTCAAACTGCAGAGTCTGCTTGAAGGTTATGAAACCATCGATAGCGGCAATATCGTGATCGAAAACGATGGCAAGGTCGTTGCGACCAACGCCGTCGAACCCACCATCTTGGGCGTGTTCGACCTGCCTACGACGGATGTCTTCATTGTCGACGGTATAAAGGATCGATGCCCGGCTGGTAAGGTCAGATTGGTTAACGCCAATGGCGAGTGGTATTTGGGCACATTTGGAAAAGCGCGCGGATTCTACGTGTATACCTATGCCTCGGCGCGGCGCTACTTTGAGGTCGTCGCGGCTGTTGCTGCCGGCGTGCTGGTGCTCTACAGCGGTGTTATAGCCGTTGTTGTGATGGCGCGTCGCCGCGCTGATCGTCGACGTTTGACGGACTTGCTGCAGCAGGAGCGCGACTATGGCGACAGGTTGGCAAAGGCAACGCGTGAGGCCTCGTCTGCCAACTCGGCAAAGACGGAGTTTCTGCGTCGTATGAGCCACGATCTGCGTACGCCCATCAACGGCATTCGCGGTATGGTTGAGGTTGGCGATGCCAATGCGGACGATCTACAAAAGCAGACTGAGTGCCGCTCAAAAATCTGGACGGCATCGGGACTACTGCTCGACCTTGCCAACGAGGCCCTGGATATGAGTTGCCTGGAGAGCGGGCAGATCGAACTGGAGCTTGTTCCCACAAACTTGGTGACCCTCAACCACGAGGTGCGCGATATTCTGGAGCGCCAGGCCGAGGAGCGTTTGGTGACAATTATCTGTGACCAGCAGACGCTTGATCATCCCTATGCGCGGGTGAGCGTGACGCACCTCAAGCGCTTGTTGCTCAATATTGCCGGTAATGCCGTCAAGTACAACCGCCGGGGCGGCTATGTTCGCCTGGTGTGCCGCGAGGTGGAGCCAGCGGATGGTGTCCCCGTCTATGAATACACGATCGCCGACAACGGTATTGGCATGAGCGAGGAGTTCCAACAGCGCCTCTACGAGCCGTTTTGCCGTGAGGAGCAACAGGTGGAAGGCGCTTCATCGGGAACTGGCCTGGGCGCGCCTATCGCAAAACAGTTGGTCGAGCTTATGGGCGGAACCATGAGCTTTACGAGCGTCTTGGGGCAGGGGACGACGTTTACCATCCGTCTGCCGTTTGAGAAGTGCAAGCGCTCCGAGATTCCCCAGGCAGTTCGCGTGGATTCGGGCGATGGCGATGCGCTCCAAGGCTTGCGCGTTTTGCTCGTAGAGGATAACGATCTGAATGCCGAGATCGCGCAGTTTACGCTCAGCCGTGCCGGTGCCGTCGTGACGCATGCTAAGGATGGCGAGTCTGCCGTCGAGATGTTTGCCGCGAGCGCGCCGTACGAGTACGACGTGGTGTTGATGGACATCATGATGCCCGGCATCGATGGCCTTGAGGCCACGCATCGAATTCGAGTACTCGATCGCGAGGATGCCGCGACTACGCCGATTATCGCCGTGAGTGCCAACGCCTTTGCCGACGACCGCAGGCTTTCGCGCGAGGCGGGCATGAACGCGCACCTGAGCAAGCCTGTGAGCTCGCAAGAGCTCGTCGAGGCGCTGGCGCACATCGCCGCCGACGCTTCATAAGCATATGGTCCGGTTCCAAGGTGGGTTGGAACCGGGCCATATTGTTATTGATGAGTTTTGCTTTTGAGGCTTACTTTTCCTGAATCTGCTTGCCGCAAAGATGCTCAATCGTAATCTCGTAGAGCTGGACGCCCTTAATGTCCTTGGCGATTTCCTCTTCGACTTCCTCGGCAGAAGGGTAGTACTTAAGCGCGAGCTGGCGGACTTTATCCTCGATAAACGCGGGGGTGTCATTCGCCAGGCGACAGCGGCCAAAGACCACGGTACTCATAACGTAGGGAGCCCAGTCACCGTCCTGGTACCACTCGTTGCCGTAAACGGTGAAGCAGACCTTGTCATCGCGCTTGAGTGCGTCGACCTTGTGGCCGGCCTTGGCGCCATGGAAATAAATCTTGTCGTGCTCGGCGTCGAAGAAGTAGTTGACGGGAATGGCGTACGGGTAGCCATCGTCGCCGTTGACGGCAAAGACGCCGCGCTTGCATGTAGCGAGCAGTTCGCGCGCTTCCTCGTCGGTGATGGCGCGTTTCTTTCGACGTAAGGGCCTAAACATCGTTGGCGTCCTTTCTGCTGCGTATGGTTGTTGAGCACAAACTATAGCGAAACAGCTCCGTTTTTCTTGATGCGGGCGAGTATGTTTTTGAGCTTGTTAAAGTCGAGCGGTTTGGACAGATGGGCGTTCATGCCGGCGTCGTGTGCCGCCTTGGCGTCCTCGGCGAAGGCGTTGGCGGTGAGCGCGATGATGGGAATGTCGGCTGCATCGACCTTCTCGCTCAGGCGAATCGCGCGGGTTGCCTCATAGCCGTCCATGTCCGGCATCATAATGTCCATCAGAATCGCATCGAAGCTGCCGGCGGGACGGCCAACGTATAGGTCGACCGCTTCGTTGCCATCGGCGGCGCGAGTTACGACAATGCCTTCGCTTTCGAGCAGCGCCTGGGCAATCTCGGCATTCAATTCGTTGTCTTCGGCGAGCAGCACGTTCATGTCGGCGAGCGAGCAGTCGAGCGCCCTCTCGACCGTATCTGCCCGCGTCTGAGGGTTCTTGTCGATATCGAGCGGAATCTGGACGTTGAACGTACTTCCCACGCCAACCTCACTCGAAATCTCAATCGTACCGCCCATCAGTTCAATAAGCGACTTGACGATTGGCATGCCCATGCCGGTTCCTTGGAACTTGCTGCGCGCATCGTCACCTTCTTGGGCAAACGGCTCATAGATATGCTTTAAAAACTTGGGAGTCATACCAATGCCGGTATCCGAAACGCTAAAGCAAAAGAGCGCGCGCCCGTTATCGAGTGGCTTGGTATTTGAGCTAAAGGTGACGGAGCCGCCGTGCTTGTTGTACTTAATGCTGTTGTCTAACAGGTTGATCATGATCTGTCGGATATGGGTGGGACTGCCGATCATGTATGGCCCCGTGGCGTACGGCAGACTATTGTCCTGCATGGTGATGGCGTTACTGGACGCGCGGAGCTTGCACAGCACCAGTGTATCGTCACAGAGCTCTTTGAGGTTAAAAGGCGCATGCTCCAGTGTTAGCTTGCGGTCTTCGATTTTGCCCATCTCGAGGATGTCGTTGATCAGCGAGAGCAGGTGATTGGCGGCAACGCGCGCCTTGGCACGGCTCTCGCGGGCGACCTGGATATCGCCTTCCTTCAATTCCTCGATCTCGATAAGGCCCAGGATACCGTTGAGCGGCGTTCGGATGTCGTGGCTCATGCGCGTGAGGAATGCCGTCTTAGCGGCGTTGGCAGCGTCGGCTTTTTTGCGCTCGGTTCGAGCGCGCACGAGCGCCCAGATGAGCAGGACGATACCGACCGACAACATACCGATGAGGGCAGCTGCAACGGCGGCACGGTTGCGATAAAGGAATTGAAGCGTGTTGGATTCCTGGGCCGTGTACGACGTGGAGGAGTAATTGCTTGCGGAGAGCGATTCTCCGGCATTGATGATGCCCTTGTTGACGATTCCCAGCAGCTCGGGCTTTCCGCGCGAAATCCAGCACGAGAGCTCACAGGTGTCAGGGAGCTCGGCCGTCTCGTAACCTTCGAGATCATAACGGTCGCCGATGGTTTTTATGCGTGAGCTGGGAGCGACGATGCAGTGCGCCGTTCCCTTCCTGAGGGCGTCGAACGCTTCATCGTCGGATTGGTATTCGGTCGCGGTCGCTGTGGGAAACAGGCTTTCAAGTGCATTTTTGTTGACAAACGATGATTTGGTACAGGCGATGTTCTGAAGGTCTTTGTTCAGGTTGCTGCCGGTGTGGATGGCGGTGAGGGATATGGTCCCCAACGATATCGACTGCACAACGCCTGTTTGCTCGGCAAACCAGTAATCTCGGTATACCGGCAGCGCAACGTCTATGCTTCCCTTTGACAGGGCCTTTGACATCATCTTGTAGCTATCAAAGGCGACGGTTTTGACCGTAATGCCAAATTTATCGTGTAGCGTCGTCGCAAGCGATGCGAGCGAGCCTTCCATCTCGCCGTCTTCGTCCTCGTTGCAGTAGGGGAGTTTGCCCGTAATGTAGCCGAGCGTGATGGTGTTGTTGTTTGCTTTGAGCCAAGAACATTCGGGGCCGTTGAGCGATGATGAACCGCTGTTTTGGGTCGAGTAGCTAGATTTGACTTCGTCGTTATAGCGTGGGTTGACGCGGGCGATTGCCGTCATGGCGGCATTGATGTCGTTCATCAGATCGGGGCGGCTTTTGGGAACGGCAAAGTAGTAGTCGCTCGAGCCAATGTAGAACATGGGGGAGGCGTTGGGCGACGAGGTCGTGTCGTTCATGATGATGGCGTCGACCTCGTTGTTTGCGAGCGCGTCAAAGAGAACGGAGTTTCCGTCATACTCCCTGTATGTGCAGGCGATTCCTTCGTTGGCGAGCCATTGCTGGCCAACGAAGGTTTGCATAACGCCGGGGTTGCAGCCGATAGTGAGACCCTGGAGTGCTTGAGGGTCACCCTTTGCGAGGTCGTCGCGATCGGGCTTGGCGTAGATGTAGTAGCGCTCAGTGCCCTCGGGGTTCGAGGAAAAGAGCAGCTTTTGGGCGCGTTCCTCGGAGTAGGAGATGTTGGGCATGAGGTCGATTTCGCCTGCCTCGAGCATGTCCATAAGCTCGGTGAAGGTGCCGGAGACGTATTCGTACCGCCAGCCGGGCGTGTAGTACGACAGGGTCTGGAGGTACTCGTAGCCCCATCCCGAGAGGCGCTCGCCGGGGGTGCCGTCCTGGAAGCCCTCGTTGTTGACGAGCCAGCCGACGCGGACCGTTTTGACCTGTTGATCGGTGTTGGCGGCATAGACGGGGGCGGGCGCGGCGGCGCTCAGCACGGTAAGCGCGACAAGCACGATGACCAAGGCGCGAGATATAACTGAACGAAGGGCGACGGTAGCTCTCACGTGCAATCCTAACGAATCGAGACATTACCGCATAAGGATACCAGCTCAGCCTGCCCAGCCGGCAGCTGTACCGCTAAACGCTCCCGCCCGGCAGTTGGGGACAGCCCCTTTCTGCCGGCACAAAAGGAACGTCCCTAACTGCCGGTTGTGGGACAATACCGAGCAAACGTGATTGGACGTCTGAGAAAAGGGGTCGCGATGAACAAGTTGAGGACGCTTGCCGATGTGTTGCGACAGGCTGGCTTTGCGCGCATCACGGGCCTGTTTCTTATCTTCTATCTGCTGTGCTCGACGGCCGTCGGGCTGTCCGAGCCCACGACCCTTACGT
>DBFDDV010000101.1:0-5317 GCA_048302525.1 Collinsella sp. | reverse complement strand
CATGGGAGACGGCGGTCGACGAAACTGGAGAGGAGGTATTACGAGCTCCTGTGCGAATTGAAGGGAGCGCTCCCGCAAACTGCCTATTGACAACTTATAGGAGCGTCGGTTTTATTTTCCGTTTTCCCGGCATGGTTGAGGGTATCCAATTAAACGTAGTAGATAGGCCCGTTTTGTGGCATACGACCCATTCAAGCCCAATCTCGAAGGCTAAAGAGAGCCTCTCATCCACGCCTGCGAGCGAAAACCAAATAGAATGGAAGGCAAATGGAAAGCCCGTTTGACGAGCGGAGGACATATGCGCGACGTAGCCGAAAGCGACTGGAAGCTGTTTAAGAAAATGCTTCCCCAATGGCAAGAACGTTATATGGAAAAGCTCATCGGCCAGTACGTTGAGATGCTGAACGGCGACAGCGAAGCGTCCAGTAGATTTTGGGCACTAGAAGAGCGCCTCAATAGAGACAAGCTGTCCTCAGGCGTAATTGCAAACGACATTCGCCGCAGTACAATGCACCACGAGATAGCCAATTTGCTTATCGACAGCGTGATCACCCTTGACGACCTTGACGGTTTTACCGAAGACATTAAGAGCTATGCGCAACACTGGATTGGCCAGTAAGAGCACTGAACGACAGACATCCCCAGCAAAACGGGGCAAACGCCGGGCCACCTAATGGTTGTCCGGCGTTTGCCCAGATAAAACCTGTCAAAATAAACCTATCCCTTTTTGGCAGGCTACTCGGCGCTCTTGAGGGCGCCGACCATGTCGATCTTGTTGAGGGTACGATTGGTGGCGAGGTTGACGATAAACGTAAAGCCAAAGGCCAGCAGCACGGATAGCACGTAGCTCAGCGGCTCGACCTCGACGTCAAAGTACAGCGACGGCATCTGCAAAATGTACGTAAAACTCTCGGCCAGCAAGCCGCCCAGTGGCACGCCCAGCGCGGCGCCAATTGCCGTGAGGATCAACGTCTCCTTGTTGACGTAATGGTGCACCTCGCCACGGCGGAAACCAAGCACCTTGATGGTCGCCAGCTCGCGCTCGCGCTCGGAGATATTCGTGTTGGACAGCGTAAACACCACCACAAACGACAGGCACGCCGCCATAAAGGTCACGAGCACCACGACGGAATTGATAATAGTGAAGTTCGCCTCAAAGTTCTCCCAATGCTCGGCCGTGCTCGAAATCGAAAGCCAGCCGTCACTCTTAAGCTTCTTGCTAAACGCAATCTGGTCGGCCGACGAACCCTTGAGCAGCGCAAAGATGCCATTGAGGCGAACGCTGCGCCCAAACGCGCGCTCATAGGTGCTCTGCGTCATGTAAAGCGTGTTGCCCAGATAGTTAAGCGAAATGTCGCTGACCTTGACCTTGGCGACGTTGAGTGACGAATCCTGGACGTGCGCCGTATCGCCCGGTTGAATCCCCAGCACCAGCTGTGAACTCTTACTCAGATACACGTCTCCGTCACGCAAAGACAGTGGCTCTTTGGACTCATCCTCAAGGCGAACATAGTCGTCCAGATCGTTCGTGCGGTCATCGGGCACCACGATCAGCTGCACGGTCTCGCTCTTTCCGCCGAATGTAAAGGTGACGTTGTCGGTCATGATCGGCAGCGTCGAAGTTACGGTCACACCGGAATCCTTGACCGCGCTTCGCTCGTCGAGCGCCGCGCACGTCTGCGAAAAATCGTCGGGATTGGCAACCGCCAGCAGGTCGTAGCGTGTGATGTGGCCGTACTGCTTGGGCGAAAGCGCGACCGACGTATCACGAATGCCCATGCCGCAGATCACGAGCGCCGTGCAGCCGGCGATGCCGAAGATGGTCATAAAGGCGCGCTTTTTGTAGCGAAACAGGTTACGCGCTGCCACCTTGTTCAAAAAGCCCATGCGGCGCCAGATAAATCCGATACGCTCGAGCAGAATGCGTGAGCCGGCACGCGGCGCCTTGGGGCGCATGAGCGAGGCAGGGGTCTCGGCCATCTCGTGGCGGCAGGCGATAATCGTGGCGCCCACCACGCCCACGGCAAACAGCGCCACCGAAACGATCGAGGACACGATGTCGTACGAAAGTAGCATCTGGGGCAGCGAGTACATGTCGTCGAACACCGTAAACAGGAACAGCGGCAGGCCCACAAATCCGATGATGTTGCCGAGCACGCCGCCGATCAGACAAGCCCACAGCGCATAGTCCACGTATTTGGACAGGATGCGTCCGCGCGAATAACCGAGTGCCTTATACAGGCCGATGAGCGTGCGCTCCTCCTCGACCATACGCGTGGCGGTGGTAAGGCTGATGAGCACGGCGACGATAAAGAAGATGAACGGGAACACCGTGGCGATGGCCTCAATTGACGAGCTATCGCTCTCCACGCTCGAGTAGCTTGCGATATTGCCGCGGTCCTGGATGTACCAGGTGCATTCACCAAGGTCAGAGAGCTCGGCGCGGGCATCGGCAAACTGCTGGTCGGCGGCGGCACGGCGCTGGTCCAGGTCGGCTTGCGCCTGCGCACGCTCGTCGCTGCCCTCGGCCATGCGATTGATGTTGTCCTGCTCAATCCCAAAGAGCATATTCGCCTGGCGCTCGGCCGCATCCAAGCTTGCCGGCGTGTCGACCGTCAGTTCCTGAGCGCGCGCTTTCTCACGCTCCTTGCGGATCTTCTCGATATTGCTCTTGACCTCATTGATCTTTGCCGCGTAGGAATCCGAATAGGAGTTGAGGCTCTTGGCTCCCTCGACGATCACGTGGACCGCGGAGTAGAAAGAAGATGTCGCGGCGTCCTCGCTCACATAGAACTTATAGTCCGCCGCCGAAGCAGCGCGAAAGGCGTTGACTGTCGAGTCGGAGCTCACATCAGTGGGATCGAGGACCTCGGCCGTAATGGTGTAATCGCCCGCGGCAAACTGATCCTTGGCGCTTTGGTTCGACGAGCTCGCGTCATTGGCGGCAAAACTCACCGTATCGCCGAGCTTTTTACCCGAAGCCTTCAGGAACTTCGAAGTCACCGCGACCTCATCGGCGCTCTCGGGCAAATCGCCGTTCACGAGCACCGGCTGATCGATGTTCTCCTTGGAGAGACTTTGCACGACCACGCGCTCGCGCGTTGTGCCCACGGCGGTGTAGGCGGTCTCGGTGTAGATGCCTTCGGCCGTTTCGACGTCATCGACCTCTTGGATGGCGTCGAGATCATCGTCAGTCAGGCCATAGGTCGACTGCACGTTAATGTCATAGACATTTTGCTGGTCGAAGTAGGCGTCAACCGAATCGCACAGGTCCTCGCAACCCGCCTTAAGGCCGCACATCACGCTCACGCCAAGCGCGGTGATGACCACGATTGACAAGAAGCGCTTAAGACTGCCTCGGATTGTGCGGTAGATGCCACGGCGAAAAACCGTCGGCACCATATCGTTTGAGCTTTGGGCAGTGCGGTAGGTCGTAAAATCCTGCTCGCACTCCGTGTTCTGCGCGTCGCGGCGTAGGCTGTTTTGGCGGTCCTGATCCATGGGCGCTACCACTCGATCGTCTCGATAGGCACGGGATTTTGCTGGACCGTCTCGCTCTCCACGCGACCGCTCTTAAAGCGAATCAGGCGATCGGCCATGGGCGCGAGCGCGGAGTTGTGCGTGATGATGATGACCGTAATGCCCTGCTTGCGGCAGGTATCCTGCAGCAGCTGCAAGATCTGCTTGCCGGTTTTATAGTCGAGCGCACCCGTGGGCTCGTCGCACAGAAGCAGCTTGGGGTTCTTGGCCAGTGCGCGGGCGATGGACACACGCTGCTGCTCGCCGCCCGAAAGCTGCGCCGGAAAGTTGCCCAGGCGCTCGCCCAGGCCAACCTGACGAAGCGTTTGCTCGGCATCGAGCGAATCGGGGCAGATTTGCGCCGCAAGCTCAACATTTTCGAGCGCCGTCAGGTTGGGGACCAGATTGTAGAACTGGAAGACAAAGCCAACGTCGGCGCGGCGGTATTCCACGAGCTGCGCCTCGTTAGCGGAGCTCACATCGCGCCCGTCCACCGTCACGGTGCCGGAAGTCGCCGTATCCATGCCACCCAGAATGTTGAGCGCCGTGGTTTTACCGGCGCCCGAAGCGCCCAGGATAATGGCAAGCTCGCCACGCTCAACAGAAAAGCTCGCACCGTCGAGCGCATGGATGCGGGCGTCGCCCTCGCCGTATGCCTTGATGACGTCTTTGAATTCGATATAAGCCATCGATTAATTCCCATCTGGTCGGATAACTCTTTAGTATTACCCATTTCGCACCGACCAAAAAGGGACAGGTTCATTTTGGCAGGTTTTATATGGGGAAACGGCAGCTATAGATGAGGCGCCGGGGAGGCAGAGAAATCATCGATGGGGTCAGGCCGACCGCCAAACACAACGCACGCATCTCAATCTGTCAGCCAAATCATTCGAACAGCTGTTCGTTTCTATGATATGATTCCGCTATCTAAGCAGGCCAATACGCAGAAAGGCGGCCAACATGGCGTTCGACTTTAAGAAGGAATGCAAGGAGCTCTACAGACCTGCAAGCAAGCCGAGTATCATAACTGTCCCGCCTATGAGCTACGTTGCCGTTCGCGGAAAGGGCGACCCAAATACCGAAGGTGGCGAGTATCAAAATGCCCTGCCGCTGCTTTACGGCATCGCCTATACCGTCAAGATGTCAAAGAAAGGCTCAAGGAGTATCGAGGGCTATTTCGACTTTGTGGTACCGCCGCTCGAGGGCTTCTGGTGGCAAGACTCCCCGAGCGGCGACATCGATTATGTACGCAAGGACGATTTCAACTTTATCTCGTGCATCCGCCTGCCCGATTTCGTCACTCAGGATGACTTTGACTGGGCGGTCGCGGAAGCCACGGCCAAAAAGAAACTGGACTTTTCTGCCGTCGAGCTGCTTAAAGTTGACGAGGGTCTCTGCGTTCAATGCATGCATACCGGACCCTACGACAGCGAGCCGGCAACCGTAGACGCCATGCATGAATATGCGACCGAGCAGGGCTATGTCCCCGACTTCTCAGACACCCGTTTACATCACGAAATCTATCTTTCCGATCCACGCAAGTGTGCGCCGGAGAAACTTAAGACTGTGGTTCGTCATCCTATCAAGCGCGCTGAATAGCGTGGAGCGTCATTTCACGCGCTGGGTTTTAAGCCAGCCAACCAGCCGCCTCCTAGGCCGTCCGGTAATTATCTTGACGCTGTTAGCGCCGGAATAATTTAGCCAAATATAGTCGGCCGAGATTGACCAATCCCGGCCGACCCATTTTAGCCAACACGCCCGCATCTATGACTTTCCTATCGCATTCCTACATCCCCTC
>DBFDDV010000100.1:0-9593 GCA_048302525.1 Collinsella sp. | reverse complement strand
GAGCTGACAATCCCGTGTCGGAAGGGGCTTGCACCATGCGCGCGATGACAGAGATTGAGTGGCTGGACGGCCGTGTGACGAAGGTGCCGGAGCTCGCCCGGGGCGATGCGTTCGGCGAGAGCGTCCAGGCGGAGCTCGATTTCGGGTTCGACGACGTGTTGGAGGGCCTTTGGGTCGAGGTGCGCCATCATGAGCAGGATAAGGGCGCACTACGGGCGCCCGGGATTTTACGGCGCAACTCGGCGTGCCGAGTTCGTTGCCGCTGGTAGCGTGGCCGGTTAACCCGGAAGGCGGTCACGGCCCGCCGTCATACGCGCCTCGCGTGCCGTATGACGGCGGGCAGTTTTTGCAGGCAGGGCCGTATGACGCATCAGAACCCGTCGGGCGCGGCGGACACCTTGCGCTTCCTGCCGCCGGGCGGCGACCCCTTGGGCTTTTTCGGCTTCTCCGGGATGCGCCATACCGGTGCCGGGGAGGTGTTGCGGGTCTCCCCCTCGAGCGCCCGCGCGAGCAGCGCGCCCTCGGCCTCCGGCGACGTCAGGCCCAGCAGCGGCCCCAGGAACGTCTCGGTGATGTCGCGGCTGGCGAGCGCCATCGGTCCCCCCGCGTCGATCACGAGCGCGCCATTCTCGCGCGCGCTCCAGGCCATGAGCTCCGACGGGGTGATCAGCGGGCGGCGCGCCACGGAGAACGACTTGCCGGACGAGGAGCTCTGCGTCCCCTTGGTGGAGCTCTCCCCGGTCGTCCTCACGCTGTAGTCGCCGAGGCGCTTGCTGATCTCCTCCGCCTCGCCGACGGACTCAACCGAGAGGACGACCTGGGTGCCGAGCAGCGCCAGCAGCGCGTCCGACTCGGCCCTGGAGTAGCCGCACCGCGCCTCGAGCAGATGGGTGTTCTGGAGCACGAAGACGACGTGCAGTCCGATGCTCCGGACCTCGGCGAGGTCGCCGAGGAGGCGGGGGATCTTGGGGATCCCGGACCCCTCGTCGATGGCGAGCAGGGTTTCCGCCGGCAGCCTGCCGCCGGACAGGCGCGCGGTCTCGCGCAGCGCCGACAGCGCCTGCGAGAAGATGCACGAGACGAGCGCGCCGCGGTCGCCGCGGTCCGTCGCGCTGGCGATGTAGAGGATGGTCGGCTTGCGCCCGACCGATGCGAGGTCGACCTCGCCGCCCCAGAGCATGCGGCTGACGTCGTCGTCGCAGAAGGACATGAGGTAGTTGCGCGCGGTGGAGACGAGGGCCTCCCCTCCGCCACCGTTCGACGAGGCGACGAGGAGGAACTGGCGCGCCGGGTTTCCCGCCGGCAGGTCCGCGGCGAGCTCCTCCAGCGACTTCACGGCGCTCTTCCCGTCACGGGGCTCCAGGAGCGCGAGCACGGTCGAGAGGTTCCGCGCGCCGTCGGGGATTCGATCGTCCGTAATCGCGAGCAGGCAGAGGCCGGTCAGCAGGTTGCGGCTGGCGTCCGTGAAGAACCTCTGGCCTGAGGAGAAGGCGTCGGGCACGATGGCGGACGACAGCTCGCGGAGCTCGGCCACGGCGCCGGCGGTGCCCTCGGTCCCGAGTGCCGCGATGGCGCGGTCGAGGGGGTTGAACCTCGCCGACTTGACGGGCTCGTCGAGCCGGATGGCGACGACCTCCATCCCGGTCCTCCTGGCGAGCGGCTCGGTCCATGCGCGGATCTCGGACTTCGGGTCGTGGACGATGACGGACGTCGGGATCCCGTGGGCGTTGCGGTCGATCGCCGCCGCAATTGATGGCGCCAGCGCGCGTCTGCTTTTGCCGGCTCCACTGCCCGCCCTTATGAGGCAGTGGACGGCGGGGACCATCGCGATCCCGCCGCCGATGCAGCCGGCCGCCACGAGCCCCTCCGCGGCGGCCTTCCCGTCCCAAGGAGGGCAGCGCCTCGCGACCCTGGAGGGCCTCGACTCGAGCCAGGCGTCCCCGTGCGTGCGCGTGGGCGCGCGGTCGCCGGCGAACGTCCCGTCGTGGAGCCTCGCCCATGAACGGCCCCAAGAAACGAATCCGAGCGCGAGGACGGAGGCCGCGACGAGGGCGAGCGCCGCGAGCAGCTCGCCCGCCTGGCCCGACGCCGCCGCGTCGGCGGCCGCCTCGAGGGGGCCGCGGAAGACGTAGGTGGGCTCGGGGCCCGGGTCGGCCGTGGGCAGCCGCAGCAGGACGGAGAGGCCCGAGATGAGGGATAGAGTCCACCACCTGGCGTAGTCCCAGGCACCGGCGGCCGCGGCGCAGGCTATGACGGCGGCGACGCCGTGGGCCGCGAGCGTGCCGGCGAGCTCCCTTTTCATGTCGCGGTTGAAGGATTTCGGTTTCATCTCGTGATCGTCCTCTCTATCCTGTTCGCTATCTTCAGCGCGGGGACGCTCGACGGCCCGGTGCCGCCGGAGGCGAGGATCCTCAGGGTCGCGGCGATGAGCCGCAGCGCCCTCTCGCCGGCCTCGTCCCCCATGTCGCGTCCTCTGGCGTCCCGTGTGGCTTCCCTGGCGACCAGGGTCGCCATCGCGGCGGCGCGCCCGAGGGCCGGACCGGGCGACGGCGCATGCCTGAAGGCCCGGTCTGCCGTGGGACACCCCCTGAGGTCTGCCGGCTCGAGGGTCCGGCCGCGCGCGGCCTTTCGCGCGAGCTTTTCGAGGCGCGTCTTCGGGATGCAGGCCCGGGCCTCGGTGGTGAGTCCGGCTTCCCGCCGCCTCTCCGTCGCGGGGCCGGTTTGGGGCGCGGCGCGTCGTGTCGGCACCTCCTCGCGAGCCGGCGTTCTGTCTGGGACTATGACCCGCAGCGCCGCGTTCTCGCACCGGAGGCCGAGGTCGGCGGCTGCCTTGCGGACGTAGACATCCCGCGCCTCACCGGTCAGGCACTTGAGGCCGGCGCACCTCTCGACCGCTTTCCTGTGGCGCTCCAGTGCGCCGGCGAGTGCGGGGGAGTCGGACGCCGCCCGGCCGAGGGCCTCCCTCAACGCGGCGGAGGCCTCCGGGTGGAAACGCCTGAGGTGGGCGGCCTCGATCCTTCCGTTCGGCGGCAGGCCGATGTCGAGCTTTCCGCGGTCGATTCGCGCAACTGCTTCCAGGGCCGCCTTCCTCGCGAGGTCGCGCTCGATGTACGCTTCCCACAGCAGCGGTGCCATGGCCTTCGAGGAGATCTCGAGTCTGGCCGCCTCCATCTTCCCCTTTGGCAGCAGGGAGTCCCAGTCGCCCTCGCGGTCGATCGTGAGGATGTGGACGTGGTGGCTCGTGCCGTTGATGTGCATCGCCGCGTAGAACTCCACGCGGCTCTCGGGCACGCCGGTCATCTCGGAGAAGAGCCTCGGCCACTCGGACCGCACCAGCGCCTGCCAGGCGTCCAGGCGATCGAGGCCGGCGCCTGGGGCGATGTCGTTCGGGACCGTGACGACGGTGGTGAGCACTGCGCCGCCGTTTTGGGCGATGGCGCGCCTGGCCTCCGCCACGGGGACCGGGCCGTCCGCGCCCCAGAGGCCGCCGGTCGAGCCGGTCCTGTTCGCGGCGTAGGCGGCCAGGCCGTCCACGCCGAGCCTCCTGCCGTCCGCCTCGCTGATCTCGATGACGACGCCGCGGCGGGTGCCGGCGTATGCCGCCAGGCCCGCGGCGGACGCCCTCGCTGACGCCCCCGCGCGGACGACGGAGTGGTTGACGATGACGGGCGGGCTAGCCATCGGCGCGCTCGCGCGCGTGGAGCTTCACCTCGTCGATTCGGCCGAGCCCGGCGCGGCTGAGCTCGCCGGCCTGCGCGAGGTAGTTCTTCCAGATGTCCGCGACGGGGACCTCGTCGAGCGAGGCGTAGGAGGCCTTGAGGACGTCGGCCGACATGAGGCCGGCCATGATGGCGGCGGTCATGGGCCGCGAGAGGACCGCGGCGATGCGGTCCTCTCGCGGCGTCGAGCTTGCGCTCGATGTCGAGTGCGGCGACGTCCATCCGCGCGTCGACGACGCCGCGGATGAAATCTGCGACCTCGTTGCCGTAGAGGTCGAGCCCCTCCGTGGCGAGCGCCGAGCGCAGGAGCGAGCGGATCTCGTCGCTGACGTTGGAACCGTTGAGCTCTGCCCGCGTCTTGAGGGCGGTGTAGAGCTTTGAGTCGAGCTTCACGCTGACGTTCTTTGTTGCTGCTGTCATTCGATCCTCTCTTCGATGCGCGGTGATCGTCGGCCCGAAAGCAGGGGCGGACCGACCGTTGTCGATCCGCCCCGCTTGAGGCCTACTCGTCTTCGAGAAGGACGTTGGGATAGCCCTCGGGCGCCTGGTCTGCCGGGAGGGGAGGATAGGCGACAAGCTTGTTCACGACTCCCAACGTATCGAGGTCCAGGATGCAGTCGATACCGCGGAGGACGCTGTCCGGGTTGCAAGAGCGATCGCCGCTGCGGGCGACCCCGACGATGACCCTGGCGAGCTCGCGGGGGTCGATGCCGGACCAGCGCCTGGCGATTTCCGCGACGATGGCGGGCGCGACGTAAGGGATATTGGGGACGGAGGAGTGGGACGCGATGACGAAGGCGCCGGGGATGCCCTCGATCTTCTCTGCGGGCTCGATAACGATGGGCTGGACGCCGAAGGTGCTCCAGCCGTCGAGCAGGCATTCGGCGTCCGAGGGGATGCGGAAGGAGTGGCCGTTGAGGGTGAGGGGCTTGTGGTTCTTATCGACACTTTTCTTGGGCATGGTTTTCCTTTCGATGTGAGATGGCCGCCGCCCGCTCGGGCGGCGGCGTACGATGGGCTAGTCGTCGATGTCTTCGACGGTGAAGATAGGCCAAGGGGCGCGATCGGCGAGTTCAATGGGGACTGCGCCGAAGACACCGAGTTCCTGAGTAATATTCTCGAGTCGAGCTGCGAAGCGTTTGACGAACGCGTCGTGCGTCGCGCCAGTGCCGTTGACGACATAGGCGCGAGCTGCGATCTTGACGAGCTCGTGGTCGGGGATGCCATAGCACTCGTCGATGGCAGCGAGACAATCCACCGCGTCGGGGGCCTCGTCGGTGGGGCTAAACGCCATGAGGGTGCGGGGAACGTTCGCAATCGCGTGCTTGAACTGCAGGATCCAGGCGCTCTGGGCGTTTTCGGTGTGCTCGAGGTTGAGGACGGGGGTGTCCTGGCCGCCATGGTAGACATAGCGCTTCTTAGCGATGTCGAAGACGAGGGCCGGACCGCTGTCCGTCTGGACTACGACAGTCTGATGCCGCATAAGTACCTCCTAGATGTTGGGATGTATAGAAAAGTTGCCAATGGCGAATGCCGCTGAAAGGCGGAGCCCTCGCCCTCGCGCCGGTCACGACCTCCTCCCCTCGCGCACTCCGGCGCTAATCAGTTCGATGAGCTTGCGCACCTGATCGGAGTTCGATCCGGCCGCCTCCAGCGCCCTGGCGATGCTCTTGCCGGTAAAGGTCGACGCGAACAATGTCGAGCGCTTGTGGCGCCGACGATCTCCGAGCAACTCGATCAGCGCGAGTGCCTCCTCGCGCATACCGCTCGCGCCAAGATCCGCGATGACGAGCACGGGCAGATCGCGATGGCGATCGACGGTGTGGGCCTTCGAGTTGGGTCCGTAAAGTTCGCCGCCGTTCCATGCCGTTGCAAGCTCACATGCCGAGATGAATACAGCGCGCTCGTGGGAGGCCATGGCGGCCGCCGTAGCCACCGCTGCCGCTTCGTCGGCATCGTCGTGCGCGTACCAGATCCATGCGCCGATAGAGAGGCGAGCAGCCTCCTTCTCTTTAGCGTTTCCGGTCTTTGCCGCGAAGATGGCCGAGGCGCGCTCGGCGATGAGCCTGGGAGTGTGCTCGGGAACGCGATGAGCGCGGTTGCCGGGCCCGCGCAACGCCCGCCACGCCTCGGGCGTGATGACGGTGCCGATGGCGCCGTAGTACTCCTTCGAGGCGGGCAGGCCGTCGTAGTCAATCATCCTATTCGCCGCCTTTGCCGCGCAGAGCGCTGAGGTAGACGTCGAGATCGCGCTCATAGATGTACGTGCGGCGACAGAGGTAGATGCCCTTGCCGGTGCGGGCAATCAGCTGGCCGGCGGTGTCGGCGGTGAGGTGAAGCTTGTCAGCGACCTCGTCGCGAGTGAGAAGCGGGCCCGTCTGGATGCCAGGCGTGTCGTTGTCGTCCATGTGTATGCCTCCTTCGGTGTATGTGTTACGGGGCGGGAGCTGCTCCGTGACTACACAATGCCGTCGGCGGGCATAAATCGAGGTATTACATCACCTATTACGGGGGTTTACCTGCGATGATGCTTATCGATAAATTGATAAATAAGATTGAATTGCTGTTGACCGATGCCAAGGGCGGTGAATCGGACTCAAAGGTTATCGATGTTGTGGAGGAGGGGGAGCCGTCTTTGCCGCCTGAAGATGAACGTCGATATTGGCCGATCATGCCGCTTGATCCCGCGACCGGTCAGGTTCAGGTCGGCTATAAGACGAAGGACGGGCTTGAATTTCACGAGAACGGTCGTCTCGTTCCGGACGTAGCGGGCGAGAGTGCAGGCGACCACATGAACTTCACTTATCGCGAAGAATCAATCGGTATGCCGAACAGGCCGTCAAGCGTTGAAACAGACGCACCGGGGGCGGACAAGGACCTTGCTTTCGGCCTGATTCGCTCCGTGGCCCTTGACGGTCTTCTGGAAGGCGTTCTGCCGTCTTGTAAATTGGAAGATTACGGAAGCGTTGATGCGATGCTGCTCGCCCTGTCAGAAGTGCCGGCACCGGCTTGTCGCGTCGACGACGCGCCGCATCCCGGTGACAAGGCCTCCGGCGTCGACCCTCGGGAGAGGTTCGCTGCCGCGGCGCGCGTAACCGGTCCTTTGTTTGGCTTTGTGGGGAGAGTCGGCCCCTATGAAATCGACGAACCGCTTGACGCCTGGCTTTCGGTCGCCGGGGCAATGAAGATCTCTTCCCTGGCTTCATCGGTCGAGATGGGTTCGCCGTCTTCGCTGGGGGTTTTGGATCCCTATTGGCGCGTGTATTGCTTCGGCAACGTTGGGGCAAATAAAACCGCGTACGTGGTTCTCACCAACCTGCAAATCCCTAGCGATCATGAGTTTAGGGATAGCTTCGTGGGCGGGCTTGAGCGCGGTGGCAAGTGGGCGGTGATCAATGAAAGGATTGAGCCCGGGACTGCCATGGTCGAGCGTTCGTTTGTCAGGTGGTGCAAGAACGATACATTGTCCTTTATGGAGACAGTTGGAGAAGCTGACTTTCCAGGTCCGTCTTTTGTTGCAAGGGTGCCTGGTGATACTCTCAGGGGACTCGACGAGTCTTCCGAGCGCGTTCTCAAGACCGAGGAATCCCTTGCCTCGCATCTGGTGCAGGACATGACGGAGTGGTTCTCGCGCTGCGCGGGTTATGGGTGGAGGAGAATCCTCGAGCCCAAGCGGCAGACTCCGACGCAGATGGCTAATGGCGTCATCGATTATGGCCGCGGCTCTTCTTTCGACCTTTGCGTTCCCGATGCTGCTACGCGCCTTTGGGTCGCGCTTGCAAAGAGTTATTCGGTTGATGTCGTCAAAATATGCGAGCACTGCGGCCGGCCGTTCGCCGACACCGCAAACGGCAAATCGCGATGCTGTTCAGAGGAATGCACGAGAGCGAAGAACGCCAGGAACAGTAGGAAGAGGGCGAACGCGAGGCGAAGCGCATCGAAAGCGAAGAGCTGATTTAATTTGAAAGCAAGTTGCCGATCGTGTTGGCGGCTGCCTGGTCCTTGGCGGCAATTGCGTGTGCATAGGTGTCTAGCGTGAGCTTGACGGTGCTGTGCCCGAGGCGGCTGCTGACGGTTTTGATGTCGACGTTCTCTCCGATCAGCAACGTCGCCTGCGTGTGCCTGAGCATATGCGGGGTCAGGCCGGAGTACTTTGTACCTCGAGCGTACATCTTTCCGTCTCGCTCGATGTAGTGCGTGATTTCTCTGAACTGCCCAAAGCCATAGTCCGAGCACCATTCGCGGAACCATCGCGAAAAGCAGTTTGGGTCCATGTGCGCGATGGCGATTGGCCCCCTCTTTCCTTTTTCGTCATCTTTAGTTTTTGCCCTCGTGTTTCTTTGGGGATCGACTAATGTGTGCACAATCGGGGTGCTGGAAGCCTGTTCGAGGTCGACTTCGGCGAGAAGCGTGCGCTGAAGCTCGCGCCAGGCGGCGAGCCTCTCGAGTGCAAGCGGGCTCAAAGAGACGGACCTTTTCCCCGTTGAGCTCTTTGGGTCTCTGACCAGCTTGTCGGCGGCATACTGTCCGTCGATGCGGACATAGCCGTCGCCAAAATGGACGTCGCCCCATCTGAGTCCGAGCATCTCTCCGCGGCGCATGCCGGTATCGAGCAACAAGAGGGTGCCTATTCTGTGAGAGTCCATCTCCTGTGAAAGGAGGAGGGAGAGAAGCCTCCGGGCTTCATCGAGGGAAAGAGCCTGCCTCTCTTTTCCTTTGGGCCGCGGGATGACGGTGCCGGCGCAGGGGTTCTTGACAATCAGGTCGTCAAGCATGGCGGCCTTCATAATCTGATTCAGTTTTACACTGATTTTATGCAGCTCAGATTCGGAGAATCTTCCACTTTTGCGGGCTTCAGCATAGCCGGCGTTTATTATGTGGGGCCTCAGGTCTTTTACGGGATAATTGCCGAAAAGCTCCTGTATTTCCTTAACTTCAAGCTCTTCGCGGTCAAGGGCAAGCGGGCTGATGGTCTCGGCGTCCACGCGATCTTTGTGGAACTCTTTGGTGTACTGATAAACGGTCTTATCGGGGTCTTTGATGGTGAGTCCGCTATTGAGCTCAGCCTTATATGCTTCGAGCTCGGCTCTCAATTCCGACTTGTTCTTTGCGTAGACCTTTCGGCGAGGTGAGTACCTATATTTGCCGGTAATGGGGTCTTTGCCCATGTTGTGCCTGATATAGTACACGTTTTTCTGCGTCTTGCTTTTAAGGGCGCTTCCCTTACCAACGACAAGAGGCCTGCTCATGCGCCGATCCTTTGGTCAAATGAATACGAATGTGACTCCATGGCTGCGTGGCATACGCTCGGAGCAGCACGCCCGTGCGGCCCGTGAAGCGGGCGCTTCGGGTGCGCTGCTCCGAGCGTATGCCACGCAGTGGCGAAAGTCAAGATTTCAGTGGTCGAATTTTGGTCGAAATCGAACAGAACCGCTATTTGGTGTTTTTGAAAGAAATGTATATCTACCTGCCTATATAGCGGTGTCAAACAGTCTCAAAGAGTGTCAACAAGTTTAGAAACTACGGGCTCATAACCCGGAGGTCGTAGGTTCAAATCCTGCCCCCGCGACCAAGACTTTTAGCAGCTCGGAAGCAAAATTGCTTCCGAGCTTTTTCTTTATCGGTTTACTTTGCGGGTGAATCCTGAGTCAATTTATTATGTGAAGCAAATAAACCATTGATAATCGCGGGCCGGTCGGCTTGACTTATCGACCGATAAACTCCAATTGGGAGGAGTTCCGGCGGTCCTTAGCTATGTTAGCGCCGGAATAATTTAGCCAAATATAGTCGGCCGAGATTGACCAATCCCGGCCGACCCATTTTAGCCAACACGCCCGCATCTATGACTTTCCTATCGCATTCCTACATCCCCTC
>DBFDDV010000099.1:0-5771 GCA_048302525.1 Collinsella sp. | reverse complement strand
GGGTATCTCCTAGGAATACCCGCCTCCGAGGCCAAGGAGCCATCGAGTACGTTCTGGTCATCGCGATTATCGTCCTGGTTGTGATGATAGCCGGCCCTTGGGTCTCGTCGGCAATCAGGAACCAGTTCAACACGGTGGCGGGAGTATTGGTAAACGGGACAGCAGGTGGGACTTGGGAACCGAGCGGTTCCGGCAGCGGTAACGGCGCGGGTTCCGCGACCGTCCAGGCGGCGCTCGCCAAGGACGCGAAGGACACGCGAAGGACTGGACCCTCGGTGAGCAGAAGGCCGTTGCCGAGGACATCGCCGCCAAGGGCGAGGCGTCGCCCGCCTACGCCAAGGCGAAGGCCGCGATGGATGCCGGCACCGAGTTCTCGATGAAGCTCACCGATGGCAAGACGCTGACTTACCGCATTATCGGCATCAATCATGATGACCCTGCAGGCGGATCCGGCAAGGCGGGCCTCACGTTCCTCACCACCACGACGGGCATTTGGTCCCCCATGAACGCGATTGACACCAACGCCGGCGGTTGGGAGAAGTCTGAACTCCGTCAGAAAATGAACTCCGGCAAGATCTGGAATCTGATGCCCTCCGATTTCCAGTCCAAGGTGAAGGCCGTCAAAAAGCTATCGAACAATGTCGGGGGCGGTGATGAGAACAAGAACGCCGCCGTGACGGCTACCTAGGACAAGCTGTTCCTGCTCAGCTACTCTGAGATCGCCCCCCACCTCCTATTGGGCATCCTATCCCTGGACTTCCTCCGAGGGCACCCAGTACGAGGCCTTCAAAGGCAAGGTGACGGAGAACTATAATCCCAACTCTGCCATTGCCATTGGCAGCGGTTGGTGGGAGCGTTCGGTGTTTCCGAACGCCTCGAAGGGCTTCCTCCATGTCGACAGCAGCGGCAATCCGTCGGACAGCAACTCCGCGCCGGGCTGGTTTTGCGTCTCCCCCGCCTGGTGCTTCTAGCTTGTCTAGCGCAAAGCCCGCGTGATCCCGCGCGGGCTTTTCTTTTTGGCAACCGAACGAACGGTTTGAGGTTCGTGGACCAAGTTATCGGGTTGAGGAGAAATAGAGTCATACAGCGGCTCTCAGAGCGCCTGCCGCACTCCCCCGCCATTACCTCTGCTGCGTCCTCGTACAGAGCCCATCCTGCTGGTGTTTCGAGTTCAGAGCGTATACGGTGGGTGGATAATGGATTCACTTCGATGACGGCGTTGACGGTAGCAACCATGGCGATGTGCGAGATCGCGGTGAAGTTCGACAAGGACGAAAGAGCTTCGATTCAGGATAATGCGGACGCCGCGGGCATGTCCTTTTCCGAGTTCGTGAGAAGGGCCGCGCTCGAGAAGGCTGAGGACATGGCGGACATCGAGGCCTACAACGAGGCTTTGGATGGGGATGGCGGCACCCGCTACCCGATGGAAGGGGTCGTACGCATGGCGGCGGAGGCCGAGTGATTATCCACGCGCATTGTCTGCCCCGGCTCTAAAGGCTTTCCTGTCGCTTTCAATCGTCTTTCTAAGGACGCGAAGCGGCTGTATCGATAAGGAATACGGACGGTGTTCGAAGCGGGTGACATAGCCGCGCTGAGAGCGCATGGCTCTCTCCCCTGCCTTCATCGTTGCCGCTGCGGCACGTTACGGGCTGATCGGTTCGCTCTAACGTACGCTCCTGTATGCAATATCAATCCCCATACGAAGGGAGTGTCGCATATGTATGCAGCGGCGCAGAACCTTCGGGGGGGGGGTATCTCCTAGGAATACCCGCCTCCGAGGCCAATCTATCATCGAGTACGTCCTGATCATCGCGGTCATCGGCCTGGTGATCGTTTTCGCGGGACCCGGCGTGGCCGGAGCCATCCGAAACCAGTTCAACCTGGTAGGCAACACGGTGAACAGCGGGACTAGCGCTGGTACTGAGGGCGGCGGAGCATCCGGCGGCGGCTCCGCCGGGGCCGATTCCGCGACTGTTCAGGCAGCTGTCGCCAAGGACGTGAAGGACTGGACCTTGGACGAGCAGAAGGCCGTGGCCGAGGACATCGCGGCGAAGGGCGAGGCTTCGCCCGCCTACGCCAAGGCTAAGGCAGCCATGGATGCAGGGACGAAGTTCTCGATGAAGCTGACCGACGGCCAGACGCTTGAGTACAAGATTATCGGCATCAACCACGACGACTTGGCAGATGGTTCCGGCAAGGCGGGACTAACTTTTCTCACGACTTCTATGAACTTCAACTCTTGGATGAACCCTACGGCAACCAACGCCGGCGGCTGGGAGAAGTCGGATCTCCGCCAGAAGATGAACTCCGGCTATATTTGGAACTTGATGCCGTCTGAACTCTAGTCCAAGTTGAAGCCGGTTAAGAAACTCACGAATAACGTGGGGGGTGCAGACAAGAATGCTGCTGTGACATCGACTGTGGACCAGTTATTTTGCCTTAGCGATTCAGAGATTGTTAATGCCGATTCGCCCCGTCCTCGCTGGGATGGCTACACTTGGATTAGCAAAGAGGGCACACAGTACGAGGCATTTGTAGGTAAGGTTACACGGGATTCCAACAATGCCGTCATCTGTTTCGGTGACTCATGGTGGATGCGTTCGCCCAATCCGGGGTACGACGGCGGCTTCAATTGGGTCGGCAGCAAAGGCAATGTATCGCGCGGTGGCTATACCACTGGTGGAGCAACTGCCTCGATCCAAGATACAGAAGTCTGTCCCGCTTGGTGCTTCTAGCCTGTCTTCTAGCATGTTTAGCGAAAAGCCCGCGCGAACCTGTGCGGGCTTTTCTTTTGGCGACAGCACGAACGATTTGAGGCTCGTGGACCAAGTTATCGGGTTGAGGAGAAATAGAGTCATACAGCGGCTCTCAGAGCGCCTGCCGCACTCCCCCGCCATTACCTCTGCGGCGTCCTCATATAGAGCCCATCCTGGTTGGCGTTTCGTCGCGACAGCCCACTTGTCCATCGATCAAGTGAACTACTGGAATAAATACAGCGACACGCTTGTTCGTTACAGTCGCTATATCTGTGTAACTCGCCGCGATAACTACAGCCTGTACTCGGCTGTATACCAGCTACGCGTATGTAGATTCATGTCGCGTTAACAAATCGGCTCAAGCGTGTGCAAAACGCGCAAGTAACCGCAAAAAGCGATTATCGCGTAGGTAGATTTTTGGCACCCTGTTGCTTAATCAAAATTAAGCAATTGCTTCAAACAAAAAAGGTCAGGCACTAGGTGCCTGACCTGCAAACTTCTGGTCGGGACGACTGGATTCGAACCAGCGACCCCTTGACCCCCAGCGGGGTCAGAATGACCCTGACCTGTGCTTATTTTGTTAAAACACGCGCAGATAGCGCAAGTAGCGCATTTCCGCATTTGTAAATTTTACCAGCTCAGCGCGGTCTGTCCAGATAGCATATTATCGGCTTCGAGGAGCGCGGTGCAGCCGATGATTTAATCAACGGGGGTAGGAGCCCCGAATCGTCGCCTCTCCGGGTTCCCGCAGGTGGGCCCGCCTGTTTCTAATCAACTGCGGATTCAGGAGCAGACATGCAGAACGAGAAATGCAGCAATAAAACCTTACGCGTATGCGGAGCCGGCGGCGTGAGGAAGAACAAGGGCAAATGGCAGGCTGTCGTGACGGTGGCCGACGAGATGACCGGGAAGAAGGTCCAGAGGACCAGGAACACCGGCGTGCCCTGCCTGAAGCAGAGCACGCGGGGAAAGGCGGCGGCGATGCGCGTCCTCGCGGAATTCAGGTCGGAGGTCGAGCTGGAACTCGCCGAGGCCGAGGAGGCGAGGGCCGCTATCGGCGCCGGGCTTCCCGCCGAACAGCGGGATGACTACGCCGCGCTGCCGCTCTCCGAGGCGCTCGAGAAGTTCATCGACTTCTGCCTGGAGATGAACAGGATCACCCCGACGACCCGCGACGACTACCACTACAGCGCCCTGCACATCGAGCGAGACGAGCTGGGTCTGGTCCCCGTGAACGAGGTAACGACCGACGACGTCAACGCGTGGTCGAGGCGCAGGATCGCCCTGGGCACGGCGCCGGACACGCTCAACAAGTCATTCAAGCTCGGCAAGCGGCTCTACGCCGTCCTGCTGAAGCGCAGCAACGACACGATCGGGAGGAACCCGTTCGACGGCGCCCTCGCGCCCAGGGTCATCGCCAGGCCCAGGAACGCGCTGCGCTCCGACCTCGTGCCGAAGCTCAACTCGGTGACCTCGATGATGTCGGACTCGACCTTCAGGCGGGCGGTCGTGCTCGCCCTGCACACCGGGATGCGCATCGGCGAGGTCTGCGGCCTGCGCTGGTGCGACGTCGACTTCGAGTCGGGGCTCATCACGGTCAGGCACTCCGTGGCCTACGTCAAGGACAGGGGCTCCTTCATCAAGGACACCAAGAACCACGACCTGAGGACGATCCCCATCGACCCGGTGGGCCTGCTCCCCTTCCTGAAGGAGATCCACGAGATCGATTCGCAGAGGCTCCGGGAGGCGTCGACCCTCGGCCTGCGCGACCTCGCGGACAGCTACGTCGTGTCGCGGCCGGACGGCTCCTTCGCCACCACCAGCTACATCCGCAGGGCGTTCAAGACGTTCTCGGAGACCAACGGCCTCATGGGCACCAACGACGAGCTGATAACGTTCCACGGCCTGCGCCACACCTTCGCGACGCAGTGGATCCGCCACGGCGGCGACATCAAGGCGCTGCAGTCGATCCTGGGGCACAAGGACGCCATGGTCACGCTCAACGTCTACGCCGACATCGAGCCGATGTCCAAGATCCAGAACATGCTGCGCGTGTCGCCGAGCCTGTGGCGCGGCTATCTCGGCCTGAGGGTGGACCCCGGCCCCATGTTCCAGCAGAAGATCCGCGAGGCGATCGAGACGCTCGAGGCGTTCGGCTACGGCATCTCCGAGCCTGACGACCGCAACGTCCTCATCCGCGACGTTCAGACGATAAGCCGCCTCTACCCCACCGAGTACGCGGCAGTGCTGGGGGCCATCCCGACCGAGGCGACCGTGGTCGAGTAGAGGCTGAGACATGCGCTTTCCCAAATCCGTAGCGCAAGTACGGGAATGTGGAATAGCGTTCAGATATATTCTACCCGGTCATCTCGGTGACGCAAATGCGGCACGGGTTTCCGCGAACGCGGATGCCCGTGCCTATCTTTTTATGATTGTGAATACGCCTGCGCGAATGTAGATGAAGCCCCGTGGTTCAGGCCGGGGATTTTCAGCCGCGCCGCCTGATTTCGAATAAAGGCCTGCAAATGCAGACGGCTTTCGGGGGGCCCGACGGCACCTCTCTCAAAAATGGGAGTATGGCCCGAGGCCGCACCTGTGCCCCAGCTCCGCCACGAGGGCATCGTTGTCGGTCACCGAGACGATGGCGTCGCCGTCGTAGGGCGCCTCGATGTAGACGCGGTCGAGCGAGTTGGCCGTCCCCGCCCAGAGCGTCCTGGTGCGCCGGACGCCCCGCACGTGGGCGTAGGGTATCACCGAACGCGTCCCAGCGTACACGACGACGAGGCGGTCGCCGTAGAGCTCGAGGCGGTTGCTGCGGACGGGAAGGGCGGCCAGGGCCACGAGGGCCGGGACGGGCAGCAGCGCGAGCCAGCCCCATAGGAGCGCGGGACTCGAGCTCAGGAAACACGCGATACACGCCGCGGATAAACCGCCCGCCACAATCACCATGGCCGCTATGAACCACGGGTCTGTCCTGCCGGGGAACACCCGCTCCGGCCGCTCGTCCTTCTCACC
>DBFDDV010000098.1:0-31519 GCA_048302525.1 Collinsella sp. | reverse complement strand
GGGCTGGTAAGGCCGGCACGCCGGGCGGCGCTGGACAGGGCGGTTCCGGTAAGCGCGTGTCCCCGGG
The DNA here is from genome assembly GCA_048302525.1 of Collinsella sp. GTDB lineage: Bacteria > Actinomycetota > Coriobacteriia > Coriobacteriales > Coriobacteriaceae > Collinsella. The sequence continues at coordinate 31,452 of DBFDDV010000098.1, read as the reverse complement.
CGAGACGGCGATGTTTACCGCTCTGTACGAGCAGTCTCAAAAGGCAAAAAAGACCGGCCGTGCAAGAGGAAATGTCTTTGCGGGCGGTGCAACCTCCGCGTCGCAGCCGAGCGGGGCTCCTTCGGTACCTGCGAACAACGCAGGTGCTGCCAACGCCGCGAATGCCGCCGACAACGTTAATGCCGGCAAGGCCGGCAACAATACTCCCTCTGCCGGTGGCGCGGGGCTTACGGGTAACCTTGGCACGATTTACACCGGCGCCTCCGAGACTGGCACGTTCGCCCGCCTGGATGATAGCGGTGCCGAGTTTGCGGGCTCGGGTTCCAAGGAAGATTATTACGATTTTGGCTTGAACTACGGTAGCGACGCTTCGTCGAGTTCGACCTCTGACGGTCTGGTCCGTCATCGCCATCGCAAGGGCGAGCGCAAAAAGCGTCACACCGGCGCCATTATTGCCGCTGTGGTCGCGGTGCTTCTCGTTGCGCTTGGCGCAAGCGGCTTTATGCTGCTTAACTCGGCAAAGACCGTAAAGAGCGAAGCGAAGGAGGCTGTCGAGATCGTCGGTGGCCTTAAGGACAAGGTCACGTCGGGCGATTTTTCGACGCTGCCTGACGACGCGAAGAAGATCGATGAGCTCTGCAACAGCATGAAGGCGGAGACCTCGAGCCCGCTGTGGGCGGCGGCTTCGTTTATCCCGGTGTATGGCAGCGATATCAATGCGGCCCGCACCATGATTGATGCCCTGTCCGATGTCTCGAGCAACGCGCTGGTTCCCATGGCCGATAACCTCTCGCAGGCCACGCCCGGCAAGCTGTTCCAGGACGGCATGATTAACGTGTCCGCGCTACAGGCCGTTGCCGATTCGCTTTCCGATAGCTCCAAGGTGTTCAAGAGCGCCAACGAGAAGGTCCAGGGCATTGGCGATACTCATATTTCCCAGGTGACCGAGCTGGTCGATAAGGCCAAGGACGGCTTTGCCACCCTCAACGGTGCGGTTGACGCGGCGGAGAAGGTCGCCCCCGTCCTTCCTCAGATGCTCGGCGCCAACGGCCAGACGCGCAACTACCTTGTGTACGCCATGAACAACGTCGAGATCCGTGCCTGCGGCGGCTTTGGCGGTTCGCAGGGCCTGATTTCGGTCACCGACGGTCAGATGTCGATTGGCGAGTTTGTTCCCCGCATTGGACTCAGCGAGGATGAGGCAGTCGAGAGCGTCGACGAAGAGGATGAGGCGCTGTTCGGCAACCACAGCAACCTGTACAACTCGGGCAATACCTATTCGCCTGATTGGCCCCGCAACTCGCAGCGTGTCGCCGCGCTGTGGAAGTCCCAGTATGGGCAGGACGTTGATGGCGTCGTCGGCATCGATCCGGTGTTCTTGCAGTACCTGCTGGGCCTTGTCGGTAATGTCTCGCTGCCTGATGGTACGGTCGTCGACGGCACCAACGCCGCAAAGGTCCTCATGCACGATGTGTACTGGAACTATCCGGTCGAGGAGTCGGACGGCATCTTTGCATCCGTCGCCAGCGCTGCCTTTGACAAGATTCTTGGCGGTATCGGCGACGTCGATGTTGCGAACCTTGTCAGCGCCGTTGAGCGCGGTGCCGAAGAGGGCCGTCTGATTGCTTGGATGAGAAACGATGATGAGCAGAATGCCATCAAAGAGACGGGCATTGACGCTTCGCTGCCCGATCCGGATGATCCGAGTGCCGATCCCGTTGCCGGCGTTTACTTTAACAACCTGAGCTTCTCCAAGCTCGACTGGTATCTGAACGCCGACACGCAGATCGGCCAGGGCATCAAGAACGGCGACGGCACGTGCTCGTATCGCATCACCGTTACTCTGACGAACATCATGACGCAGGAGGAGGCGGGCAAGCTGCCCGACTACGTTGCGGCGAGCGCACCCGATGCCGCGCGTGACGACGAACGCCTGAATGTCTCGTTGTTTGCCCCGACGGGCGGCAACATCAGTGACCTTACGGTTGAGGGCACACAGTTTGGTCTTGGCGCCGCTACGTGGCATGGAATCCCCTTCTATTCGGGCACCGTTGACCTGCATGCTGGCGAGACGACGACGATCACGTATACGCTGACCACGTCGGCCGAGGCTGGGGACAAGCCGCTTACGCTGCGTCAGACTCCTACATGCCAGGCAGCTCGCGACAGCGCGTCGGCGTAGGGTTTTTCTGGTAGCGCAGATAATCGAGTACCATTTTGGGGCGGACAGGCAATCTGTTCGCCCCTATTTTGTAAGGAGAGCGCATGAAGTACTTTGGCACCGACGGCTTTCGCGGTGGGGCCAACGTTGGGCTGACGGTAGAGCACGCTTATAAGATTGGCCGTTTTGTGGGCTGGTATTACGGCGCCAACCGCAGTGCTAAGGCGCGCGTTATCGTGGGCAAGGACACGCGTCGCTCGAGTTATATGTTTGAGGCGGCGCTGGTGAGCGGCCTGGTCGCGAGCGGTGCGGACGCCTATATGCTGCACGTGATCCCCACGCCGGGCGTAGCGCATCAGACTGTGGAAGGCTGCTTCGATTGCGGCATCATGATCAGCGCGAGCCACAACCCGTTTTGCGATAACGGCATTAAGCTCGTCAACAGCGACGGCTTTAAGATGGACGAGGACGTGCTGGAGCTCATCGAGGACTACATCGATGGCAAGAGCGAAGTTCCGCTGGCCACGGGCAACCACATCGGTGCCACGGTGGACTACATGCAGGGCCGCAACCGCTACATTGCTTCGCTCATTGCAAGTGCGAACTTTTCGCTGCAGGGCGTCAAGATCGGTATCGACTGCGCCAACGGCTCGGCTTCCTCGGTGGCCAAGCCGGTGTTTGACGCGCTCGGTGCCGACGTGCGCGTGATCAATGCCGCGCCCGATGGTTTTAACATCAACGTCGATTGCGGCTCCACGCATATGGAACGCCTGCAGCGCCATGTGGTGGAGCAGGGCCTGGACGTGGGTTTTGCCTACGATGGCGATGCCGACCGCTGCCTGGCCGTGGATGAGCGCGGTCGCGTGGTAGACGGCGACCAGATCCTGTACGTGTGCGGCGTGTATCTGAACAAACACGGTCGCCTTTCGGGCGGTACCGTGGTGCCGACGATTGCCAGCAACTTTGGCCTGATCAAGTCGTTGGAGCTTGCCGGTCTGAGCGCCGTGACCAGCGGCGTGGGCGACCGTCACGTGTATGCCAAGATGCGCGAGGGCGGCTACAGCCTGGGCGGCGAGCAGACGGGCCATACGATCTTTGGCGATATCGAGCGCACGGGCGACGGCATTATGACCTCGCTGCGCGTGATGGAAGTGATTCGTGCCGAGCGTGAGACGCTCTCGCAGCTCACGGCTCCGTGCAAGCTGCTGCCGCAGGCGCAGGTGGCCGTGCACGTGGCGGACAAGGACGCCGCGCTCGAGAACATGGGCGTGCAGAACGCCATCGCCGAGGCCGAGGCGTCGCTGGCGGGCGAGGGCCGCGTGCTCGTACGCAAGAGCGGAACCGAGTCGGTTATCCGCGTGCTGGCCGAGGCGCCCGACCAAGCATCCGCCGATGCCGCCATGAAGCGCATCGCCGCCGCGCTGGAAGCTCTGTAAGGTAGTCATTGGGGACGTTCTTAAACGACTAGGTGGAAAGGGGACGCTGCGGATTGGTTCCGCGGCGTCCCCTTTGCGTTGGCGTGTCGGTTATGCCTTACAGCTCGTAGAGCGTGGTGAACTTGTCCTGCAGGTAGCTGCAGTAGTAACGGGCGTCAAAGTCCATGCCGCAGGCGCCCTTGATGAGCTCCGGTGCGTCTTTGGCGCGGCCCCACTGCCAAATGTGCTCACCCAGCCAGGCACGGACGGGCGCCAGATCGCCGCTCGCGCAGGCACCGGTGAGGTCGACGCCGTCGCGGCACATGGCCGGCACAAACATGGCATCGTAGGCGCTACCCAGCGCATACGTGGGGAAGTAGCCAAACGAGCCGCCGCTCCAGTGCGTATCCTGCAGGCAGCCGTGCGTGTCGTCGGGGACGGGGATGCCCAGGTACTCGTTCATAAAGCGATTCCAAAGCGCGGGGATATCCTTGGCTGTGGCCTCGCCGGCAAACAGCATGCGCTCGATCTCGTAGCGCACCATAACGTGCAGCGGATAGGTGAGCTCGTCGGCCTCGGTGCGGATCAGCGAAGGCTGCGCGATGTTCACGGCGTGGTAGAGCGTGTCCTCGTCGACGTCGCCGTAGACCTCGGGTGCGTGGCGGCGCAGCACCTCGAGCAGCGGTCCCATAAAGGCGCGGCTGCGACCCACGGTGTTCTCGAAAAAGCGGCTCTGGCTCTCGTGGATGCCCATGGAGGTGCCGCCCTCAAGACAGGTGCGCGCATAGGCGGGATTGACGCCCAGCTCGTACATGGCGTGTCCCGCTTCGTGGATGATGCTGTAGACGTTGGAGATGCAATCGTCCTCGTAGATGTGTGTCGCGATGCGCGCGTCACCCACGGCAAAGCCCTCGCTAAACGGGTGCTCGGTAAAGGCAAGCGTGGTGTCGTTCAGGTTCAGGCCGACGAGCTTCATAAGGTCGAAGCTCATGGCGCGCTGGGCGGCCTCGGGCACGCGGGCGTGCAAAAAGTCGGCAGCGGGCTGCTGGCCGCGCTCGCCGATAGCGTGCACGAGCGGCACGACCGTCGCCTTGACCTCATCGCAAAACGCATCGAAGCTCTCGGCAGAAAGGCCGCGCTCGTACTGGTCGAGCCAAACGTCGTATGGGTCGCGCTTGGGGTCCATGAGTTCGGCCTGATGCTTAAGTTGGGCGACGATTTTATCCACATAGGGCTCAAAACTCGCCCAGTCGTTGGCCGTCTTGGCCTTGTGCCACACGGCATCGGCCTCGCAGGTGAGCCTGGTCCAGGCCTCGGCCTCCTCGGTAGGAATAACGCTTGCCTCGCGCTGGTCGCGGCCGAGCACGCGGATCTCGTCAAGCAGCTGCGGGTCGTCTACGTGTCCGCCTGCAACCGTCTCGCGCGCTAACGAGCGTACGAGCTCAACGGACTTCTCGCTGGTCAGTAGCTTGTGATGCTCGCCGGCAAGCGTGCCCATGGCGTCGGCACGGGCGGCAGCACCGTTGGCAGGAGCAATCGTCGCTCCATCGAACTCGGCAATCTTGAGCAGGTACTCGCGAGTCCACAGCTTGCCCTCGAGTTTGCGGAACTTTTTGACGGCCTTGTCGACTTTAGCAGCCTTGACGCCCTTGGCGGCCTTTGCCACGGCGGCCTTGGCCTTCTTATCGAGTTTCTTTCCCATACCGTATCCTTAATCTCGCAGGTCGAGCGCCGCAGGCGGGTGCGCGGCCAATTTGCACAGCTACCTGCCTTGTACCCAGCGCGAACAAAACGGAACGCGGCGATGCGCTCGCGAAATGTGTTATCCTATAGCCCAATGCGTTGACGGAGAGGGTTTTGCCCGCCGCGTCGCCGGCAAGAGAGGGAAGGTCATGGGCTGCAAGCCTTCCTGCGGTGGCAAGGGCCAAGCGTTCACTCCCGAGCAGCGACCTCAACGGGCACGCGGCCAGTGGCAGCAAAGTCCCAGTAGGGAAGCCGTGAGCCTCGCGACAAGAGGCACAGAGTGGGCGCGGCGGGCCAGACATCCGCCGGGTCAAACAAGGTGGTACCGCGGAATTCAACCGTCCTTGGGCAATGTACATGCCCGAGGGCGGTTTTTTTGTTACCGAACCGGGCCGCGCATCCGCAACATCGGGCGGCGTCAGCCGTCCCGGAGCGCGGATGTGCGAGAGACGAAAGGGAAGACATGAGTCTGATTGATGATCTGGTCAAACTCGAGGAAGAGGCCAAGGAGCTCGTCACTAGCGCTGACGACGCCGCCAAGCTCGAGGCCGCGCGCGTTGAGCTGCTCGGCCGCAAGGGCCGTATCACCGGCCTGATGCGCATGATGGGCAAGCTCGCTCCCGAGGATCGTCCCATGATGGGCAAACGCGCCAACGAGATGCGCCAGCTGATCGAGGGCATGCTCGACGAGCGCACCACCGAGATGAAGGCCGCCGCCCTCAAGCACGCACTCGAGCACGAGGCCGTCGACATCACGCTGCCGGGCATCCGTCCGCAGATCGGTCACCAGCACCTGATCAAGCAGATCATCGAGGAGGCCGAGGACATCTTCTGCGGCATCGGCTACACCGTCGAGTCCGGCCCCATGGTCGATACCTCCTACTACAACTTCACCGCGCTCAACGCGCCCATGGATCACCCGAGCCGCTCGGCTCGCGACACGTTCTATGTGGTCGACAACAACCCCGGCAGCGTCGCGCATCCCGAGGCTCACGCTCACGGCGAGTCCGACGTGCTGCTGCGCACCCAGACCTCGGGCGTGCAGATCCACACCATGGAGTCGCAGAAGCCGCCCATCTACATGATCTGCCCGGGCACCGTCTACCGTCCCGACACGGCCGACGCCTGCCACCTGCCGCAGTTCAACCAGATCGAGGGCCTGGTCGTCGACGAGGGTATCACCTTTGGCGATCTTAAGGGCACGCTCGACTACTTTGTTAAGTGCATGTTTGGCGAGGATCGCAAGACGCGCTATCGCCCGCACTTCTTCCCCTTCACCGAGCCTTCCTGCGAGGTGGACGTGAGCTGCCACGTGTGCGGCGGCAAGGGCTGCAACTTCTGCAAGCACAGCGGCTGGATCGAGATCCTGGGCTGCGGCATGGTCGACCCCAACGTCCTGATCAACTGCGGCATCGACCCCGAGAAGTACACCGGCTTCGCCTTTGGTATTGGCGCCGAGCGCGTCGCGGCACTGCGCTACGACCTGCCCGACCTGCGCACGTTGATGACAGGTGATATGCGCTTCCTGAACCAATTTTAGGCTTGCCCAGGCACCCCATCTTGGCGTTCAAACCGTCGCTCGCGTACCTTTAGTACGCGTCGCTCCTCTTTCACGCCAACCTGGGGCACCTGGACAACCCTAAGGCGAACGTCTTCATTTGATATTCCTCCCTATGCGGAGATTAAGAACTAGGAGAGCTACATGCGCGTTTCTTACGACTGGCTCAAGACCATGATCGATATTCCGGAGGATCCCAAGACCCTTTCGGACGAATATATCCGTACCGGCACCGAGGTCGAGGCGATCGACACCGTGGGCGAGTCCTTCGACCACGTGGTGACCGCCAAGGTGCTCACCAAGATCCCGCACCCCGATAGCGACCACATGTATGTGTGCTCGGTCGATGTGGGCGACAAGAATCTCGACGCCGACGGCAATCCCGCTCCGCTGCAGATCGTCTGCGGCGCGCAGAACTTCGAGGCCGGCGACCACATCGTCACGGCCATGATTGGCGCCGTGCTTCCCGGCGACGTTAAGATCAAGAAGAGCAAGCTTCGCGGCGTCGTGTCCATGGGCATGAACTGCTCCGCGCGCGAGCTCGGCCTGGGTGGCGACCACTCCGGCATCATGATCCTGCCCGAGGATACGCCCTGCGGCATGCCGTTTGCCGAGTACGTGGGCTCGAGCGACACCGTGCTCGACTGTGAGATCACGCCCAACCGTCCCGACTGCCTGTCCATGATCGGCATGGCCCGCGAGACCGGCGCCATCTTCGACCGCGATTTCCACGTTGAGCTGCCCGCCATCAAGGTCGAGACCGGCCGCGCGACCGACGACGAGCTTTCCGTCGAGATCGCCGACGAGGGCCTGTGCGACCGCTACGTTGCCCGCATCGTGCGCAACGTCAAGGTCGGCCCGTCGCCAGACTGGATGGCCAAGCGCCTCAACGCCCTGGGCGTGCGCCCGCACAACAACATCGTCGACATCACCAACTACGTGATGATGCTCACCGGTCAGCCGCTGCACGCCTTTGACCTGGACACCTTTGCCGAGCGCGATGGCCACCGTCGTGTGGTGGTTCGTGCCGCCCAGCAGGACGAGAAGTTCACGACGCTCGACGGCGAGGAGCGCGTGCTCGACGCCGGTATGGGCCTCATCACCGACGGCGAGCGCCCCGTGGCGTTGGCCGGCGTTATGGGTGGCATGGATTCCGAGATCGAGGACGATACCGTTGACGTGATGGTCGAGAGTGCCTGCTTCAACGCCGGCCGCACCTCGCACACCAGCCGCGACCTTTCGCTGATCTCCGACGCCTCCATCCGCTTTGAGCGCCAGGTCGATGAGACCGGCTGCGTGGACGTCGCCAACGTCACCTGCGCGCTCATCGAGGAGATCGCCGGCGGCGAGGTTGCTCCCGGCTACGTGGATGTGTTCCCCGCGCCCAAGACCATCGACAGCATTAAGCTGCGCCTGGTCCGCGTGCATGCCATCTGCGGTGCCGACATCGAGCCTGATTTTATCGAGCGTTCGCTCACCCGCCTGGGCTGCACCGTCGAGCGCGACGGCGAGGACTTTATGGTCACCCCGCCGAGCTTCCGTCCCGACCTGCCGCGCGAGATTGACCTGATCGAGGAGGTCCTGCGCCTGTGGGGCATGGGTCGCGTCACGGCGACCATCCCGGCTGCCAAGAACCACATCGGCGGTCTGACGCGCGAGCAGAAGCTTACCCGCAAGGTCGGCGAGATCCTGCGCGCCTGCGGCCTCAACGAGACCACGACCTTTGGCTTTGCCGCTCCGGGCGACCTGGAGAAGATCGGCATGTCCACCGAGGGCCGCGGCTGCCCCGTGGTGCTCATGAACCCGCTGGTGGCCGAGCAGACCGAGATGCGCCGCTCGCTGCTGCCGGGCCTGCTGCAGTCTGTGGCCTATAACGAGGCCCACGGCACGCCCAACGTGCACCTGTACGAGGTCGGTAGCCTGTTCCACGGCCGCGAGAACGCCAGCCTGCCCAAGGAGACCAAGTCCGTGGCGGGCGTGCTCTCGGGTCAGTGGAGCGAGCAGTCTTGGAGCATGAAGTACCGCAAGCTGCGTTTCTTCTTTGGCAAGGGCATTGTCGAGGAGCTGCTCGCCCAGCTGCGCATCGAGAAGGTTCGCTTCCGTCCCGTCGAGGGCGAGGGCTACGCTTTCTTGCAGCCGGGTCGTGCGGCCGAGGTTCTGTCCGGCGGCACCGTGCTGGGCTGGGTCGGCGAGATTCACCCCGAGGCGCGCGAGGCTATGGGCATCGACGAGGTCGTCGTTGCCTTTGAGCTCGATCTGGACAAGCTGATCAAGGGCGCCCGCAACCAGGAGAACTACCGCGAGTTCTCGCAGTACCCGGCTGTTGAGCACGACCTTGCTATCGTAGTCGACAACACCGTGACCTGCGAGGATCTTGAGCGCCGCATTACCAGCGCCGGCGGCAAACTGCTCGAGGGCGTGCGCCTGTTCGACGTCTACCGCGATCCGGTCCGTGTGGGCGTGGGCAAGAAGTCCATGGCCTTTGCGCTTACGTATCGCTCCGACGACCATACGCTCACCAGCGAAGAGGTCGAAAAAGCGCACCAGAAGATCGTCACCAAGGTGTGCAAGGGCGTAAACGGCGAGGTCCGCGGCTAGGTCCTGCGCTGGGGTATGGGTCAGCGGTGGCTGCTGCCGAGTCCTACGTGACTGCTGTTTTCGGTATAAGGCACCGTTGAGCCTGCATATATGACACGCGCATTACATAACGGCGTGCTGCTTTGTCGGCAGTGCGCCGTTTTGCTATGATAGCCCGCGGCGTGTTACGAATCTGACATTACGTAACACTGGAAAGGTGATTCAAGCGGCGTTGCAATTCCGTGCGCCGATAACCGGGAGGCGTACATGCACATTCCAGATAATTATCTGTCCCCGCAGACCGATGCCGTCATGGCGGTGGCGATGGTGCCCGTCTGGGCTCACTGTATCAAGAAGGTGCGCGCCACGCTCGATCGCGAGCACATGGCTTTCCTGGGCATCTGCGCCGCATTTTCCTTCTTGCTTATGATGTTCAACGTGCCGCTGCCCGGCGGCACCACTGGCCACGCCGTTGGTGGCGCACTCATCGCGCTGCTGCTGGGCCCCGAGGCCGCGGCTATCGCGGTTTCGGTCGCGCTGGCGCTGCAAGCGCTGCTGTTTGGCGACGGCGGCATCCTGTCCTTTGGCGCTAACTGCTTTAACATGGCTTTCGTGCTGCCGTTTGCCGCTGCTATCGTGTTCCGTGCGCTCAACAGCCGTTTGCACGACAAGAGCTGGGGCACCTCGGTTTCTGCCATCGTGAGCGGCTGGGTCGGTCTGTGCCTGGCGGCCCTGTGCGCGGCCATCGAGTTTGGTATTCAGCCTATGCTCTTCACCAACGCGTCCGGCGCCCCGCTGTACTGCCCCTTCCCGCTGTCGATTGCCATTCCCGCCATGATGATCCCGCATATGCTGGTGGCCGGTGTGGTCGAGGGCGTGGCGACTGCCGCGATCTACGCATTCATTAAGAAGACGGCGCCGAGCATCATCGTCGGGCCCGAGGCCGTTGACGGCCAGCTTGCTGCCGATGGCGCTGCCGCCAAAAAGCCCTCGCTGGTTCCCACGCTTATCCTGGTTGCCGTACTTGTCGTTGCCACGCCGCTGGGCTTGCTCGCTACTGGTGACGCCTGGGGCGAGTGGGATGCCGAGGGCGCCGCGACCGCTGTTCAGGAGGCTGGCGACGACAGCTTGCAGGCTTCGGTCGGTCTCGACACCCCGACCTTTGCCGACGCTCTGCCTACGGGTGATTACCTGCAGGCCTATTCCGAGGAGCAGGGTCTCGGCTTTGCCGGTCAGGCTGCCATGTATATCTTGTCCGGCGTGATTGGCGTGGCGGTGCTCACCATCGCATTCCGTCTGATCTCGCTGACGGTCAAGGAAAGCGGAGCCCATGGCGATGGTCGAGCTGCCTAGCTGGCTTGCGGCCGAGGAGCGATACGAGCCCACGGGCGCTCGTCATCGCGTGATGCAAAAGAACGTCCTGCACCTGGCGAGCCTGCTTGAGCGGGTTCGCCTGGGTGGAGGCGCGCACGAGGGCGGGTCGATGGTCGACCGCGCCCTTTCTTGCGTTTCGGCTCCGGTGCGCCTGGTGGGGATATTCGTTTGCGTCCTGTGCGTGTGCCTGACACAAAGCCCGCTGTACCTCATGTTGATGGCGGCCATTGCGCTGGTGCTCGTTGCCGTGCGTCCCATACGCGGGCTGCGCGCGACCTTTGTGCCGGCGCTTGGCGCCGCGGGGCTCGCAGTGGTTTTGGCGCTGCCTGCCCTGCTGCTGGGTGCTTCCGCTACGGGCGCCATGCTCAAGATTGCGCTCAAGACCTTCATTAATGTGTCGCTGGTGCTGGGCGCTTCGTGGACCCTCACGTGGAGCCGCATGTCGGCGGCGCTCAAGATGCTGCATCTACCCGACGAAGTTATCTTTACGTTTGATATGGCGCTCAAGCACATCGAGGTGCTGGGTCGTACGGCGCACGATCTGTGCGAATCGGTCATGCTGCGCAGCGTTGGCCGTGCGCCCGAGGGATTTTCGCGTACCGATTCGATCGCGGGTATCATGGGCATGACCTTTATCAAGGCGATGAAATGCAGCCGCGCGATGGACGAGGCTATGCTTTGCCGCGGCTTTGCCGGTGCGTATCCGGCTCCCGCGCGCGCCAGGTTTGGCTGGCGCGATGCGGCCTATGCGGCCGGCGTGGCGCTGCTGACAGTGTTGTGCGCCGTGCTGTAGGCGCTGCTGGTTCCGACTGGGGATGCAAATGGGGAAGGGCGACGTTTTGACGATCGATATGAATAGTGCGGCGGGCACGAACGGTGTGGGCGGCGCCGAGGTCGTTCCGCTCATCGAGCTGCGCGACGTGGTGTTCTCCTATGCGGGGCATACGGTTGTCGATGGCGTGTCGCTGCAGGTCGATCGTGGTGAACTCGTTGCCCTGCTCGGTCCCAACGGCTGCGGCAAGACGACGATTATGCGTCTTATTAACGGCCTTGAACTCGCGGACGCAGGGGCATACCTGTTTGACGGGCACGTGGTCGATGCGGCGTATCTGAAGGATTCTGCTGCTGCTCAGAAGTTCCACCAGCGCGTGGGCTTCGTGTTCCAAAACGCCGATGCCCAGCTGTTCTGCGCCACGGTGGGCGAGGAAGTTGCTTTTGGTCCCGCGCAGATGGGGCTGCCGGCAGACGAGCTCGAGCGCCGCGTGCGCGATGCCATGGGGCTGTTCCAGGTTGCCGACCTTGCCGACGCCTCTCCCTATCAGCTCTCGGGCGGGCAAAAGAAGCGTGTGGCGCTGGCGGCAGTTGTATCGATGAACCCCGATATCCTAGTGCTCGATGAGCCCACCAATGGGCTCGACGAGGATTCATGCGACATCGTGGTCAACTTCTTGCTGGCCTACGTCGCGGCGGGTAAGACGGTCTTGATGAGCACGCATCACCAGGATTTGGTGCGACGCCTGGGTGCCCGTGCAATCTATATCGATCGATATCACCATGTGGTCGAGGCGCCTTCGCCGTCGTATGGAACCGAAAGCGGTACTACGGACTAGTTGCTGCGTAGAGCGTGCGTAGCCGCCCGCGCGGCTTTGCCGTGATGGTATAGTTATCCAGGTTTTTTATGGGGGTGGCTATGCCAAGTTGGAACATTCATATCGCTCAGACGGAGCGTTTGCTGGAGCGCACCGGTGCACTTGCCAATAGCGTGCGCGACCGCAATGCCTTTTTGTTTGGCTGCGTGGTTCCGGATATCTTCGTGGGCTATATGGTCCCTGGCATCGCCGATCCCATCCCGTACCGCATTACGCACTTTGCAAAGCCCGAGCCTATCCCTAAGCCTCGTGAGCATGAGTTCTGGGATACCTATGTGGCACCGTTGCTTAAAAGTTCGCCCACCGGTGCGCCAGCCGCGGCTACCTCGATTGTCGAGGAGCGCGAGCGACTGAATCGCGTGCACTATCCCCAGCGCTACAGGGATGCCGAGCCGGTTGTCGGTCCCGGCGCTCGTGAGTTCTCGCTTGCGTCCGAGGACGTGGCGCAGTCGTTGCTCGATTTGACATTGGGTGTCTGGTCGCATCTGGTGGCCGATACCGTATGGAATACGCGCGTGAATCAGTACCTGGAGGCGCACGGCGGCAAGCCGTGCGAGGAGTTCCGCATTAAAAAGCAAGGCGACTTTGACTGGTTTGGCAAGACGCTCGGCATTGTTTCGATTCCGCGTGCGACCGATCGCCTGTATACCGCTGCGACGCGTTTTGGGCAGTATCCCATCCATAAAGAGTATGTGCTCAAGACCATCGGCGTCATGCACGAGATTGTACGCGAAAACCCCGGCGATCCCGACCATCCGCCATACCGCCTGCTGACCGAGGAATTCTTCGACGCGACGTTTACCGAGGTCATCGAGCTAACCGAGGCGGGATTTGCGGCTCGCGTTGCCGCTTCTGACGTCCCCGCAGCCCCTCTGATCGCTAGCTGCTAGCCGGCCGGCTTGACGGTGAACAGTTCACCCCAATTGACCAACAGCTCCCGTCGCAGGGTTTCTGCGGCGGTGCGTTCCTGATCGGTCTTTGGGATGTAGGGGAGCCCCGCCTTTTTATGAATGAGCTCGGCGATGTTGTTAAAGCTCTTCGTGTCCTTGATTTGCTCATAGGTTATCTGGATAACGTCATAGCCCATGCTTGTGAGGGCGGTGGTGCGCTCGGCATCGGAGAGACTTGCGGCTTCGCTGTCATGGGCGGAGCGGCCTTGGCATTCCAAAATGACGCCCATGCTGTCGATGTTGCTCTCTATGAGGATATCGGTGTAGCAGCAGGTTTTGTCATACAGTGAGCGTGCGGCGTCGCTGAGTGGGATGCGCACGTTGTTTGCGATGTTGATGCCCATGCCGCCCTCGTCGCGGGGGAGCGAGACAAGCATGGAGGTCTGTACTTCGAAGGGTGAGGCGGTCTGCCCCGTCATGTGCTCGGCTGCCCAGCGCAGTTGTTTAACGCCGCGCAGGCCTGCGGCCTGCTTGGCGAACGCGGCGATATCCGCTGCGCTGAGGAGCGGTGGGCGCTTCCACAGGTTGGTGTCATTGCCCTTGGTGTCGACAACGCGTTTCCAACCACAGTCGGGCGGAATGAGCTTAAGCGAAATTGCTTCATCGAGCTGCTGCTGCGCCCGTTTACAAGGCGTGAACACTGCAAAGGAGCCGCACATCTCGTAGCAAGCCATGAGTAACTGGTTGCGCGAGACCTGCGTAGCAAGGTTGAGCAGTGTGAACTCCGGGGACGTGACATCAAACCCATGCTCAGTCTGCCTAAACGACCCAGGAGGCGGCTCTTGGGTTAGCAGACGGCTATGAAATAGCTTTCCGTTCGCGCGCTGTTTTCTTTCGCCCACGAATCTCCAAACTGGTGTGCCGAGCAAGTCTTTAAATACTGGTTGTTTTGAGTAATGCACCAAGCGATGGTCATGGTCGGGCGGCAGGATTGCCGGATAGAGTCCTAGTATCTGGGGCGGGATGCGATAGTACTGAAAAGCTGTGGGTCCGCAAGCGAGAAATGACATGGCAATCCGATCGTTCGAGCGTTGTTTGGGCTAGAAAGGCTATCGGTTTCGGAAGTGCGGGGAAAAAGACAAACAGGCAAAGCACAAGCGGTATTTGAGCCAACTTTATCAGGGGTTTTGTTGAAATAAAAGGGCTTGTGCTCGGGGGTAAGCAATTTTTCCCCGCACTTCCGAAAACCAGGTCGATCTGACTCTTGCTAAAACGATTTAGCAGCGTCGGTCAAGGTGCGGGTTTGCCACCGGGCGAACACTTTTAGCGCTTGGGACTTTATTTTTTGGGCCTCGAAGGGTGGATTTCGCACTTTTGGTAAAGAAATGAGTGCGTATTTTGCCGCGTGCCGGCAATGGCACAGAAAAGGGGCCCGGAAGGCGAAGCCTTCCGGGCCCCTTTGCAATGCAAATCTGCTTGCAAGTGCGATTTAGCGCACCTGAGCGACGTAAGCGACGTTGGTCGAGGAAACCTTGTCCTCGAGCTGGACGCTCATACGGGGATCGCCGGCGGTAGCGACGGTCAAATCGCCAGTCTTGACGTAGCCGAGCTCCTTAGCGGTCTCGATCGCCTTGACGATCGTGCCGTTGACGGTGCCCTGGGTAATCTCGGCCTGGTGCGGGATAACGCCCCAGTACATGATCATCTGCTGGACGGCCCACTCGTGGCGGGAGAACGCGCAGATCGGCATGTTGGGACGGAAGTGCGAGATCAGGCGAGCGGTACGACCGGTGGTCGTCGGCACGGTGATGCACTTGGCGCCAACGGTGGTGGCCATGTTCACAGCGGACATACCCACAACGTTGTTGACGACACGGGTGCCGTGAGCATCGGCCGGAACCTCGAGCGGAGCGTGGGCCGGGAGGTACTTCTCGGTCTCGAGAGCGATGCTGGCCTGCATCTTGACGGCCTCGACCGGGTACTTGCCGGCAGCGGACTCGCCGGAAAGCATAACGGCGTCGGTGCCGTCGTAAATGGCGTTAGCAACGTCGGCAACCTCGGCGCGCGTCGGGCGCGGGTTCTGCTGCATGGAGTCGAGCATCTGCGTAGCGGTGATGACGGGCTTGTAGGCCGCGTTGCACTTGGCGATGATCTCCTTCTGGATGTGCGGAACGAGCTCGGGCTTGATCTCGATGCCCAGGTCGCCACGGGCGACCATGATGCCGTCGGAAGCCTCGAGGATCTCGTCGAAGTTCTCGACGCCCAGGGCGCACTCGATCTTCGGGAAGATCGTCACGTGCTCGCCGCCGTTCTCGCGGCAAAGCTTGCGAATGCCGCGGACGGACTCGCCGTCACGGATGAAGGAAGCGGCGATGTAGTCGATGTTCTCGGTCAGGCCAAAGAGGATGTCCTGACGATCGCGCTCGGTGATGGCGGGCAGCGAGATGTTGACGTTGGGCATGTTGACGCCCTTGCGCTCGCCGATCAGGCCGTCGTTCTTAACGACGCAGGTCATGTCCTGGCCGTCGACGGACTCGACCTCGAGGGCAACCAGGCCGTCGTCGATCAGGATAAGGGAGCCCTTCTCGACCTCGGAGGGCAGAGCCAGGTAGTCGAGGGAGATGTGCTCAGCGGTGCCGTGGAAATCCTCGGACGTGGGCTGAGCGGTGACGACGATCTTATCGCCGGTCTTGACGGCAACCTTCTTGCCATCGACCAGAAGGCCGGTGCGGACCTCGGGGCCCTTGGTGTCGAGCAGGATGCCGACGGGCAGACCGAGCTCCTTGGAAATACGACGGACGCGCTCGATGCGACCGTGGTGCTCGTCGTAGGATCCGTGCGAGAAGTTAAAACGGGCGACGTTCATGCCCGCCTTGATCATCTCGCGGATGGTCTCGTCGCTATCGCAGGCGGGACCCATGGTGCATACAATCTTGGTGCGCTTGTACATTCAGACCTCCATCTGACATCGTCTTGCGCTGATAGATAAACCATAAGAAATAAAACTGAGATGATTATAACGAAATGCCGACCGAATACCCCAAAAAATCGACCGTATGCCGAATTAGAAGTTCATTTTTTGCGGTAAAAACGGTATATGCAAAAACTTTACCAACCGTTCTAACCGCTGCTATCTGGGCGATATTTCAGTTTGATGATGCACCGAAGAAAAAACGTTTTATCAATGTTGAGCATCACACGGTCTGCATCGTTGCACTCGAGCCGTGTTTCCAATTGGAATGTTTTGGCTAGACGCGCCGCTTTGGGGTACCATAGCTCCACTATCAACTGCCGCTCAGCACGGCAGCCTTGATGAGCCCTTGCCCTTCTCCTGGGAATTATGATCGGGCATCAATCTGCTGAGTGGCCCGAATCCCAGGAGGGGACTCTATATGCAAAAGGAATACCTGTCCGCCGCGGCGGAGGTACTCAGCGACCAAGGTGTCGATGAGAACCTCGGCCTGAGCAACGACGAGGCGTCGTCGCGCCTCGCCAAGACAGGCCCTAACAAGCTTGAGGAAGCCGAGAAGACGCCGTTGTGGAAGCGCTTCTTTGAGCAGATGGCCGACCCCATGGTCATCATGCTGATCGTTGCCGCCGTCATCAGTGCACTCACGGGCATGGTCAAGGGTGAGGCGGACTTTGCCGACGTCGCCATCATCATGTTCGTCGTTATCGTCAACTCGGTGCTGGGCGTGGTTCAGGAGGCCAAGAGCGAGGAAGCTCTCGAGGCATTGCAGGAGATGAGCGCCGCGCAGTCCAAGGTGCTGCGCGACGGCAAGCTCGTGCACCTGCCGAGCGCCGAGCTCGTGCCCGGCGATGTGATCATGCTCGAGGCGGGCGACTCCGTCCCGGCCGACTGCCGCGTGCTCGAGAGCGCCACGATGAAGATCGAGGAGGCCGCCCTTACCGGCGAGTCCGTGCCCGTCGAGAAGCATGCCAACGTGATCGAGCTCGCCGCCGGCACCGACGACGTGCCGCTCGGCGACCGCAAGAACATGTGCTACATGGGTTCCACCGTGGTATACGGCCGCGGTCGCGCCGTCGTGGTCGGCACCGGTATGAACACCGAGATGGGCAAGATCGCCGGCGCCCTGGCCGAGGCCAAGGAAGAGCTCACGCCGCTGCAGGTGAAGCTTGCCGAGCTCAGCCGCATCCTCACCATCATGGTTATCGTCATCTGCGTCGTCATCTTTGGCGTCAACATCATCCGTCACGGCGTGGGCAACGTCCTCACCGACCCGACAGCCTTGCTCGATACCTTTATGGTCGCTGTCTCGCTTGCTGTCGCCGCCATCCCCGAGGGCCTGGTCGCCGTTGTGACCATCGTGCTTTCGCTCGGCGTGACCAAAATGGCCAAGCGCCAAGCGATTATCCGTAAGCTCTCTGCCGTCGAGACTCTCGGCTGCACGCAGACCATCTGCTCCGACAAGACCGGTACCCTTACCCAAAACAAGATGACCGTCGTCAAGCACGAGCTCGCCGCGCCTAAGGAGAAGTTCCTGGCCGGCATGGCACTGTGTTCCGATGCCCAGTGGGACGAGGACCTGGGCGAGGCCGTGGGCGAGCCGACTGAGTGCGCGCTCGTCAACGACGCCGGCAAGGCGGGGCTCACCGGCCTGACCGCTGAGCACCCGCGCGTGGGCGAGGCCCCGTTCGACTCGGGCCGCAAGATGATGTCCGTGGTCGTCGAGACCCTGGACGGCGAGTATGAGCAGTACACCAAGGGCGCGCCCGACGTGGTGATCGGCCTGTGCACCCATATCTACGAGGGCGATAAGGTTGTCCCCCTGACCGAGGAGCGTCGCGCCGAGCTCGTGGCCGCCAACAAGGCCATGGCCGACGAGGCCCTGCGCGTACTGGCGCTGGCAAGCCGCACCTACACCGAGGTCCCGAGCGACTGCAGCCCCACCGCGCTCGAGCACGACCTGGTCTTCTGCGGCCTGTCCGGCATGATTGACCCGGTCCGCCCCGAGGTCGCCGACGCCATCCGCGAGGCCCACGATGCCGGTATTCGCACCGTCATGATCACGGGTGACCATATCGACACCGCCGTGGCCATCGCCAAGCAGCTGGGAATCGTCACCGATCGCAGCCATGCCATCACCGGTGCCGACCTCGATCGCATGAGCGACGAGGAGCTCGACGCGCACATCGAGGACTACGGCGTGTACGCCCGCGTCCAGCCCGAGCATAAGACCCGCATCGTCGAGGCCTGGAAGTCGCGCGACCAGATCGTGGCCATGACGGGCGATGGCGTCAACGACGCCCCGTCCATCAAGCGTGCTGACATCGGCGTGGGCATGGGCATCACCGGTACCGACGTCACCAAGAACGTTGCCGACATGGTGCTTGCCGACGACAACTTCGCCACCATCATCGGTGCTTGCGAAGAGGGTCGCCGCATCTACGACAACATCCGCAAGGTCATCCAGTTCCTGCTTTCGGCAAACCTTGCCGAGGTCTTCTCGGTGTTTATCGCCACGCTCATCGGCTTTACCATCTTCCAGCCGGTGCAGCTGCTGTGGGTGAACCTGGTCACCGACTGTTTCCCCGCGCTCGCGCTGGGCATGGAGGACGCCGAGGGCGACATCATGAAGCGCAAGCCGCGCAACGCCAAGGACGGTGTCTTTGCCGGCAATATGGGCCTGGACTGTGTGGTCCAGGGCCTAATCATCACCGTGCTGGTGCTGGCGAGCTTCTTTGTGGGCGTGTACTTTGACATGGGCTACATCCACATCGCCGATATGATCGCCGGCAATGCCGACGAGGAAGGCGTGATGATGGCGTTCATCACGCTCAACATGGTCGAGATTTTCCACTGCTTCAATATGCGCAGCCGTCGTGCGTCGCTGTTCACCATGAAGAAGCAGAACAAGTGGCTGTGGGCTTCCGCCGCGCTGGCACTGGTGCTGACGGTGATCGTGACCGTGCAGCCGACGCTTGCCGAGATGTTCTTTGGCCCCGTGACGCTTGAGCTCAAGGGCGTTCTTGCCGCGCTGGGCCTTGCCTTCCTGATCATTCCGCTGATGGAGATCTACAAGGCGATCATGCGCGCGGTCGAGAAGGAGTAAGTTAACCTGTCCGGGCCCGCCCCTGCGTGTTTTCTTCTTCGCTGGTCCTCGCGCTTCGCGCTGCGGGATCGCTCAGAAGAAAACACTCCCGGGGCGGGCCCTGCGGTATCCTTGCTGGCTTTTCTCCCGTGCGGATGAAAAGGGCTGAGGGAAAGTTTGTGAGCTGGTCGGGCTTTGCCCGGCCAGCTCTTTTTGATTTAAAATACCTGCTCAGTTGTGTGGTTTTGTGCTGGGAGGCATCTGTGGGCAAGGCTAAGGCTAAAGCGAAGAAAAAGACGACGGGGGCGCGGGCTAAGCGCGATCGTCGTCGGAAACTCGCGACCGAAGCGCCCGTGTCTGCCGAGGAGTTGTTGGCGAGCGTACCGGGGCTCGACGCGCTGCAGGATGTTCCGGCGTTTGATGACCTGCCGGTCGATGAAGCCCAGCAGACTGCCTTTGATGATTTCTGCGCACATGCCGAGGAGCCCGAGCAGATGCAGCTGGGTGCCGTTATTCGCCTGGATCGCGGGTTTCCGCTGGTGGCCACTGCCGACGACACCTTTCGTGCCGAGCATGCCGTGGGGTTTGCCAAGTCGCGCGGCGAGGACGAGGTGCTGCTGCCCGCCGTGGGCGACCGTGTGGCGGTGCGCCGCGCTCCCGGGCACGATATGGGCGTGATTGAGTGCGTTCTGCCGCGCCGTACGAGCTTTGAGCGTTGGCGCGGCCGTGCCCGTGGAGAGCGCCAGGTGCTCTGCT
The DNA here is from genome assembly GCA_048302525.1 of Collinsella sp. Classification (GTDB taxonomy): domain Bacteria; phylum Actinomycetota; class Coriobacteriia; order Coriobacteriales; family Coriobacteriaceae; genus Collinsella. The sequence continues at coordinate 11,276 of DBFDDV010000098.1, read as the reverse complement.
CCAACGTGGATAGCGTGCTAATCGTGCAGGCGCTCGGTGCCGGTGAGGTGCTGCTCGACCGCGTGGCGCGCTCGCTGGTGTTGGCGCTCGACTGCGATGCCGAGCCGGTGGTGGTGCTCACCAAAGCTGACCGCTGCGATGCCGAGGAGCTCGAGCGCGATCTGGACCGCGTGCGCCGCCTGGTGGGTCCGGACGTGCGCGTGATCGTTACGTCCTCTGCCGAGGGCCGCGGCCTAGACGAGGTCCGTGCCTGCGTGCCTGCCGGGAGCTGCGCCATGATTCTGGGCGAGTCGGGTGCCGGCAAGTCGACGCTGCTCAATGCACTGCTGGGCCACGATACGTTGGCGACCGGCGGTGTGCGCGAACGCGACGACCAGGGCCGTCACACTACCGTCGCGCGCGTGATGGTGGCGCTGCCGGGCGACGCCGGTGTGATCGCCGATGCCCCGGGCCTGCGCAGCCTACCGCTCGTGGGTCACGAGCGGGGTCTGGCGCGCGCCTTCCCCGAGATTGTTGAGGCATCGCGCGCGTGCCGGTTTGGCGATTGCACACATACCCATGAGCCGGGTTGCGCCGTTCGCGAGGCCGAGGACGCCGGGCAGATCGACAGTCTGCGTCTGGAAACGTTCCAAAACTTGGCGTCATCCATGCGCGTGAGCGCTCAAATGCTCGATCCCGATGTCCATCTGTAATTGATTTTTCCTATGACAGCTGTCTCCCAACTGTTCGGGAGACGGCTTTTTTGCTGCGGAAAAGCCTCGAAATATGCAGTTTGCTGACGTGCTGACCAAAACCTTGCCACGAGCTTGACGGGCTGGTCAGCTTTTGGTTAGCGATTGGTTTGACATCGAAAACCAAGATCGCGATTGCGCCGCTTTGCACTCTGACCGCCCAGACAATGGTGGTACGGGCATTCGCCCGGCACTGCCATGAGAGGAGCGGCCGTGAACAAGAGCAAGCGCATCGCCATCAGTCTGGTCGCGGGCGTGCTCGCTGCTCTGCTCTGCATGGTTTACGGCTCGTCGATCCGCTCGCAAGCCGAACAGGTCCAGGCTGAGACCTTGGCCAAGTATGGTGGCGATCGCGTCGAGGTATGCGTCGCGGCGCGCGATATCGATGTGGGCGAGACCCTCGATGAGACCAATGTCATAACCCAGGAATGGCTGACGAGTTTGCTGCCGCGTGACGCGGCGACCGAGCTGCGCCAGGTACGCGGCGACGTGACGACTTCACGTATTCCCAAAAACGCCGTGATCTGCAATGTCTACACCAAGGCCGAGAGCCACAAGCTCGAGGTGCCTAAGGGCAAGGTCGCCGTTTCGGTGGCGGTCGATGCCGAGCACTCGGTCGGCGGTGCCACGGGCGTGGGCAGCTATGTGGACGTGTACGTGCAAAAAGATGGCGTAACCGATCGACTGTGCGGCGCGCACGTGATCGATACCAGTGAGAATTCCGGTGCCACGCGCGAGGGCAAGATCGAATGGGTGACGCTGGCGGCTGACCCCGAAGACGTCAAGGAACTGCTGGGAGCCTCGGGCAAGGGAACGGTCAGCTTGACGATTCCCGCCACGGCGCGCGGCAAAAAGAGCGGAGGCGACGAGTGATGAAGGCGATCTGGCTTGCGTGCTGCGCGTGCGGCGATTACGGGCTGTTGCAGCGGGAAGTCGAGGGCCGTGATGCGGGTGCACAGGTGCTTCGCGTGGGTGACCTGGACGGGCTGATTTCCATGGCGCGGGCGTTTCCGTCGCGCCGCGGGGCTGCCATCATCGCGGCGTCTCTGTTTGATATCGAAGATGTGCGCAAGACTGTTGCGCGCCTGACGGCCGAAGGCCGCGTGAGTCGCGTGGTCGTGTTGATAGAAGCACTCGATCCGTCGGATATCGAGGGGCTGTTTCGCGCAGGGGCGACCGAGGTCATCGCTGCGCACAGTATATGCGGCAACGGGCGCGCGGGCGAGGGAGCGGTTGATTCCGATCGGCGCATGACGATTGAGCCCGATGCTTTTGTTGATAGGGAACCCGGGGCGCCTCGCGCTACAAGAGGCCCGCGTGTTGATGATTATGGAAAAGCGGAAGCCGAGCATGGTCGGCGCCCCCGGAACCCCCTTGTATACGATGACGCTGGAGGGCCGGCGCAGCATGCTGGCGACTCCCCGGCTGTAGATTTGGGATACGTGCACGGCGTGAATCTGGCGGATGAACTCGACGAAGTTGAGGGCTTTGCCGGGTGCGGCGAGTTGTCGCTGATGCAGCATGAGCAGATTGTGCAGAACGAGCCTGCCTCGCAGACCGAACAAGCTGCCATGCCGGCTTGGACGCAGCGTGTGGTTGCGGCGGGGGAGACGGGGACGCTGCCGCCGACGCCCGCCCCGCCGCCTCCGATGCCGCCGGCAGACGCTGCCGCTTCGCCGCACCGAGCTCCGGTCATCTGCGCCATTTCGGGTTCGGGCGGTTGCGGCAAGTCGACGATCGTTGCCACCATGGCACACACATCGTCGCTGTTGGGCTTGCGTGCCGCCGTGCTCGACCTGGACCTGATGTTTGGAAACCTTTACGACTTGTTAGGCGTCGATGCTCCGCGCGATATGGCGGCACTTATCGAGCCGTCGGCGGCGGGCGCGCTCGCCGAGCCAGATATCGTAGCCGCATCGATGCGCGTGGCGCCGGGCGTTACGCTCTGGGGTCCCGTCGCGGCGCCCGAGCAAGCCGAGCTCATGGCACGTCCGGTGGAGCTACTGCTTGATGTTCTGCGTCGCGAATCCGACGTGGTCTTTGTCGACACCTCGGTCTTTTGGGGTGATGCCGTGGCGGCTGCGGTGGCGGCGAGCGACCGCTGCCTGGTCGTTGGCGATGCGGCGGTGTCGTCCGCGACATCGGCGTCGCGCGTCATTGAACTGGCAAGTCGAGTGGGTGTGCCGCGCACGCGCATGAGCGCCGTGTTCAACCGGTTCGGTGCGCGCGGGGCAGACGAGGACGTCGCCATGCGCTTTGAGATTGCCTGTGCGTTGAGCTCCAAGATTCATATCGCCGATGGCGGGCAGGATCTCGCCGCGCTCATGGCGTTTGGACGCGCTGACGAGGCAGTGGGGCAGACCAGCGCTTTTGCGACCAGCGTGCGCGAGGCTACGCGCGAGATGCTCGTGGAACTGGGGTGCGCCGTCGGCCCTTGGAGCGATATGGTCGCCGACCGTGCAACGCGTACCGAGCGCCCGCGTATCCGCCTTCCCTGGTCGCGCGAGGGTGATCAGCGATGAGTCTGCAAACGAGGATTAAGGCTGCCGGCGCTGCAGCGGCGGCAGCGCCTGTAGATGCGGGGCGTCGCCGCGCGGTGAAACGACGCACCAAGCGCGCCGTGATGGACCGCATGGGTTACGACGAAGTGGCGCGTATCAGCGCCTATATCGACCCGGCACTTGCCCGCTCGGAATTGCGTCCCGCGGTGGAGGCGGCGCTCAATGTTGAGGAACCGACCGATCTCGCGACGCCCGAGCGCGAGACCATCATCGACGAGATTTTGGATGACGTGGTGGGCTTGGGGCCGTTGCAGCCGCTCATCGAGGACGACACCGTTACCGAGATCATGATCAACGGCTGCCGCTCGGCTTTCTTTGAACGTGGTGGCGTCTTGTACCCCATCGAGCATGCGTTTGAGGATGATGAGCAGATCCGTGTGCTTATCGACCGCATCATCTCGCCACTTGGCCGCCGTATCGACGAACGCAGCCCCATCGTCAACGCCCGCCTCAAAACGGGCTATCGCGTCAACGCGGTGATTCCGCCTGTGGCGATTGACGGACCGATTCTCACCATCCGAAAGTTCTCGGACCGCATCTGCTCACTGGACGAGCTTGTGGGGCTGGGGTCGCTGCCGCTTTGGTATGCGCAGCTGCTGTCGTGCGCGGTGTCGCTGCGACAGGACCTGGCGGTTGCGGGAGGCACGGGATCTGGTAAGACCACCCTGCTCAACGCGTTGTCATGCGAGATTTCCACCGGCGAGCGCATCGTGACGATCGAGGACTCTGCCGAGCTCAAGTTTGCGCATCATCCGCACGTGGTGCGCCTAGAGGCGCGCGAGGCTTCAATTGAGGGTGAGGGTGCGGTGACGATTCGCGACCTAGTAACTAATGCCCTGCGCATGCGCCCCGACCGCATCGTGGTGGGCGAGGTGCGTGGTGCCGAGTGCTGCGACATGTTGCAGGCCATGAACACGGGCCACGACGGGTCGCTCACCACACTTCATGCGGGTTCAGAACAGGAGACCGTGGTGCGTCTGACATTGCTTGCACGTTATGGCATCGATCTGCCGAGCGAGCTCATCGAGGAGCAGATTGCCATGGCGCTCGACGGCATCGTGATGTCCGAGCGCCACGCCGATGGCAGGCGTTTCGTCTCCTCGTATTCGGGGGTGCGTCGCGCCGCGTCGGGCGGCGTAGAGCTCGAGCGCTATGTGACTTTCGATGCCGCCGAGCGCACCTGGACGCTTGACCGCGAGCCGCCGTTTATCGCAGAAGGCCTGCGGTCGGGGACGCTCACACAAGAGGAGGTGGACGAATGGAGGTCGCTGTGCCCCTCGTCGTAGGGGGTTTGGCAGGGTTTTCTGTTGCGACGGCGTGCGGGGCGGAACCTCGTGTGCCGCAGGTGCCGCCGGCGGAGCTGGCGCGTCAGGCGCTCGAGACGGTGGCAGAGAGGCTGCCGCGTGAGCTGGTGGAAAACGATCTGCTGAAAAAGATCGCCCGTTCGTGGACATCGCTGGCTCCGGCGCATCGCCTTGGCCTCGTGATCGAAGATGCTTCGGGGCGTTTGGCGTTTCTACTGCTATCGAGCGGTGTCTGCTGCGTTTTACTAACGATGGTGTCGTTATCGCCCCTCGGGTTTGCCTTGGGACTTGTTGCTCCGATTGCCGCTGGCGCCGCTCGGGATGGCTTTGAGAGCCGGCGCGAGCAACACGATGCAGAAGAGGCAATGCCCGAGGCGTTTACCGCACTTTCCATGTCGCTTGCCTCGGGACATTCGCTGGCCCAGGGCATGCGCTTTGTGGGCGCTCATGCGCAAGAACCGGTGCATACCGAGTTTTTGCGGGTGGCGGCGGCGATCGATTGCGGTATCTCGGCGACCGACGCGCTCGATGACTTGCTCGTGCGCATCGACGCTCCCGGCCTTTCGCTTGTGACCTTGGCGCTTAAGGTGTCTCAGCGCACCGGTGCTCCGCTTGCCGACTTACTGTCCGAGGCGTCGAGCATGGTGGGGGAGCGCATTGAGCTCAAGCGCCGCCTGGATGTCAAGACGTCGCAGGCTCGCATGTCTGCGCATATGGTCGCGGCGATGCCGGCGGGCATGTGCGCGGTGTTGGCGCTGCTTTCGGCAGATTTTCGTCGCGGTCTTGCGACGCCTGCCGGCGTGGGCGCTGTGGTGCTGGGTCTTGCCCTCAATGCCGTTGCCCTGGTGGTTATCCGACGCATTATGCGGGTGGAGCTATGAGCGCCCCGGTTGCAGTTGCGGCTTGCCTGTGCGCCCTGAGTGTATTTGTCGCGACGGGTTTGGATCGGGCGGATGCACGCAAGATCGCAGGGGCCTGCAAGCGCGAGGCGGTGCTGGTCGCTGCCGCGGGTCGCTCAGTGGTCGATGCCCTGACCGCGCGAGTGAAGGGCGCGGTTGGAGTGGGCGGCCCGGCGCGAGTGTCGCTCGGCGAAGTGTCCGAGATGATCGATGTTGTGCGCTTGGGTCTTTCGGCCGGTCTTTCGTTTGATGCGGCGCTTGAGATTTTCTGCGCCAACCGCCGGTCAGTGCTGGGTCTTCGCCTTGAGCGGGCCTGCATGGCGTGGCAGGTGGGCGTGGGCACGCGTGAGGACGAGTTGTTGGCCGCCGCGCGCGACCTGGACGTGCGAGCGCTCGAGACCTTTGCCATCACGGTGGGGCAGGCGCTCGCCCTGGGTGCCCCACTTGCCGAGACGCTGGCCGCTCAAAGTCGCGAGATCCGTGCGGCTCATCGCGCTGCGGTCGAGCGCGAGATCGAGCGTGCGCCCGTCAAGCTGCTGATTCCCACCGGCACGCTCATCTTGCCGGCGTTGCTTCTGTCCATATTGGGCCCGCTGCTGGGAGCAGGCGGGATGATGTAGGGAGGAATACATGAACACGATGACTGACGCTGCTGGCAAGGTCCAGGGCTGGGCGTTTTGCCGGGCGGCACATGTTCGTCAACGCGCCAAGGAGCTACTGCAGGAGGAGAGTGCACAGGGTACCACCGAGTATGCCATCTTGGTCGGCGTGCTCGTGGTGATCGCGATTATCGCCATCGTCGCATTTAAGGGCAAGGTTAAAGAGCTATGGGATGCGATCAGCGAGGGCATCAACAGCCTGTAGAGGGCGAGCGCCCCATCGGGGTGCTGCTGGTGTTTGCTTGCCTGACCGTGGCGATAGCGGCGGTGCTTTGGGGGCTTAACGCCGCGCGGCAGCAGCGTCCTGGGGCCGCCTTCGATTCGGGCTCAGATTCGGCGGTGGCGTCTCAAAAAGATGAGATGCGAGATGCGGACGATTCGGATGTCGCTGTCACGGCGCAAACCTTTCTGCGGACGCTCGACAAGCGGTCTGGCACTGCGACGGATTTGCCTGAGGACAACGCGATTGCGGTCCGGCTTGCATGGTCCGAGGACCGACCGATGACCGAGGCAGCGGCGGATATGTTACGCGCCTACCGCGAGGTGCCAACGTCCCAGCTCGCCCTGAGCGGCTATCTCGATATTAAGGGCAACGTATGGGGCGCCATCGTGCGCGATGGGCGCGGCTGGGTCGATATGGTGACGGTTGCCGCGGATACTGGCGATGCTTCGTGTCGTCTGCGCGCCGTGCGCTTGGTCCCGCAAACAATAAGCTCAAAGGAGGGATCGTGAAATGCATGGCGTTCTGCGTGAAGAGGTTGCCCAAGCGACTGTGGAATACGCCATCGTCACGGTGGCGCTGTTATCGATCGTGCTGGCGATCGCGGGGCTTTGGCGTGCTGGCACCGATGGGCGCTTGGCGGCGCTGGTTGAGCGGGCGGCATCCCATGGCGTTGCCTCGACGTCGGTTATCGACGCCGCTGCGGGTGCTAAGGACATCGCGTTGTATTGATATCGCGCGTGAGGACCGGGCGCAGTCTACGGTCGAGGCCGCTTTTTTGCTGCCGACGTTTCTGACGCTCATCCTTCTCGCACTGCAACCGGTGTGCCTGCTTTATACGCGCGCGGTCATGGAGTCTGCCGCCGCCGAGACCGCGCGGCTCATGACCACGACGACGGCGGAGGACGACGATCTTAAGGAGTTCACCCGCCGCCGGCTTGCCGCAGTGCCCAACGTTTCGATCTTTCATGCCGGCGGGCCGTTGTCGTGGGATATCGAGCTTGGCCGGGCCGGTGCGGGTGGCGTCTCGGCCGTGTCCGTTTCCGGCAAGGTCAAGCCGTTGCCTGTGATCGGTGCGTTTGCGCGGGCTATGGGTGGTACCGCCGAGGGCGGCTACGTTGAGCTCAAGGTCGATGTCTCGTATCAATCGCGTCCCGAATGGCTGGAGGGAGATTATGATTCGTGGATTGCTGCATGGGATTAAGCGTTTCTGGTCTAGATGCGTTTTGACGCGCCGTCCGAGCTGCCATCGCAAGCGAGGCGGCTTTATGGGCCGTGCCGGTGTCGACCTGTTTATCGAAGACGGTGCCTACACCACGCTTTCTTCTGCCGTGGTCATCCTAGTGGTGCTCACGTTGTTGTTTTCGTCGACCGCGGCGATATGGAGCATGTCGCGTGCCGGGGATACCCAGGTGGCGGCCGATAGCGGCGCGCTGGCGGGTGCCAACGTAGTGTCGTCCTATCACACGGCTGCCACGGTGGTTGATGCGAGCATCTTGAGTCTGGGGCTGGCGGGGTTTGCCACAATCGGGACGGGCCTGGTCGCCATCCTCATCCCGGGTGCCGAACCAGTTGCCGGCAATATGGTCGACACCGGGATTGAGATCATTAAAACGCGCAACAAGTTTGCCAAAAGCGCATCGGAAGGCTTACAGAAAATCGAGACGGCTCTGCCGTATCTGATCGCCGCGCGTGCCACGCAGGCGGTGTCGGCGCAGGATACCGATAGCGTGACCTATACCGGTACGGCGCTTGCCGTGCCCAGGACATCCGAGTCGGACTTCGCTGCGCTCAAAGGGTCAGAGATCTCGACCGATACCATTAAAGACACATCAGATGATTTAGAGCGTGCGGCCGAGGAGCTGCGGAAGGCTTCTGAGGACACGGCGAAGGCTAAAGAGCGCGCTTGGCTGGCGGATTGTGGCGGGTCGGACGAGAGTTCGATTGGCAAGTACTCGTGTATGTGGGAGCGTGCGAAAAGCCTAACGGATCTCTCTGGTGCTCAAAATCCACATTACGCTTCGAGCGTTACGTGGGAACCGCAAGTGGCGCTCGATCGCGCGAAGGCCTACTATCGCCAGCGCCTGGCAAATGAGAAACCGCTTGGCGAGGGTCCGGAAAAACAGGCAGATTCTGCTGCACGAAAGGTGTTCTTCGCTTATGCGAGCGAAGAAGTCGAGCGGGCATATATAACTGAAAAGGACGGCAAAGTTTCCGCCCACACCCCTTTCCTTCCGCGAAATCCAGATGAGGCGCGGGCGACTGAACTCTATACCGATGCGTGTTGGCCCACGAGTGAAGTAGATAAAGTTACCTATTTGCATTATGGGACTGACTGTCCAAATTACAAAAAAGGAAAGCCGGGTGGGCTGGCATCCGTCGCAGATTTTGACGGTCACGAAACGTGTAGCGAATGCCATTTCGGTGTGTCGTCTTTAGGGTACGTTGCGATTGCAACGACTTCTGTCGAAAGGGGCTTCGAGTACCACTTCGATAAGTTCAAAGAGACCCTGGAAGACTACGTCGAATGCCGCAACAAGGAGTTCGAGCTCGAGCGTCAGACCGAGGACGAGGCCGACCGTGCAGGCAATGCGTTTGACCAGGCCATTAAAGCGCTTTCCGGCGAGCGCCCGCGTATCGCCCCACCTGGACGCAACGGCGTGGTCGCATTTGCAGTTTCGGGTGACATTACCAGCCCCGATCAACTTAACTCCTCGTTTAACACGGCAGTCAGGCTTGGCGATCGCGGTGCTATCTCTGCCGCGGTGCTGGCGCCCGATGAGGCGACGGCGCAAAACAACGTGCTTTCGCGATTTTTCTCGACATTGAAGGAACGCTCGGGCGGCGTTGCCGGCGTGTTCGACGGCGTCATGGATGTTTGGGGACGGCTGCTCGTGGGATACGGTGATATCCAAGGTTCGGCCGACGAACTTATGGACGAGATGATTAAAGACCTAGGAGGGGGCAGCGGTGCGTTGGGCTCCATTGCATCGTGGCTCGGCGATACCGTTTCGGCGTCCGTGGCGGCGCTGGGTTTGGAACCGTGCGACTTGCGCCTGCGAAAGCCGGTGCTGACCGATTCCGCCAACGTCATTAAGAGTCCGGGGTCTGACATTGCTGGTCTCTCTCAAGCGCAAGACAAACTGCGAGGTATTCCGTTGGGCGTGACCGATCCCAAGGCGCTTTGCGAGGCGTTGGAATATCAAGTCGAACGCACCATTAGCGGTACGGTGTTCACGCTTGCGGAGATTCCTCTGCCCGGCGGCGGCTCCATCCCACTCACCGTCGATGTCGCCACGCTGGTTGGCGCTCTGGGCGGTGGGTCGTAATGAGTATTCGCATGCGTCTGCGCGAGGAGCGCGCCCAGGCGACGGTGGAGATGGCAGTGGTTACGCCCGTTTTGCTGGTGCTGGCACTCATCGTGTACAACGTCATGATCTTTGCCGGCGCTGTCGCGCGCTTCGACCGCGTGGTGCCCGACATCGTGCTGGCGCACGCTGTGGCGCCGGGCGGGGAGGGTGACGAGAGCTCTGCCGATGCCTCGGCGACGGTCCAGACTCAAATTCTGAATGCCATGGAAGGCTATGACTTACAGATCGAAGTGTCGAGCGAGCAAGGCGCGGAGGCATCGGATGGTGGCCTGCTCTCCCTATCCGGTACGTTTAGGACCTACACCTGCACCATGCACTATGAGCCGTGGCCGACTTCTCTCAGCATCGCTGGCGTTCTGCTGGGGGCGCCGACAACGTTGTCGCACGAGCGCGCGGTGACGGTCGATCCATGGCGCCCGGGGGTGGTCATGTGACCGCGGTCTCGTCCTACATCGCCTACGCGCGGGCACTCAATAGGCTGGGTTGGACGCCGGCCGAGTTTGTGGTAGCGGAGTCGTTTGTCATGCGCCTGCGCGGCATGCTGGGACGGCGTCCGGTTGCCGCCAACGGCCTGCCGCTCGTCATGGCGTTTCCACGCTGCTCTTCGGTCCATACGTGTTTTATGGCCTATCCCATCGACATCGCCTTCATCAATCGCGACGGCAATATCCTCGCGCGCTACGAAAACGTCCGTCCTTGGCACATGTGTTCCTGTCCCGGTGCCTGGGCGGTATTGGAACGCCCTTCAATCCTCGCTACACCTCCCGCCCTCCAACAAGTACCGGCGTAAGAGATTGGCGACGGCGGACTTTCGTCATACGAAATTGGGTAAGATGGAGGAGAAGATGCATGGATGTTGAGATCCATCCGAACGCCAAAAAACACTTGACGGAAAAGCAGGTGCTTGGTGCCTGGTTCGCGGTTACTGAGTGCATTCGCCGCGAGTCGGAGGACGAGCCGCCGAGATGGTTTGCCATTGGATGGCTTCCAGATGGTCGAAGTGTGGAACTTGTTGCGGTCGAACTAATTCGTGGATGGCTCATTATTCATGCCCTGTCTCCGGTTCAGAAGAAATTCTGGCAAGAGATCGAGCGAGCTCGGCAAAGGGGTCGATGATGGGCAAGACGTATACGGCCGCTAATGGTCAGGTTGTAACGGATGAAATGATTGACGCGTGGTGCGAGTCGTACGAGCGCGGAGAGTTTCCGGATGGCGAACACACCGTTGGTGGAATCGTGCATGGACGGCCCCCGCTCTCAGGTGAGGGGACGGCAACGCTGTCGGTCAAGATTCCTCTGGGAATGAAGGAGGCCATTCGTCGACGGGCGGCTGCCGAGGGGATGACGCCAAGTGAGTTTGCCCGTGCGGCTCTGAGTGAAAAACTTCTTGCTGCCGGCTGATGCCTCTGACGTGCCGATTTATAGAACCGAGGCTGTGCTCAAAAACTTTTTTAAAATTCTCGGTTGACCGGAACGCGTCCTTGGTTATACTAATCAAGCCTTGAAACAAGGCACACCTCAAATGGCTGGGT
>DBFDDV010000097.1:0-23278 GCA_048302525.1 Collinsella sp. | reverse complement strand
CGTGTATACTAAACAGCTGTGTGTAACCAGGGGAGTATTCTGGCTGGACAAAATGCCTGCTTAATAGGGTTGTCAGGTAGTCCGGGCGAAATACAAGGCTGGGGAGCACGTCGTGTAAGTAGTGGTCCTCTAGGGGCGTACGCTCGGTGGTGTACGCATTGTCCCAAGACCACGCGAGAGTTGGGATCATATCTTGATCAGCATGATTCTCGGCCGCAAGATTGGCATGACCCAGGTTTGGGACGAGGACGACAACGTCGTTCCCGTCACGGTCATCCAGGCTGGCCCCTGCGCTGTCTCGCAGGTTAAAACTCAGGCAACCGACGGCTATGACGCCGTCCAGATCGGTTTCGGCGACATCAAGGCCAAGAACGTGAACAAGCCCATGGCTGGTCACTTCGCCAAGGCTGGCGTCGAGCCTGTCCGTTTCCTTCGTGAGGTCCGCGTCGAGAACGGCGAGGAGCACAAGGTCGGCGAGGTCGTCACCGTCGCTGATTTCGCTGATGTCGAGAAGGTCGACGTCATCGGTACCTCCAAGGGTAAGGGCTTCCAGGGTCGCATCAAGCGCTGGGGTCAGCGCCGCGGTCCTATGACGCATGGTTCTCACTTCCAGCGTCACCCCGGTTCTATCGGTCAGTGCGCCTATCCTGCGCGCGTCCTCAAGGGCGTCAAGATGGCCGGTCACATGGGTAACGAGCGCGTTACCGTCAAGAACCTTTCCGTTGTCCGCATCGATGCCGAGCAGAACCTCATCTTGGTCAAGGGCGCTGTCCCGGGTGCCAAGAATGGTCTCGTCGCCATCCGTATGGCCTAAGGGCCCAGCCCATTTAGCCCAGCGTCATACCAAGGAGAACACTTAAATGGCAAAGTTTGAAGTTAAGAACAGCGAGGGCAAGAAGGTCGCCGAGGCCGAGCTCGCCGCTGAGGTGTACGGCATCGAGCCGAACATCCACGTTATGCACCACATCGTCAAGTGCCAGATGGCCTCTTGGCGTCAGGGCACCCAGTCCGCTAAGGGCCGCTCTGAGGTTTCCGGTGGCGGCAAGAAGCCTTGGCGTCAGAAGGGCACCGGCCGTGCCCGCCAGGGTTCCATCCGTGCTGCCCAGTGGCGTCACGGTGGCGTTGTCTTCGCCCCCAAGCCCCGTTCCTACGCCAAGCGTATGAACAACAAGGAGGTCAAGCTGGCTATGCGCTCCGCGCTGTCCGCCAAGCTGGCCGATGGCGAGCTCGTGCTCGTCGACGACTACGGCTTCGAGAAGCCTTCCACCAAGGCTGCCGTCGCCATGCTCAAGGCTCTCGGCCTTGAGGGCAAGCGTCTGACCATCATCGTTCGCGATGAGGACGTCAACGCCTACCTGTCGTTCCGCAACATTCCCAAGACGTTCATCATCACCGCTGACGAGGCCAACACCTACGATCTCGTCAACAACAACGCTGTGCTGATGCCCGCCGACATCGCCGCTCACTTCGGGGAGGTGCTTGCATAAATGACCGCCCACGAGATCATCATCCGTCCGATCGTGTCCGAGCGTTCCTTCTCCGGCATGGAGCTGAACAAGTACACGTTCGAGGTCGCCAAGGATGCTAACAAGTATCAGATCAAGGACGCTGTCGAGGAGATCTTCGGCGTCAAGGTCGTTCGCGTGAACACCCTGACGGTCAAGCCCAAGACCAAGCGCGTGCGCTATGTCGCCGGCAAGACCCGTTCTTGGAAGAAGGCCATCGTCACGCTGGCCGAGGGCGACACCATCGAGGTCTTTGGCAACCAGGCCTAAGACTCGCTGCTGTTGAGTGAGCTCATGCCTCCCAAATAGGGGAGGCGGGAGCTCAAGGTTTTGGGCGTATAAAATGGACACGCCCGGAACCGTGTATACGTCCGGTGTCATCGCACCCGAGGCAGAACCTCGAATCCCTGTCTGCGATGGCTAACGGATTCCTATTGAAAGGGATTGTAATGGCTGTAAAGCACCTTAAGCCGACCTCCGCTGGTAGGCGTTGGCAGACGATCTCCGACTTCTCCGAGATCACCTGCACCAAGCCCGAGAAGTCTCTTCTCGAGCCCCTGCCCAAGAAGGCCGGTCGTAACAACAACGGCCGCATCACCACCCGCCACCAGGGCGGCGGCGTGAAGCGTCGTTATCGCGTGATCGACTTCAAGCGCAACAAGGACGGTGTGCCCGCCAAGGTTGCCACGATCGAGTACGATCCGAACCGTTCCGCTCGCATCGCTCTGCTGCACTACGCTGACGGTGAGAAGCGCTACATCCTGGCCCCCAAGGGTCTCGAGGTCGGTCAGACCATCATGTCCGGTTCTGACGCCGACATCAAGCCGGGCAACGCTCTGCCCCTCGCCGACATCCCCGTCGGTACGCTCATCCACGCCGTCGAGTTCCAGCCGGGCAAGGGCGCTGCTATCGCCCGTTCCGCCGGTAACTCCTGCCAGCTGATGGGTAAGGAGGGCAAGTACGCCATCGTCCGTATGCCTTCCTCCGAGATGCGCCGCATCCTCGTTACCTGCCGCGCCACCGTCGGTGAGGTCGGCAACGCCGATCACTCCAACATCGTCATCGGCAAGGCCGGCCGTAAGCGTCACATGAACGTGCGCCCGACCGTCCGCGGTACCGTCATGAACCCTGTCGACCACCCGCACGGCGGTGGCGAGGGCAAGAACCACACCTCTGGTCGTCCCTCCGTTACCCCCTGGGGTAAGCCGACGAAGGGCCTTCGTACGCGCAAGAAGAAGAAGGTCTCGAACCAGCACATCATTCGTCGCCGTAAGAAGTAATTTCGGATACCGAGTTTTAGGAGAAAGCACTTATGAGCAGAAGTCTCAAAAAGGGCCCGTTCGTGGAGACTCGCCTTCTCTCGCGTATCACCGCGATGAACGAGGCTGGCAAGAAGGACGTCGTGAAGACCTGGTCCCGCGCGTCCACCATCTTCCCCGAGATGGTTGGTCACACCATCGCCGTCCACGACGGCCGCAAGCATGTGCCCGTGTATGTTACCGAGTCCATGGTTGGTCACAAGCTCGGCGAGTTCGCGCCGACTCGTACGTTCCGTGGCCACAAGGCCAAATAGGGGGTTAACCGTAAATGGCAACTAAGTCTATTGAAACTGAGGCCACCGAGGTTCGCGCCGTCGCTAAGTACGTGCGTGTTTCCCCCAGCAAGGCCCGCCTGGTGGTCGATCTGATCCGCCGCAAGCCTGTCGCTCAGGCCTTCGACATCCTCCACTTCTGCGACCGCGCCGTCGCCGTGGATGTCGAGAAGGTTCTCCGTTCCGCCGTTGCGAACGCCGAGAACAACAACGGTCTGCGTGCCGACAACCTGGTTGTCGCCGCTGCCTATGTTGACGAGGGTCCGACGCTTAAGCGCATCCGTCCCCGCGCCAAGGGTTCCGCTTCTCGCATTCTGAAGCGTACTTCCCACATCACCGTCGTCGTTGCTCCTCGAAAGGAGGCGTAAAGCTGTATGGGTCAGAAAGTCTACCCCACCGGCTTCCGTCTTGGCATCACCGAGAACTGGCGCTCCCGCTGGTTCGCAGAGAAGGATTACGCTAAGACCCTCGGTAACGATCTCGAGATCCGCAAGTACCTCGAGAAGCGTCTTTCCCGCGCAGCTGTCTCCCGCGTCGAGATCGAGCGCGCTGGCGACAAGGTGAAGGTCATCATCCTCACCGCTCGCCCCGGCGTTGTCATCGGTAAGAAGGGTGCCGAGATCGATACCCTCCGCACCGAGCTCGAGAAGGTCGCTGGCGTCTCCAAGGGCCAGCTCTCCGTCGACGTTGTCGAGATCAAGCGCCCCGAGCTCGACGCCAACCTCGTTGCTCAGTCTATCGCCGAGCAGCTCGAGGGCCGCGTTGCCTTCCGTCGCGCTATGCGCAAGGCTGTCCAGTCCGCCCGCAAGGCCGGCGCTAAGGGCATCCGTATCCAGTGCTCCGGTCGTCTCGGCGGTGCCGAGATGGGCCGTCGTGAGTGGTACCGCGAGGGTCGCGTGCCTCTGCACACCCTCCGTGCCAAGATCGACTACGGCACGGCTGTCGCCAGCACCACCATGGGCGCTTGCGGCGTGAAGGTCTGGATCTACCTGGGCGAGAAGCTCCCGGGCCAGCCTGTTCCCAACCCTGCACTCGAGGGCTCTTCCCGTCCTCGTCGTCGTAACTCCGAGAGGAGGGGTCAGTAGTGCTTGCCCCTAAGCGTATTCTTCACCGCAAGGTGCAGCGTGGCTCCATGAAGGGCCAGGCCAAGGGTAATACCGAGCTGCATTTCGGCGAGTTTGGTATCCAGGCTCTCGAGGCCCATTGGATCACCAACCGTCAGATCGAGGCCGCTCGTATTGCCATGACCCGCTACATGAAGCGTGGCGGTCGTGTCTACATCACGATCTTCCCTGATAAGCCCATCACCAAGAAGCCTGCTGAGACTCGCATGGGTTCTGGTAAGGGTAACCCCGAGGAGTGGGTGGCCGTCGTCAAGCCCGGCCGCATCATGTTCGAGGTCAAGGGCGTGCCCGAGGAGGTCGCTCGCGAGGCTCTGCGTCTTGCACAGCACAAGCTTCCCATCAAGACCAAGATTGTTGCTGCTAAGAACGCTGAGCAGCGCATCGAGAAGGAGATGGCTGAGGAGGCCGCTCTCGAGGCCAAGTGGGCTGCTGAGGACGCCGCCGCCGCCAAGGAGGAGAACTAATGAAGCCCGCAGAGATTCGTGAGCTCTCGGACGCTCAGCTCGTTGAGAAGCTGAAGGAAATGCGCGCCGAGCTCTTTAACCTTCGTTTCCAGATGGCCACCAGCCAGCTGGACAACACCGCTCGCGTCAACACCGTGAAGAAGGACATCGCTCGCGTCCTCACGGAGCAGCGCGCCCGCGAGATCGCAGCGGAGAAGTCCGCTGTCGCCGAGTAGGACCTAAGGAGAGAACATGACTGATTCGCGTAACTCGCGTAAGGTCCGTACGGGTGTCGTTACCTCCGTCTCCGGTGCCAAGACCATTGTTGTCACCATCACCGAGCGCAAGCGTCACCCCAAGTACGGCAAGATGATGACCAGCTCCAAGAAGCTGCACGCTCACGACGAGGAGTGCACGGCCGGCGTGGGCGATACCGTCCGCGTTATGGAGACCCGTCCTATGTCCAAGATGAAGCGTTGGCGCCTCATCGAGGTCGTCGAGCGCGCTAAATAAGCAGTCGCTCTTACGACTTGTACGTTTCCGAAGATGTGCGTATGCCTGGCTTGCATACCACGGGCCGTATAAAGGCTGCGCACCTCTCTTCGGTTCTTAGTTCGGAGGAACATCTACCATGATTCAGATGCAAACCATGCTGAACGTCGCCGACAACTCCGGCGCTCGCAAGATTCGCTGCATCAAGGTGCTTGGCGGTTCCAAGCGTCGTTATGCAGGCATCGGCGATGTGTTCATCGGTGCTGTCCAGGAGGCTACCCCTGGCGCCAACGTCAAGAAGAAGGACGTTGTCCGTTGCGTCGTCGTTCGCACCGTTAAGGAGATCCGCCGCAAGGATGGCTCCTACATTCGCTTTGATGAGAACGCCTGCGTTGTCATCAACAACGATGGTTCGCCCGTCGGCACCCGTATCTTCGGGCCCGTCGCTCGCGAGCTTCGTGACAAGAAGTACATGAAGATCGTCTCGCTCGCTCCCGAGACCCTGTAGTTAGGGGAGATATATGTATATCAAGAAGGGCGATAAGGTCCAGGTTCTCTCTGGTAAGGATCGCGGCAAGCAGGGCGTTGTCCTGCGTGCTCTCCCCGCCGAGAACAAGGTCGTTGTCGAGGGCGTTTCGGTCGTTAAGAAGGCCGTCAAGCCCAACGCTGCCAACCAGCAGGGCGGCATCGTTTCGCAGGAGGCTCCCATCGACGCCTCCAACGTCAATCTCGTTTGCCCCGAGTGCGGTAAGGTTACCCGCGTCGGTCACGAGAAGGACGGCAAGAACAAGCTGCGCGTCTGCAAGAAGTGCGGCCACAAGTTCTAAGCTGCCCGCAACATCAAGTTGCTAGCAAAGGCCCGGATGCCACGGCACCCGGGCCTTTTTTGATCCCTACTCATTGGGTACTTATTGGGGACAGGCTTAAATGAGTGGTCGTTGTTTGGCAGTCATTGGGGACAGACTTAAATGAGTGGTCGTTGGGAACGTCCCTATGTGCCGGCAGTTTGGTACGGTCCTTTGATGCCTGATGCTTCTATAGGTGTGGAGTAAAACGACCTACTCTGTCTTTTAGGGCTTTGGTGTTCCGTCCCTTTATGTTTCACAAGGATCGTTGCATGCGCATTTACGCGCATGTCATTGCGTGACATTGCGTGTAACCGCGCAAACATGTGCAAATTATGGCTATATGATGACCGTTAAGCACCTAAATACGCATATACGTGCATATACGCGCGCATTTGTGCGAATATAGAGCTGTCTGAAATAAAAGACTTTTCACGACGCAGGAGGCACATATGGCAGATTCCAAGCAGGCTCCACTCGACTCTGCGGCAGCCGCAAAGGCAGCGTTCGCTTCGGTCCAGGGCAAGCCGTTCCCTAACGACATCTTTACGGCTCCCGAGCTTCGTTGGGCTGTGATCGGGTGCGGCGTAATCGCCAACCAGATGGCCCAGTCTCTTGCTCTTGCCGGCCGCAAGCTTGCGGGCGTCGCTAACCGCACCCTATCCAAGGCTCAAGCTTTTGCCGATCAGTATGGCATCGAAAAGGTCTATGAATCGGTCGAGGACCTCTATGCCGATCCGAACATCGACGCGATCTATATCACCACCCCGCATAACACGCATATCACCTATCTTCGCGCCGCTCTGGCAGCTGGCAAGCACGTGCTCTGCGAGAAGGCCATTACCCTCAACTCCGCCGAGCTCGACGAGGCACGTGCCATTGCCGACGAGCATAACGTGGTCCTTATGGACGCCACTACGGTGCTCCACATGCCCCTGTATCAGGAGCTGCGCCGCCGCATGGATGCCGGCGAATTTGGCCGCATGAACCTCGCCCAACTCAACTTTGGCAGCTATAAGGAGTACGGCGATCTGACCAACCGCTTCTATAACCGCAACCTTGCTGGCGGTGCCATGCTCGACATTGGCGTCTATGCCCTGTCCGTTATGCGCCTCTTTATGGCAAGCCAGCCCGCTGAGGTCGTATCGCTGGGCAACACCTGTGAGACCGGTGTCGACGTTGCAGGCGGCATCGTCTGCCGTAATGCCGAGCAGCAGCTGGGTGTTGTGAGCCTTACGCTTCACTCCAAGCAGCCCAAGCGCTCGGTCATCAGCTTTGACAAGTGCTATATCGAGGTCAACGAGTATCCGCGTGCCGATCACGCGACCATCGTGTGGACTGCGGACGGCCACCGCGAGGAGGTCCACGCCGGCACCGAAGCTTACGCCCTTTGCTACGAGATGGCCGATCTTGAGAAGGCCGTTGCCGGCGACGACTCCAAGCGCGAGCTGCTGGATTATGCTTCTGATGTTATGGAGCTTATGACCAAGCTCCGCGCCGATTGGGGAGTCGTGTACCCCGAGGAGGAGTAAGCGATGCTAGCGGAAGATAGGCTCAACGCGATCGTGTCGATGGTGCAGCAGGCTGGCTCGGTTACTGTGCCAGAGCTTGCCGAGGCCCTGGGCGTGACGGCGTCTACCATTCGGCGCGACCTGCAGACGCTCGATCGAGCACACCGCATCGCCAAGGTCCACGGCGGAGCGACGAGTCTTGAGCGCGCACACGTGACGCGCGACCTAACGCTCAATGAGCGCAGCGACCTCCATAACGACGACAAGGAGCGTATCTGCGCCCATGCGGCGGCGCTTGTGGAGCCCGAGAGCTTTGTATACATCGACTCGGGCTCGACGACGCTCAAACTCATCGAGCATCTTCCACACCTTGAAGATGTCACCTATGTGACCGATTCTGTGATCCATGCTCAGCACCTCGCTTTGCGCGGCATGCGCACCGTGGTGTTGGGTGGCGAGCTCAAGCCCGAGACCGAGGCACTCGTTGGCCCCGATGCTTTGGCAACCCTAGACCGCTACAACTTCAATTGTGGCTTTTGGGGTTCTAACGGCATTGCCGCCGAGCAGGGCTTCACGGCGCCCGATATCGAGGAAGCGCAAGTAAAGCGTATCTCGATGCGCCATACGGCCAAACGCTTCGTAATCTCGGACGCCAGCAAATTTGGCATGGTGGCGCCCGTCAAGTTCGCGGACTTCCGCGACGCAACGATTATTACCGCGGGCGAGGTCCCCGCCAAGTACCGGGCAATGGACAACGTCATCACGGTCTAGCAAGCAGGGGACGGGCTAAGGCCAAAACCGCCACAAAGGTGCCTGTTCCCATTGTGGTGGTTAGTAACGAAAACCGAGTGGTTTTCTCAATAGAAAAGCGGCAACGTCCATCACGGGCGTTGCCGCTTTCGTTGTCTGCCGGTTTGTCTAAGTCTGTAACAACTGGACCGTTAAAAGTGGACTAGGTGTTACAGATTGAGATACTTCCGAACCGTGCCGTCCCTTTGTCTCGATCTGTAACATCTGGGACGGATTTTGCCGAGTTACTGTTACAGATTGAGATTTTCCCTTGAGGGGGATTCGAATGTCTCGATCTGTAACGGATAGACCGGAAAATGGGTTCTAACTGTTACAGATCGAGACGTTTTGGGATCGCGGCTGAGCCATTGCGGCAAAACCACCACGAAGGTGCCTGCCCTTTTTGGCAGGTTTTAGGGCTCCCAGGGGCAGGGGGCTTCGATGTGGATGGGCTCGCCGGTTACGGGATGCGTAAAGGACACGCTGTGGGCATGGAGCATCAGGCCGCAGGGACGCGGCGTGCCGTAGAGCTCGTCGCCCACCAGGGGATGACGCTCACTCGCCAGGTGCACGCGGATCTGGTGTTTGCGGCCGGTGAGCAGCTCGACATCGATATACGAACGCGTGGGCAGGCCTCGGCGGCTCTTAAGGCGCTTGAGCACCTTCACGCGCGTTTGAGACGGCTTGCCGCTGGCGCCGACGCGCATCTTTCGGCTGTCGTGACGGTCGCGGGCGATGGGCTTGTCGATGAGCTTTTCGTTCCAGTCGATCTTGCCCTCGGCGAGCGCCAGGTAGTGCTTTTCGAAAGCGTGGTCGATCACCATCTGGTCAAAGGCGGGCTGCGTCTGCTTGTCGAGCGAGAACAGCACCACGCCGGTGGTGTCGCGGTCCAGGCGGTTGAGCGGCTGCATGTCGGTCGCGGCAAAGCCGTCGCCCATCGCCAGCAGCAGGTCGCTGGCGTAGTCGGTGAGCGTGCGCTCGCCGGTGCCGTCGCCGTGGACGATCATGCCGGCGGGCTTGTCGATGGCCATGAGCCAGGCGTCGCAGTAGAGGACTTGAGGTTCTTCGTTCACGTGTAAGCCTTTCGGTTAGCTGATTCCCACAAACATGCAGCCCGAGGTCGCCCCGCGTAGGCGGGCGGCGGGCTTGCGGCCGGCCTGCGCTGCCTCGACGGCACGACGGACGCGGGCGACGGCACGGCCCACCTCATCCGTCTCGAGCAGCGTTCCGTCCACCATGAGGCGACGCACGCCGGCGTCGAGCAGCTGAGGAACCTGCGGCGTGAGGTCGATGGGGTAGGCATCGTACAGGCGAGAGCGGCCGTGGATGTCGGTGCGGACGGGCATGACCTTTCCGTCGATATTCTTGAGCGAGAGCTTGCGGGCACGCAGGCGGCAGTTGGCACAATCGTGGATGCAGCCATTGGCAACCTGCAGAATGCAATGCTCGCTTGTCATGACGCGCGGGCGGCCAAAGACGGTGATGCCCAGAGCAGCGGGCGCGGCGGCGCCGAGCGAGACAATCTCGTCGAGCGTGATCTCGGGCGAGAGCCAAAACGCACCGGCGCCGCGCTCGGCAAGCGCCTCCATGCAGGGCGTGTTGTGCACCGGCAGGCAAGAGCGAATCTCGGCTGTGGCGCCGGCATGCGCGGCTACGGCGAGCTCGGAGATATTGCCGACGGCGACGGTGGCTCCAGCATTGATCCAGGGATCGACGCGCTCGTGGTCGACGGCGCGGCAGACCTCGTCGAGTACAGGCACGATACCCTGCCCAAATGCATCGGCGGGGGAGAGCTCGGCCGCATCGAGCGCGTCGGTGGTCATGTAGATGCGCGTTGCACCCTCCACGCGCGCTGCCTCGGCGGCTTCGAGCGAGGTGACGGTGGCGCAGATCTGCGACTCATCGCGGTAGTGCTCGGGCGCGGGGCGGGAATCACTGGTTACAATCGCCGGCAACTCGAGCGTTTTCGCACGCTCCTCGTACGGTGCCAGAATGGCCTCCTCGAGCGCTTTACAGGCGGCGGCGCGCACCTTGTGCACGGCGGAGAAGCCCATACCGCAGCCGGCGTCGAGCGAAATGTCAAAGCTTGCTGCCTCAAAGGGCGAGGAGCCCATGCGGCCTACATGCTCCACCAGATCGGACGCCTCGACCGCACGGGTCTTGGCGGCCTCGACGGTAAAGCCCGTGGCCGTTGCCGCAAGCGAAGGGTTGTCACAGCAGGTGAGTGTGACAGTAAACGGCTCGCCCAGACGCGCCATGACGGACACATCAACAGCTCGGCGGCGCAGCACATCGCGTTTGAGCGCGGCGCCGGCGGCATCGATGGCGCGCTGGCTGCGGATGACGCGCACGCGGCAGCCCTCGGGCATGCTGCGGGGCACGCGACACTCGATGATGTCACCGGCGGCGGCATCATCGGTAGCGATAGTGGTTAGGAACTGGTCGAACTCGTCATCGTGGCGAAGTTCCAACAAGTCGCCCTTGCCCACGGGTTCAAACAGCTCAATGCGGGCGATGGCGGCGCGGCGACGGCGGTCGTCGGGCTTGAGGCCACGCACATCGCGGTTGGCCGGACGGCTGCCCAGCACCGTGCCCACGATCTGGCCGCGGTTGTTGGAGCGCTCGTAGCTCATCATCTCGTCGCCCGAGGTGCCGTCCTGATAGGCGTGCGTAAAGTCGCGGTTGAAGCAGCGCTTGAGCTGGCGCTGGCGGGCGGCTTCCTCGTCCTTGGCAACGGCGACCCCTGCCAGCATGTCATCAATTTCGTGACGATACACATCAACGATGGAGTACACGTAATCGGGCGCCTTCATGCGGCCCTCGAGCTTGAGAGACGCGGCGCCGGCATCATACAGACGGCGAACAAGCTGTGAGGTGTTGGTGTCACGCGGGCATAGAGCGCGCTCGCGACCGGCAGGGGAGAGCGTGCGGCCGTTCTCGTCGATCAGCTCGTAAGGCAGGCGACAGGGCTGAGCGCACATGCCGCGGTTGGCCGAGCGGCCCGCCATGGCAAAGCTCGAGAGCAGGCACAGGCCCGAGTAGCAAAAGCAGATGGCACCGTGGCTAAAGACTTCAAGGTCCACATCGGGCGCGGCATCGTGAATGGCGGCAATCTCGTCGATGGAAAGCTCGCGCGAGAGGGTTACGCGGTCGGCGCCCTGCTCGCGGCACCAGATAGCCCCGCGGTCGTCATGGATGTTCGCCTGGGTCGAGATATGTGTCTCGATGCCGGGCATCGTGCGCTTGACCTCAAAGAACAGGCCCCAGTCTTGGATGATGAAGGCGTCGGCGCCCAGCGTGGAGCAACGATGGATGAGTTGCAGCGCATCGCCCATCTCGGACTGCTTGATGACGATGTTGACCGTGACGTAGACGCGCGACCCGGCCAGGTGTGCAGCACGGCAGGCTTGCTCAAAGGCCTCGTCGGTAAAGTTGGTGGCCTTGCGGCGGGCGTTGAAGCTGCCCATGCCGCAGTAGATGGCGTCTGCCCCGGCGGCGAGTGCGGCGGCAAAGGGCTCGGGCCCTCCGGCGGGCGCCAAAAGCTCGGGTCTGCGGTTGGTGGTTCGACTGGCGGTTGCGGTCATATCCTGCCTTTCAAAATGCTCAGATATTCAAAAGTATAGTGGTGCCGTTGCGGCAGGCGATGCCCGTGCTCCAAGCGGGATAAAGTCTTCAGCAGCTTAGGCTGGCTGACCCCGTGGAGAACCGTTCAGCTGCCAACGGGCGCCGTTGGGCGATAAAATATTCTCGCAAGCTGATAATATTCTTGCATCAAACAGAAACCTTGAGTACTATCCCAATCAAGCGCGGTGTTCAGACCGAACTGTGCCTCCCGGTGTGAACACCGCGCTCACGCTCTCTCAATTGATCGTAAGGAGAAAAACATGAGCAAGACCGTCGTGTCTTCCGATAACGCACCCGCAGCCATCGGCCCGTATTCCCCCGGTATCCAGGCCGGCAACATGGTGTTCCTGTCCGGCCAGCTGGGCATCGATCCCGCGACCGGCAAGATGCCCGAGGGCGTCGAGGCCCAGGCCAAGCAGTCCCTCGCCAACGTCGAGGCCCTGCTGACCGCTGCCGGCGCTACCTTTGCCGATGTCGTCAAGACCACGGTCTACCTGGCCGACATCGCCGACTTCGCCGCTGTGAACGAGATCTACGCCTCCAAGTTTGAGGCCCCGTTCCCCGCGCGCAGCGCCTTCCAGGTTGCCGCCCTTCCGGCTGGCGGTCTGGTCGAGATCGAGGTCGTTGCCGCTCTCTAAGGCGTTGGCCACAACTAAACATGACATGCAAAAAGACCCTGCAGCGCGTGCGAGCTGCAGGGTCTTTTATCAAGTGACGGATCGCTTGTGGAGCCGCACTCCATTTTGCTCGTTAGCCTTCCTTGCGGACTTTTTGCAGGTAGCGGTAGACGCTGGGCTCAGAGATGCCCAGCGCGGCGGCGGCGCAGGCCACGGCGCCCTTGAGCATGAACACCCCGTTACCGTTGAGGTGGCGAATGACGTCCACGCGGTCGCTCTGACCAAGCGACGCTACATCCAGCCCGCGCGCGCTCAGCAACTCGGCAATGCTGCGGTCGATGAGCTCCTGTGTAGACTCCGAAAGGCTTTCGACCTCGATAGGGGCGGGCTCCGTGCGCGTCGGCGCCGCGTCGAAGCACGCCATGAGCTGCTGCGCCATGGCGTTGATGGAGCGCACGGTCGAGAGGTCGGTGTTGACGCAGAGCATACCGACGATCTCATCATTCTCGCGGATAAAGTACGTCGCTGACTCCAACGTCTTGCCGCCGGCACCGCGCCCCTCGTAGCCCGTAATAAACGGCAGGTCGCGATACTTGGCGTCGTGCATGATCTTGAGTGCCAGATCGGTGGCGGGACCGCCGACCTTGCGGCCGCTCACGATGCCGTTGCGAATATCGACGATGGCGTGGTCGGGATCCGAGAAATCGTGCAGCACGATTTCGCTGTTTTTGCCGAGTATCTGCTCCAGAAAATCGACCATCGGCAAAAAGCGACGTACGGTCTCGTTCACGGGCAACTCCTTTGGGTGAAATCGGAAATGTTCATAACAATTTTTTCTCATGGTAACACGCTGCCCATCATCTCGTATATCCGCAGGTACATTGCGTAATGCAGACGAACGGTAGGAATTTAGCGGTAAACGGTTGACCAAAAGAAATGTTAGATGTTATTTTGACCAGACACTTTCCTGACCTGCGGAAATGCGTAATTTCAGCTGAAGAATAGTCTGATAACAAAAAATTATTATTGAGAATGAGAATCATCTTTAATACGATATGCAATGAAGGCACAACCTCAACCCCGCACTGCGTCACAATAGAGCGTCAGATGCGAAAACAACTACTTCGAGGATTGGTGGTCAAATGACCCAGGAGACGGTTACGAACGGCACTGAAGCCCTGTTCACTCGCGAAGGCATGCCTCCCGTTAAGGAAATGATCCCGTGTGCCCTTCAGCACGTACTGGCATCGTTTGCCGGCATCATTACCCCGGCGGTCATCATGGCCGGCGTCTACGGCTTTAATAGCCAGCAGAGTACCGACATCATCCAGGTCGCGCTCATTCTTTCGGCGATCGACACGGCCCTTCAGGCCTTCGCTCCCTTCCGTCGCATCGGCGGCGGCCTGCCCATCGTCATGGGCGTTTCGTTCGCGTTCCTGCCGGCCCTGCAGGCCATGGGTGCCTCGGGCTTTAGCTTTGGTGCGCTGCTGGGTGGCGAGATCGTCGGCGGCGCCGTCGCGGTCCTCTTTGGTCTGGCCTACAGCAAGATCAAGTGGCTGTTCCCGCCCGTCGTGACCGGTACGGTCATCTTCTCCATCGGCGTTTCGCTGTATCCCACGGCCGTCAAGTATATGGCCGGCGGTATGGGTACGCCGCTGTGGGGCACCCCGCAGGCCTGGTGCGTCGCTCTTATCACCTTCGCCGTGGTCTTTGCGCTCGCCAACTTTGGCAAGGGCACGCTCAAGCTGGGATCCGTGTTCTTTGGCATGATCGTTGGCATGATCGTCTCCATCCCCTTTGGCATGATCGACTTCTCCAGCGTCGCCACCGCTCAGGTCTTCGCTCTTCCCAAGCTCATGCCCTACGCGCTCGAGTTTGATCCCGAGGTCTGCATTACCCTCGCCGTCGTGTTCCCCATGGTTGCCATCCAGGTTATCGGTGACGTCTCCGCCGCCTGCCTGGGCTCCATCGACCGTATGCCCACCGAGCGCGAGCTCTCCGGCGCTATCGTGTCCCAGGGCCTCACCTCTATGGTCGGCGGTCTGCTGGGCGGTCTTCCCACCAGCGCCCTTGGCCAGAACGTGGGCATCATCTGCTCCAACAAGGTCGTCAACAAGTGGGTCTTTGTGATCATTGCGGCCGTCTTTGCCATCGCCGGCCTATTCCCGCAGCTCTCTGCCGTCCTTTCCGCTATCCCGCAGCCCGTCATCGGCGGCGCGACCGTCGGCGTCTTTGGCACCATCACCATGAACGGCGTGCGCATGTTCACCCGCGAGGGCCTCACGCAGCGCACTACCACCATCGTCGGTACCTCCGTCGTCTTTGGTCTGGGTATCTGGATGGCCAGCGGTTGCCTTGCCGGCGAGGGTATGCCCGCCTGGGTGTCCACCGTCATCGGCTCCAATGCCGTAACCCCCACCGCCATCATGGCCATTGTCCTTAACCTGATCCTTCCGCAGACGCCGGTCGTGGCTCAGCACATCGATGCTGCCAAGGACGCTGCCGTGGATCTGGTCTTGCCCGAGAGCAAGAAGTAACCAATTCGGTGCTATTCGTCGGCGGACGCATCGCCTCGTCCGCCGACGTCATGCGGCGCCAAGCCGCACTTCAAAGGGTTTGTCCCTTTGGTGAAGCGTTGACGGGAGAGGGCCCGTTTCCGGTGTAGGCCGGCGCTTCGCACTCCGCCATGTCAGAGGTGTCAAACCCCGCCCCTGATGTCGAAGGGAGCATCCATGCTTCTGGTCGCTAACGGTTCCGTCTTTACCCGCAACGCGCAGGCCCCGTTCATTCCAAACGGTGCGGTCGCCATTGACGGAGATACGATCGTCGAAGTGGGCCCCGAGTGCGAGCTCAAGGCCAAGTACCCGGATGCCGAGTACGTCGACGCCCAGGGCAACCTCATCATGCCCGGACTCATCAACTGCCACACCCACATCTACTCGGGTCTGGCCCGCGGCCTTGCCATTAAGGGCTGCAACCCCACCAACTTCCTGGAGAATCTTGAGCAGCAGTGGTGGAAGATCGACGACAACCTGACGCTCGACGGCACCAAGGCCAGCGCCTATGCCACGATTCTTGACTCCATCCGCGATGGCGTCACCACGATCTTCGATCACCATGCGAGCTTCTGCGAGATCCCGGGAAGCCTCTTTACCATTAAGGATGCAGCTCAGGAGCTGGGCATGCGTTCGTGCCTGTGCTACGAGGTCTCGGATCGCCGCGGCCAGGAAAAATGCGACCAGGCCATTGCCGAGAACGCCGAATTTGCCCAGTGGGCCGCCAAGGAGCGTCGCGATAACGACAACCACATGATCGCCGCCATGTTTGGCGGTCACGCCACCTTTACGCTGTCGGACGAGACCATGGACAAGATGGCCGAGGCCAACAACGGCCTGACCGGCTTCCACATCCATGTGTGCGAGGGCATGAATGACGTTTGGGACTCCCGCCTCAACCGCGGCGGCATCAGCCCCGTCGAGCGCCTGCTGCAGCACAACCTGCTGGGTCCCGACACCATGCTGGGTCACTGCATCCACGTGACGCCTGCCGAGATGGATATCGTCAAGGAGTCCGGCACCTGGCTCGTCAACAACCCAGAATCCAATATGGGCAACGCCGTGGGCTGCGCCCCCGTGCTCGAATTCTTCCGCCGCGGCATTCCTGTGTGCATGGGTACCGACGCCTACACCCACGATATGCTCGAGAGCCTTAAGGTCTTCCTGATCATTCAGCGCCACAACGCCGCCATGCCCAACGTGGGCTGGTGCGAGGCCATGACGATGCTGTTCGAGAACAACGCCAAGATGGCGAGCAAGTACTTCGATCGCAAGCTCGGTGTGCTCGAGGCCGGCGCTGCCGCCGACGTCATCGTCATGGACTACAAGCCCTTTACGCCGCTGAGCGAGGAGAACATCGACGGCCACATGCTCTTTGGCATGATGGGCAAAAACTGCCGCACCACCATCATCAACGGCCGCGTCCTGTACAAGGATCGCGAGTTCGTTGGCATTGATGAGGACAAGATCAACGCGTGGACCATGGCTGAGTCCAAGAAGCTCTGGAGCACGCTCAACGATCGCGCCTACTAATTACAAGTAGATTCACGCGCGTCGGATGTTTCGCCGCATCCGACGCGCGTATAGGCGGCCTCCGCGGGGTCGCCGGCGCTGTGCTAGCGCTACACCGTATTTGCGCCCGCCGCGCGGTCTCGCCGGGCGTTACAGAGAGGAGTTCATTATGAGCGACATCATGAGGCCGATCCCGTTTTCGCAGCTGATGAACTGGATCATCGAGGAGCACAAGACTCAGGGCGCCGTCTTTGGCGTGCGCAAGATGGTCACGACCAACCAGGAGGGTGCGCTTCCCAT
The DNA here is from genome assembly GCA_048302525.1 of Collinsella sp. Lineage (GTDB taxonomy): Bacteria > Actinomycetota > Coriobacteriia > Coriobacteriales > Coriobacteriaceae > Collinsella. The sequence continues at coordinate 6,370 of DBFDDV010000097.1, read as the reverse complement.
TTTTGACGAGCGCATCGAGACTCCGTTTGGCCCGGCCGCCGGTCCCAACACGCAGCTGGCCCAGAACATCGTGGCATCCTACGTGGCCGGTTCCCGCTTCTTTGAGCTCAAGACCGTTCAGGTTATGGACGGCGAGGAGCTCTCCAAGTGCGTCAACAAGCCCTGCATTGTGGCGCAGGACGAGTGCTACAACTGCGAGTGGTCGACCGAGCTCGAGGTTCCGCAGGCTTTTGCCGAGTACGTGAAGGCATGGTTTGCCTGCCACCTGATCGCTCGCGAGTACGGCCTGGGCAGCCCGGACGGCTTTGTCTTCAACATGTCCGTGGGCTATGACCTGGAGGGCATTAAGAGCCCCAAGGTCGACGCCTACATCGAGGGCATGAAGGACGCCAGCGGCTCCGACGTCTGGAACGAGTGCCGCGCATGGGCGCTCGCCAACCTGGACAAGTTTGAGCATGTCGACGCCGCGTTTGTCGAGTCCATCCCGGCACGCGTCTCCAACTCCATCACCGAGTCTACCCTGCACGGCTGCCCACCGGCGGAGATCGAGCGCATCGCGACCTATCTGATCACCGAGAAGGGCCTCAACACCTACATCAAGTGCAACCCCACGCTGTTGGGCTATGAGTTTGCACGTCAGCGCCTCAACGAGCTGGGCTTTGACTACATCGTCTTCGACGATACGCACTTCCGCGAGGACCTGCAATGGGCCGACGCCGTGCCTATGTTCGAGCGCCTGATTGCCCTGTGCGCTGAGCGCGGCCTGGAGTTTGGCGTCAAGCTGACCAACACGTTCCCCGTCGACGTGACGAGGAACGAGCTGCCCTCCACCGAGATGTACATGTCGGGCCGTTCGCTGTTCTCGCTGACCATCGAGGCCGCCCGTCGCATTACCGAGCAGTTCGATGGCAAGCTGCGCATCAGCTACTCCGGCGGTGCCACGGTCTACAACATCCGCGCCCTGTACGATGCCGGCATTTGGCCCGTCACCCTGGCGACCGACGTGCTCAAGCCTGGTGGCTACGAGCGCTTTAGCCAGATGGCCGGCGAGTTTACCGACCTGGATGGCAAGCCGTTCGCGGGCGTCTCTCTCGAGGCTGTGACTGCGATCCAGACCGACTCACTCACCAACCCGCTCTACAAGAAGCCGCTGCGCCCGCTGCCCGACCGCAAGGTCGCCGGCAAGAGCCCGCTTTCCGACTGCTTTACCACGCCGTGCCGCACGAGCTGCCCCATCCAGCAGGATATTCCCGCCTACCTGGCGGCCGTTGACGAGGGCCGCTACGAGGACGCACTCAACATCATCATCGAGCGCAACGCCCTGCCGTTCATTACCGGCACCATCTGCCCGCATCCCTGCGGCCGTGCCTGCGAGCGTGCGTTCTACGAGCCCGAGGGCGCCCAGATTCGCGCCAGCAAGCTCAAGGCCGCCCGCGAGGCCATGACCGCCGTGCTGCCCAAGCTGCGCGCCCAGGCCATCGCCAACGACGGCGAGCGCAACGTTGCCGTTATCGGCGGCGGTCCGGCCGGTCTGGCGACGGCGTTCTTCCTGACTCGTGCCGGCGTGCCCGTCACCATCTTTGAGGCCCGCGATTCGCTCGGCGGCGTGGTCCGTCACGTCATTCCTGAGTTCCGCATTGCGAGCGACGATATCTCCCACGATGCCGAGCTCTGCCTGGCCTTTGGCGCCAAGGTGCAGCTCAACGCCCGCGTGGAGTCCATCGACGATCTCAAGGCCCAGGGCTTTACCGACGTGGTCGTGGCCACCGGTGCCTGGATGCCTGGCTCTGCAGGCCTGGGCGAGGGTGCCGAGCTTGACGTGCTGGAGTTCCTCGAGGCCGCCAAGAAGGGCGAGAAGCTCGAGCTGGGCGAGGACGTCGTAGTCATTGGCGCCGGCAACACCGCCATGGACGCGGCCCGCGTGGCTAAGCGCCTGGCTGGTGTGAAGAACGTGCGCCTGGTGTATCGCCGCACCAAGAAGCAGATGCCCGCCGACGAGGAGGAGCTCGATCTTGCTCTTGCCGACGGCGTTGAGTTCTGCGAGTTGCTGGCGCCTAAGGCGCTCAACGGCGCTGTGCTGACCTGCGATGTTATGGAGCTTGGCGAGCCGGATGCAAGCGGCCGTCGTAGCCCCGTCGCTACGGGCGAGACCGTCGAGCTTCCCGCCACCACGGTGATCTGCGCCGTGGGCGAGGGCATCGATGCCAGCCTGTACGATGCCGCGGGCGTTGAGCACGACCGTCGCGGCCGCCTTGCCGCCACCTCCACCGGCGTCGAGGGCGTCTGGGCTGCGGGCGACTGCCGCCGCGGTCCTGCCACCGTGGTCGAGGCCATCGCCGACGCCGCCGAGGTCGCCCGTGCCATCGCCGGCGTGGACTTTAACAAGTACGCCGACTGCAACGAGCAGGCCGGCCGCGAGGACACCTGCTACGAGCGCAAGGGGTCGCTGTGCCGCGACAAGCGCAACTGCACCAAGACCCGCTGCCTGGGCTGCGGCTCGGTGTGCGAGGTCTGCTGCGACGTGTGCCCCAACCGCGCCAACGTGGCAATTAAGGTGCCGGGCCTGGCCAAGCATCAGGTCGTCCATGTCGACGGCATGTGCAACGAGTGCGGTAACTGTGCCGTGTTCTGCCCCTATCAGGAGGGTCGTCCCTACAAGGACAAGCTCACCCTGTTCTGGAGCGAGGAGGACATGGAGAACTCCGAGAACGAGGGCTTCCTGGCCGTGGGCGAGGACCACTTTAAGGTCCGCGTCGCCGGCACGGTCCGCACCGTCTCGGTCGATGCCGTCAACACCGGTCTTCCCGAGGCCGTCCGCCTGACCATCAGGGCCGTGCGCGACAACTATTCGTACCTTCTTAAGAAATAGGCGAGTCTCTTATGGCCAAATCCATTCAACATAATGTGGCCTACGTTGCCTGCGGAAGCGGTTGCGCCTCCGCAGGCGGCGACGCCCGCTGCAGCGAAGGCTGCATTGGCTGTGGCGCCTGCGTCACGGCCTGCCCCCACGGTGCCATTGCGCTGGTCGACGGCGTCGCCCGCGTGGACCGCTCCAAGTGCACGGGCTGTGGCCTGTGCGGCATGGCGTGCCCGCAGCGCGTGATTGCCTTTGTTCCCGGCTACCAGAACATTCTGGTGCGCTGCAACAACACCGATAAGGGCGCCATTGCGCGCAAGATCTGCGACACGAGCTGCATCGGTTGCGGTATGTGCGCCAAAAAGTGCCCTGCCGGCGCTATCCGCATCGAGGACAACTGCGCCCATATCGACGGCGTGGACTGCCTGTCGTGCGGCATGTGCGCCGTCGTCTGCCCTCATGGCGCCATCCACGACCGCACCGGCATCGCCGCTGGCGTGTAGAAGGGAATCACCATGGCACAGGAATTCACTTTTACCGTTAACGGCGTCGAGCGCACGACGACTCAGAACAAGCCGCTGCTGCGCTATCTGCGCGACGACCTGCACATTCACTCCGCCAAGGACGGCTGCTCCGAGGGCGCCTGCGGTACCTGCACCATCCATGTGGACGGTGCGGCCGTCAAGGCGTGCGTGCTGACCACCGCTCTTGCCGCCGGCCGCAACATCGTGACCGTCGAGGGCCTGCCCGAGGACGTGCGCGAGGCCTTTGTGTACGCCTTTGGCGCCGTGGGCGCCGTGCAGTGCGGTTTTTGCATCCCCGGCATGGTCATGGCGGGCGCGGCGCTCATCGCCGAGGATCCCGAGCCCACCGAGGAGCAGATCAAGTACGCCATCCGCGGCAACGTCTGCCGCTGCACCGGCTACAAAAAGATTATCGAGGGCATCTCGCTGGCCGCTGCGGTGCTCCGTGGCGAAAAGCAGATCGACGAGGACCTGGAGCGCGGCGATGACTACGGCGTGGGCAAGCGCGCCTTCCGTATCGACGTGCGCAAGAAGGTGCTCGGTGAGGGCAAGTACCCCGATGATATCGACGAGCTTGATCAGCCGGGCCTGACCTATGCCAGCGCCGTGCGCTCCAAGTATCCGCGCGCCCGTGTGCTCTCCATCGACACCTCCAAGGCCGAGGCCCTGCCCGGTGTGGTGGGCATCCTGCGCGCCGAGGACGTGCCGGTCAACCAGGTCGGCCACCTTATTCAGGACTGGGACGTCATGATCGCGGCGGGCGATATCACCCGCTGCGTGGGTGACGCCATCGTGTTGGTGGTCGCCGAGGACGAGGCGACGCTCGAGAAGGCCAAGAAGCTCGTCAAGATCGATTACGAGCCTCTGGAGCCCGTGCGCAACATCGCCGAGGCCAGGGCCGCCGACGCCCCGCGCCTGCATGACAGCTTCTTTGCCTTCGGCAACACGGTGGAGCTCAAGGACAACGTGTGCCAGAGCCGCCACGTGACGCGCGGCGACGCCGCCAAGGCGCTGGCCGAAAGCGCGTTCACCGTGACGCAGCGCTTTACCACGCCCTTTACCGAGCATGCCTTCTTGGAGCCCGAGTGCGCCGTCGCCTTCCCGTACAAGAACGGCGTCAAGGTGCAGTCGACCGACCAGGGTGCCTACGATACGCGCAAAGAGTGCGCCCACATGTTTGGCTGGGACAACGAGCCCGAGCGTGTGGTTGTCGAGACCATGCTTGTGGGCGGCGGTTTTGGCGGCAAGGAGGACGTTTCGATCCAGCACCTGGCCGCGCTTGCTGCCTATAAGCTCCAGCGTCCTGTGAAGTGCAAGCTCACACGTGCCGAGTCGCTCGCGTTCCATCCCAAGCGCCACGCCATGGACGGCACCTTTACGCTGGGCTGCGACGCCGAGGGCAACTTTACCGGTCTGGACTGCGAGATCAACTTTGACACCGGCGCCTACGCGTCGCTGTGCGGCCCGGTGCTCGAGCGCGCCTGCACGCATGCCGTCGGCCCCTACAAGTACCAGAACACCGACATTCGCGGTTTTGGCTACTACACCAACAACCCGCCCGCCGGCGCGTACCGCGGCTTTGGCGTTTGCCAGTCCGAGTTTGCGCTCGAGAGCCTGATCGACCTGCTGGCAGAGAAGGTCGGCCTGGATCCGTGGGAGATTCGTTACCGTAATGCCATCGAGCCGGGTGAGGTTTTGCCCAACGGCCAGATCGCCGATTGCTCCACGGCGCTGAAGGAGACGCTGCTCGAGGTCAAGGATGCCTACTATGCGCATCCCGGACACGCCGGTATCGCCTGCGCCATGAAGAACGCCGGCGTGGGCGTGGGCCTGCCCGATGCCGGCCGCTGCAAGATCCGCATCGAGAACGGCGTGGCCGTGGTCTATGCCGCCACGTCCGACATCGGCCAGGGCTGCAACACCGTCTTTTTGCAGGACGTTGCCGAGGCATGCGGCCTGCCGCTGAGCTGCATCGCCAACGGCGAGTGCTCCACCGAGAACGCTCCCGACTCCGGCACCACGTCTGGTTCGCGTCAGACGGTCGTGACCGGCGAGGCCGTGCGCGGCGCCGCCTTCCTGCTGCGCGATGCCATGCTTGACATCGAGGCCGGCAAGCCCGCGCCCGATGCTCCCGTGAGTGCGCATGGCGACGGCGTCAAGATCGAGTACGACGACGGTCACGCCTATCAGCTGCGTACACAGGAACTCGTCGCCGGCCAGGGTATGCATCCTCAGGATCCCGCGGCCGCCATCAAGGCACTCGAGGGATGCGAGTTTGGCTACGTGTACCTGGAGCCGACCGACAAGCTGGGTGCGGATGTTCCCAACCCCAAGAGCCACATCTGCTACGGCTTTGCCACGCATGTGGTCATTTTGGATGATGACGGCCGCGTGAGCGAGGTCTATGCCGCGCACGATTCCGGCAAGGTGGTCAACCCCATCTCCATCCAGGGTCAGATCGAAGGCGGCGTGCTCATGGGTATGGGCTATGCGCTTACTGAGGACTGGCCGCTCAAGGACTGCGTGCCCCAGGCAAGGTACGGTACGCTCGGGCTGTTCCGTGCGCCCGAGATTCCGGATATCCACGCCATTTACGTGGAGAAGGACGAGCTGCTGCCCGTGGCATATGGCGGCAAGGGCATCGGCGAGATCGCCACGATCCCCACGGCGCCCGCCGTGCAGAATGCCTACCGCGCGTTTGACGGCAAACTGCGTCCAGATCTGCCCATGGTGGATACGCCGTACAGCCGCGCCCGTCACCGCGGGTAGGGTAGGGCGCGGGTGGTCATTGCTGGCTGCCGTCTGCGCTTAGCATCAACTACATACGCTGCGCCTTTGGCCCCAGCTCCATCGCGAGCCGGGGCCTTTTGTTTAGAGGCTTTAGCCTGTGCGGGGCGCGCAGCGCGCCGCATCAGAAACCACCCGCTATGCGGGTGGGGCCAAACGGCTTTACAAAGCCGCCCCCTCGCCGGACACTTGCGATTGTTCA
>DBFDDV010000096.1:0-29664 GCA_048302525.1 Collinsella sp. | reverse complement strand
CGCAAGCCCGCACGCCTACAGATCCAGCGCCTTCTTCGCGGCATCAACCGGGTCACCATCCATGTAGAACACCGGACTCAGTCCCGAAATAATCTCGGACGAAACACTCTGCAAGCCCGCGATGGCGCTCAGCGGCAAAATCACGCGCTTGGCGCCGGCGTTTTTGGCCACGCGCATAATGTCCTCGAGCCCTCGGATCTCGTCCATAGAACCCGACATGCGCAAGATTCCCGGAATCGCCAGCGCGGGCATCACCGGGCGGTTGCACGCCGCAGAGCAAAGGCCCACAAACTCGGCAAGCGAAACTTCCTCGGACAGGCCCTTGCTCTGCAGGTCGTTGTAGAACAGCAGATAATCCTTGGAGCCAATGTGCATGCCCGGCGCCACGCGGTTCGCCAGGTTCACAAAGTTGTCGAACGCGGCTTCCAGCGTATCGCGCACCGGCTTGTTAAAGGCCACGCCCTCGTGCTTAAACTTGCACTCGCCGGCAACGGCCTTATTCTCCAGCTTGTACACGGCAACCTCGCCGCCCTGCGACCTGCCCACGCCAAACACGTGGCCGGACAGCAGCGGCCCGTCGGGAATCAGCGTGTCCTCGCTCTGCTCGGGCACGCGCACCACATGCACATCCTGCGGGTTGTCGGCATCCATATAGCCCAGGTTAACGTCGATAAACTCGACGCCCGCCATAATTTTGAGCTGCTCCTTTACGCGGCGACGGCCCTCGATGGCGTAGTCCAGCAGCCAGCGCACATCGTCCTTGTCCATGGCCTCGTCGGGGAACAGCAGCTTGGCCAGACCGCTAAAGGTCTTGCGCACGGCGATCTCGTCGCGCTTGTTAAAGTCGCTGTTGAAGCGGAAATACCGGTCGATATGGTGCGTAAAGTCCTTGCGGCGCATCTCCTTGCAAAACTCCGACAGGCAGTCGGTAATCAGACCGTAATGCCCGGTCAGCAGGCTCGAGCGCATCTTGGGAATCTCCCAGCCCGGCAGGTAATAGTGGATACGGTCGAAGAAGGCCGAATCGTTGTTAAACTCCGGCGGGAACGGATCAAACAGGTGTGTGGTCTTAAGAACGTTTTGCACGGTGTCGTTGATGTTGCCCTCAAAGACCATGGAGGCATCGGCGTTAATCTGGTCGCGGCCGCGCGCGTAGCTGCCGCTCGCCATATAGTCCTTCATGATCTGCACGGCGTTGGTGTCCTTAAAGCGCATGCCGGCGACCTCGTCAAACGTCACGCAGTCCCAATGGCCCACCAAGCCCACGCGATCGGCGCGCATGGAGTTCATGCGGCCGAACAGGTTGGCCGTGGTGGTCTGACCGCCCGAAAGCAAGATGGCGTAGGGCGAGACCTCTTTGTAGATATGGCTCTTGCCGGTGCCGCGGGGACCCAGCTCGCACAGGTTGTAGTTGCGCTCGATGAGCGGCACCATACGCTCGATAAAGTGCAGGCGCTCTTTCTCGGAAAGCTCGCTGGGTTCGTAGCCAGCCGAGCGCAGCAGCATGTTGAGCCATTCGTCACGCGAGAAATACTGGCGCTCGTCGATCATGGCATCCAGATCCAGATTGGGCATCTGGATGGGCGTGAGCGACGCCACGCTAAACGGAGAGTCCTCGGGGCCGCGCTTTTTGCGCTTGGCCTTGGAGCGGCGCGGCGCATCGTCGCCAAAGACCTCCATGCCAAACTCGTCTTCCTCATCCACGGGATGACGATACTCGATGCTCATAATGCACCAAATACCGCCCTGCAAAATCTTGGAATAGTCACGCACGTACTCGGCAGGCATCACAAACGGCTCGATGGTCAGGTTGGCAAACGACGCCACGTAGATGTCTTTGTACTCGTCGAGCTTGGCCGTCACCTTATCGATGATGGTAAAGCGGCCCAACTCGCGAATCTTGGACTTAATGCGCTCGGACTCGTCGGGACGCACGTAGTTATCGGTGAGGATTCTGCGAATGCGGTCCAAACCCTCTGCCACGGCATCCTCGTCGTCGGTTGAGCAGTACATGCCCAGCAGGTACTCCAGCACAAAGGTGGGCACGTTGGCGCCGCGCTTCATAAGGGCCGTCAGGTCCTTGCGCACGATCTTGCCAGCAAAGTGCTCGAGCAGCTTGCCGTCCAGGCCATCCATGTCGTAGCCGTCGTCCTCGGGGGCCTCGGCCGCAGCCCGGTCATAGCCATCGGCCGAGGATTCGTCCTCGGCGGGCACCGCAACCTCATCGGGTACCGCGGCCACCGTCGGCTCCGGGGCAGGCGCGGCAGCCACGGCCTCTGCGGCAGCCTCAGCCTCCGGGGCGGGCACGGCCTCCTCTGCAGACACCGCAGCCTGCACCGGCGCATTCACATCAATCGAGGGAACTTCCCACAGATTGTCGTCATTGCTATCAAACATAGGACACACTCCTAAAAACCAAAGTCAGCAACAGGGGCAAACGAAACAGCAATGGTATACGTCTCGCGCCAAACGATCTTGCCCGTCTCGCGCTCGCGGCAGACCAGATAGTACGGACCCTTGGCCGAGAATCCATCCACTGCATGCAACGCAAACTTGGCATGCATCACGCGCTCCTGCGAGTTAACAGAAGTCTTGTTGGCATGCGCCTTGACCGTATCGCTCACCTCGTTGCCACTCGCATCGGTAAACACCAGCTCGTACTCGCACGGCAAGACCTTACCTTGGACAGGTTCTTCCTGGATCAAGTTGACCGAGAAGAGCGAGTTGGTCACTCGGCGTCCCTCACTTAGTACGCGCAGCGTCGCCGCGCGCGTGTCGACAAAGTCCTTGGAACCCGAGCGCGCACGCCAAAAACCGATAACGGGCACGCAGAGCTCCTGCAGGCTCATGCCGCCGTGGACGTAGTTGTTAGTGCCGCCGGGACGCTTGAAGTGCACGTTCTCGCGCGGGGCAAACCCCTCAAAACCGGCGCCCAAACGTCCCATGTCAACAGTAACAAACACCCCACGCACCTCGTCCGAAAGCTCGCCCACGGCCTCATTGGGCACCACCAGATGACGCTTGCCGTACATGACGGGAGCGTCAAGGACGGGAAGGTCCGGTTTGCCGAGCATCTGGCACTCGCTGAGCTCCCGACGCGTGTAGATAAAGCCGTGGTCCGCCGTTACAACAACACGCGCGCCCGGGGCGTCGGTGCACACGCGACGCGCCAACGCAGCAAGTTCCTCCACGGTGTCCGCACAGGCACCGAAGACGTCATCCTGCGTAGCGGCCTTCTCGCCCGTGGCATCGATCTTGTTGTGGTAGAGGTAAACAAGTCTTGAGTCCTTGAGCAGCGCCTTACGCTCGGTTCCCGCCATGTTGAGGTATGCGCTCGAGCGTAAAGCGCGGGCCGTAGGCTCAACATGGGTAAGCACGGCCTCGCGTTGCGGAGTCGTTGCGGTGGGCTTGCCGTCAGCCAGCACAAACGAGCCATCCGCTGCAAGCCCAAGCGCCTGATGCGGCAGCAGCGCGGGCATGCCCACCTCTGTAATGGAGGGAAAGACCGCCTGCATGCTAGAAACCTTGACGTTGCCGCCGCGCTCGCGCTCGAGCAGCGCCGCGACGTCGCAGGCCACCTCATAGCGCAGCGCGTCGCTCACGATAACGACCGTCGTTTTAGCAGAGCCCACAAAGGTGGGCAGCACATGCCAGTAGAACTCATCCTGCCGTTCGGGACCCTCGATGTAGCCGCAATCGGCCCACTCCCCTTGCGCAGCGGATGTCCAGCAGGCATTGGCATCGGCCAAGAACCAGTTACTGTAGAGATTCTCCGCCCAGTCCGCCACAGCGCGGGCAGGCTCCTCGAGCGTATCGCACTCGACGGAGCGCGCCCGCAGATACGCGGTGCACATATGGCGATAGGCAGCATCCATGGAATACCAATCGGTCGTGTAGGCATCCCACACCTGCTGGGGCTGCGCCAGATGGAAGCCGCCCGCGTGCGCCTGCCTAAACGCGCACATATCGGCCACAGCGGCAAGCAGGTCAAAGTAGCTCTCGACACGACGGTACCAGCTTAGGTCGCAGCGACGCGCCGCAAAGGCGCGCGCATCCTCAACACGGTCCGCACCCTGGGCAAACGAGCAGAACAGCTGCGAGAGCACGGCCTCATTGACGCACGGAAACACATCAAGCGAGGTCAGCACATCGATCGGCAAGGTCTCGAACCGTGCAAAGAGTCCGCGGGCGTCCTCAACCAAACGGCAAATCTCAAATAGGTCCTCGCTCGATGCCTGGGTATCGGCGGTCTGGTCCCACGTACGCACCGCCTCAAGGCAATAGGGCCCGTAGGCGGGAGCCACATGGCTCTCAAGCCCCCTGAGCGCTCCCTCGGGAAGCGCGGTGGATGCCGCCGTAAGGAGCACATGGGATGCAAGCATAAGCAATGAGTCACGCTCGTAAAGCGGCCCATCAAACCCATAGCAACGCACGATGAAGGCAGAGAGCACATCATGCACGCAGTACTTGTCCACCAACTCGGCCAGCGCCACGGGGCCCTCGTGCAGCAGCGTGGTCATACAGCCGCGCAGTACAAACGCGGGCCGCGCGTCGACAAACTCTTTACCGCCAAATATCACCGCAAGGATGCCGAGTTCGATATCGGATGCGCCCGAGGCATGCGGAACACACGCGGCAAACTTAGCGCAGCGGGTCTTGGCATCAAAGAACGTCTTGTGCTCGCGCAGGCTCTCGCGCACGGCGTCGATATTCTCGATGCCCAGCTGATCGGCCAAAAGCGAAAGATAGTCAGCCTGGAACTGATCGGCATACAGCTCAACATCGGCAAGCCAATCACCCTCAAGCCTGCCGCGCGGGCAACGGCGATACAGCAAGATATCGCTCGCAAGGTCATCGCGGTTGATGAGCTTCTTGACGGCAAACATACGGCCCTCGCAGGCCTCAACAAAGCGCACCGGGCGCTCAAAGTCACCGTGAGCAGGCATTACGCCGGCATCGGCCCCCACGCCGTCGAAACCCTCGGCAGCCAATCGCTCAAACTCAGGAGCAAACTCGCCGTCCGCATCGTGCCAAACCACAACACGGCGCGGCGCGCATGAGGACAACGGCTGCAAAAATCGCAGCTTGAGCTGTTCTTCTACATCGATCTTGGGCATGAATATCCTTACCGTATCTGCAGTTACTTAATCTTCGCCAGCACATCCTGAAACTTGGCGTAGTTGACCTTAACGCCGTCATCCAGGTCGATCTTAATCATCTGGTCTGCCAAGTGGTGCAGTTTCTCCTCGTAGGCAATGGTCTCTTTGAGCTGGTCGTTGAGCTTTTTGATGCGCTTATCCAAGCGCACGCGCTCGCCGCGCTCGGCACTGACAAGGGCATCGTTGGCATACCCGATCTGGGCACGGTAGCGCTCCTGCTGTTCATGCACATAGTCGGTGCGGATGCGAGCCAACAGGTCAGGCTGGTAGCGATGCATGTAAACAAGGCACTTGAAGCCGTTCTTCTTGCCGCTGTCGAACAGCCAGTAGATAGGGCGCTTCTTGTAGGTCTGGCAATGGTCCTTAAAGAAGTCCTTCAAAAAGTAGGTGCGAATCACCTCGCGCGAGGTGCCCTTGCCGCCGAGCGCCTCGGCAATAAAGGCCAGGTTCTGCTCAAGCGTCTCCTCGCCATACACGGTGCGCACAAAGTCGATAAAGTAGCGCACGATGTCGTCGTCAAAGTACTCGTCATCGGTAATGGGCAGCACGTTATCGCTATCGGGCATAAAGGTCACATGATCAGAGTTGGGCATCTTGGCCAGATAGTCATCGACTGTGGCGCCCTGATCGGCCAGGACCAGCCCGTCCACATCCAGCGAATAGCGGCCAAACATGCAGCCCACGGCATAGCTTATGAGCGAGGTGATCTCATCGCGCTTAGTGCGCACGTATTTGTTGCCCTTATAGCTCTCGGGAATCTCATCGGCGGTATCAAAGATGCACGCCACCGATACGTACTTGTCCTCAACCTCGATGGGCACCTCGCCCTCCATGTTGTAAATCTTGGCAAAGATTCGGTTGAGCTCCTCCTCGTTAGCGCGAAGCTGCTCAAAGCGAGCATTGACCTCGGCCTTGCGGGCCTCGTATTTTTCTTGAAGTAAAGTGGCCATGAGGCCGTCCTTTCATTGTTGATGAGTTGTCAAGAGGCTTAAACTAGGGGACCGAAATCTCCAAAAATACCCCGACCTTACCGATCGACTTCTGGAAAAGCTATTCACCGCATCGGGCATTTGCAAAAATGCACTAGTGACTCATGAAGTCGCAAACCAAACCCTGCGAACTGCATCAAGCGTAAAGGAAAGACAACTTGATATCATTTCTCAGCTCACTAGTTAAAGCCAACTAAATACCCGGACACGAGCTGAAACCCATTAACGAATATCAGGCCCAGCCTTTATCAGCTTCATCCATTTACATAGAGTCGAATTCTTGATCAGAATTCTTGCAGTGAGTCTTTTGATGTCACCTGCCGGGTCATCCTTTCGTTTTCCCGCAACATCCTCGATAGCGAACCATATATCGCCCTTTGACTTAAATGCACAGAATCTGCCGTGAGCAAATCCAGTTCTTAAGTGATAAAACAAACTGATCGTTTGATTGCTTTTGGCATCATAAAAGACAGCAGACTCGAAGGGCTTTGACTCGATGCCAGCGCAATCAAACAAATCAGCATTACGCAAAGCCTGTTCCATATCACCAACAGCCGCGGCAGACCAATATAAAGACCTATTTGAGCTTGCTGCCTTTAGCTTTTTATTCAAATATTGAGGCTTTCTCCAAGGAGCATCCCATCCGTATTCAGAGACCGAAACGCTTCTGTTGGACAATCCCGGAGCGGGAGTTTCGACAACAAAGAACCTTAGAAGCGGCGAAAGTATAGGGCCCAAAGACTTGCACGTCATTCCGTTTTTGACCCATGCAGGATTCGCCTCAACAAAGACAACTTCATTTGCTGTAATAGATTCAAACATGAACCCTACCTAAACCAAAGGGTTACGTTTGAAATCCCAAGAGGTTTCAAACGAGTCCCAATCATTTTTTGAAATGGACACATTGCTATCGACCAGACTATTAATTGCCGGTTTATACTCAGCGGAAATAAGCATGGGAAGTGCTTTGATGTCTCTCGCCTGCATGTTAAGAGTAGGGTTAAGCATGCTGAGGACATCGGCGGCAATAGAGCAATTAAGAAAACCTAGGGTCCAGTTCTCGCTTGAGCCCAGGCCACAAATGCATGGGCCGGCCATGTCAAATCCGCCCGTCGGCGGCAACAGCCTGAAACTCGGCTTGCCTGATGTCAGCATTGTGTAACAAACGCCTTCACTGAACCAATATTTTGACGCCAGCAAATTGGAGGTCGGATTACTCTGGTAAAACTCAATTGCGTCCTTTTTGATCGAAACCAACCAATGAAGATTGCCAAACCATCGACGAAAGTCGCCGCCCTTTGAGTAAGTAGCCCATGAGCCTTTTCGCCCAACCGAACGCGCGCCGACCTCCCAAAACAAGCGCAAATATAAATTGTTGTCGCCTGTTTTATTTTGAGACCCTGTATAGTCCGAGTAATCGCCAATGGAGTGGCCCAAAGAGAAAGCAGAGAGTAACCCGTCACTGGCCCAGTAGGCTATGGGGGTGCCGGGGATTTGCTTGAAGGTGTCGGCGTCGCGGCGATAGAACCAGCCGCAGTCGGGGTTTCGGATCGCCTCGAGGGCCTTCGGGGCCTGGACAGCAGCACCAACGAAGTCCGAAAGGCGCACATAGCCGCCCTTGTAGCCCTTGACGAACGAATTGTGGAACGTGTAGGTACAGATGGGCACGGTCGCGCCAGCGAAGCCCGAGTACTCAAGCTGGATGAGAGAGGTCAGCGTTCTGTTGTCGATAATCTCGTTGCGGAGCTTCTCATAGCTTCCGATGAACATCCAAACGAAAGGCGACATGACTCCGCACTCGCCGTGGTCCTTGGCGAGACTGAACATGCGAACGACAAAGCTGGAGAAGAGGTCACTCTTCACGTCGGGGTAGCTCTTCTTGACCCACTTGCTCATGAAGGGGTTAAAGCTGCTGCTGCCCATATACGGAGGATTCGCCACGACGCAGATAAAACGACGGGACAGTTTCTCGCAAATGGCGACGGCGCTTTCGAGCTTAGTTTTGGTCGCAGAAGCAAAAAGGTCCTCGGAACAAATCGCGGCGGCAGCTTTGAGCTCGTCGATCTCGTCCTCTGAGGGATTGAGCAGCGAACCGATCTCGCCCAAATGACTCAGCTCCTCGGCGAGCTTCTTGTTACCCGGCAGCTCGTCCTCCCCTAGCGGGATGCTCGAGAGCACGGTAACGTCGGCGCGAACGCCACGCCTAAAGAAGCGACGGTCGTGCTCGCGGGCGCACATGGCAAGCGCCAGCTCCGCGATCTGTGCCGCGCGGGAATCGATTTCCATACCTGCAAGGTTTTTAGTAAGAATGAGCTCGGGAATCTCGCGCTCACGATAGCCGCGCTCCTCGTACATATGAAAGAGCAGCTCAAACGCATAGACCAAGATATGGCCCGAGCCGCATGCGGGGTCGCAGAGGGTTATCTCCTCGGGACTCGAAATGCGAATGAAGTCCTCGTGCTCAGCATCGGGCTCGATGTAATACTCCATGCGCTCGCGTAGCGAACTCCCCGGATTGTTGAGCATCCACAGACGGCCGAGCGAGTTCTCGACCATATAACGCACGATCCACTCGGGGGTGAAGAGCTGCGTGGCGGGCGCGATGTCCGCCGCCGCTGCCTTGCGCTTGGACTTGAAGAACTCGTCTTTAACGTCGGCATTGTAGTACTGATACATCCAGCCCAGAACGGTCACGCCCTCGCGCCAGTCCTCGTCAGTGAGGACGGCATTGAGTTTGCCCACCACACTGTCAGCCATCATGAGGCCCTGGGGCAACAGCAGCTCCATGGCTCCGCCCACGCGTTCAAAGACGCCCGGCAGGCAATCGGCAAGCTCCTCGCACTGAGCAACAAACAGGTAGCGCCACAACGGTTCATCCAAGCCCGCCATCTTGAGCTCGGCTATGCGATCGGTATCGGCCGTCGTTATTTCCACGTCCAGCGCGTTCTCCACGGCCTCGCTGCCATGGCTGCCGTCCGCACGACTCAGCATGCGCATACGGCTGGGAAGCCATCCGCATGCATCCATGAAGCGAATGGCCACGATGCGGTTAAACCAGGTGTATGCCGCACGGTCGCGCAGCGCCTCGTGACCCACCTCTGCCTGCATGCGCAGCAGTTCGTCGCGTTGCTCAATCTCAGCCGGACTTAGGGGCAGGCCGTTGACGGTCTCGGACCCAACGGGCGCGGGTGCAGGTTCGGTGATGCCGTAGCGCACCATCTGCGCCTCCACGCCTTTGATGAGCTCCGTACGGGCCCAGGTGCAGAAGCTCTTAAGAGCAGAATCGTTCATGGTTGATGAGCCTTTCTAAACGCCATAAGCCACCGGTGCGCGCTTTGGCACCGGTGGCTCCGCGGGTTAGTTGATACGGATCTCGTCGTTTGCAGCGAGCGCCTGCATAAGGCGGGAGCGCAGGTCGTCCACGTAGCGCTCCACATCCTCTGCGGACAAGAGACGACTCGGCTTGGCCAGATCGGCGCGGCGCACAGTCTTGATCTTGCGCTGGGGCTTGGGCGCGGGCACGGGAGCAGACGATGCGGCGCCCTTGTTGGAGACCTTCTTGACCACCTCGCCCGTACTCATGACCTCGGTGGTGCGGCGCTCGTTGTACATACGCACACGGGCCTCATCCACAGCGTCGTACATCTCGTTGGCCGCCGCGCTGAGCCAGTCGCCCCAGTTAGTTGCAACAACGCTCAGTTCGTTGAGACTTTGAGCGCTGTGGGCACGGTTTTTGAACGACTCGTATTTGGTGCCGGCGTCTGCTATGGCATCCTTGGCCTGATTGACAAAGCCCTTTTGACTCTCGGCCTGCGTCCGCAGGTCTTGCAGATCGCTCTCGATGCGACACAAAAACTCATTGCGGCGGATGACCAACAACTTTTTCATGTCATCCTCGACGGGATCCATAAGTGGCTGCAGGTCTTTAATACGGCCGTAGGGCTTGGGATCTTTGAGGATCTCACGAACCTTTGCCACGTTCTCCACCGCACCGGGAATGTCATCGGAGGCATACTCGATACCCTCGGTGCGGCTCAAGAAATCCTTGGCGTGGTCAAATGCTGTTCGTTGGTTGGACTCGAAGAACTCAACCACCTTGTCAAAGTCTTCCTTGGCATCGAGCAAGCGCTCCTCATGCTTGGTGAACGTGGTCAAGAACGCCTCGGACTCGTTCTGGTCCTTAAGGACGTCGGCCACCTCCGAGCGCATCTTCTCGCACTCGCTCTCGCCAGGATACGGATAGAGCGGTTTAATGCCCGTATAGTAGTCGCGTGCTATGGCGAGGCACGACTCGCGCAAGTCCTCAAGGCGCTCCTTGAGCTCGACCACGAGCCTATCCTCGTTGGAGGGCACGGTCTTGAGATCAAACAGGTCACACATGAGTTCGCCCGTGGCGCGCAGCAACCGGTCGCTCATGCGCATGCGCAAGCGCACCTGAGCCTTATCGGCATCCTTGCGCAGGAGCGCCACCATGCGGCTGTCGTTAGCTTGAACCGTCTGACCGCCAAACAGCACCTGCGCGCGCTGCTCCACCACAAGCTGCGCCACCACATTTGCGATGTCGACCTCGCGCCAGCCAAAGGGCCTTTGCTGGTACTGGCGCTGGATATCGCCCATAGCGGTATCCAGGTGGCGCTGGTGCTGCACTTTGAGGTAGTCCTCGACCTCTTTGAGCGCACGCGTGTTACCTGCATCCATGCCAGCGAGCCCCACTTGAACGTTGCCCGCCAGCGTGGAGCGAATATCGGAATCGCTCGTGGCCGGCGCGCCGATATAGTCGGCCTTTTCAAAGACCACGTCGCACAGCTGCGCCAGCACCTGCTCAAAGACCTGGGCGGGCTTGGCCGCACGGATCTCAATCATGCGTCCGTTGACGGCACATCGTGCATGGAGCACCGCCTCAGCCAAAAGGGCGTCAGCCTCTTTCTCGTTAAAGTCCTTCTCGCGCATTTTGGCCTCGACAATCTGGCGGGTACTCGGCGGTAGCTCCTGCAGATTGCGCGTCTGGGCGTACATGCGAATCTTAGCGGCGTTGACGAGTGGGGCCCAATAATCCACCTCGTCGCTCAAGGCCACGATGGCCTTATCCACGGATTTCAATGCCAGCTCGGCATCGTCCGAACGGCCCAGATCGCTGGCCATGGTCACCACGGAAAGTTCCATGCCGCCCATGCTGGTACCGTGAATTGAGCCGTCCACATAGCGGTCAAACGGAAAGTCGTTGGCCCCGCGGTTGAGTTTGCGCGCAGTGTAGATGCTTTCGAACAGGCGCTTCTTGATGTACTCAATCACCTTCGCGTTGTCGATCGGGGTGCGTGCGATCTTCTGCGCTATCTCCTGCTCCTCGTCGGTGAGGAAGCTATAGGTATCGCCCTGGCGTGCCACGTAGCTCTCGCGCTCCAAGCGGGCAAGAGATTCCTTGACGCGGTCCTTAAGGGCGCGCTTGTCCACGTCCAGGCTATCGATCATAAGGATGGAGATGTTCTCGACCGTGGCCTTGACGTAGCCGATGTAGCGGATCAAGTACAGGAGCTTAAGCACCCGGACATCGTAGCTCTCAAGACCCTCTGCGTTTTCAGCCGCGCGCTCCGCACAGACGACGACCTGAATGATGCCGTGCTCCAAATCCTTGGAGATTGTGTCGAAGAAGCGCCAGAACGGCACGAGTGCACCAGTCTGGTCATGCTGGATGGCCTGAGCGCTCTCCTGAAACGCGCTCAGCATGGAGCGCTCGCCCGTGGACATGTGCTTGGCCTTAACACCGTGCTTGCGTACCTCGGTCATCACGTCGGGCAGAAGCTTAAACTGGTAGCCCACAAACGGGTAGCTGGCCACAAAATCCTTGGAGTTGGCGAAGCCGGCAAGGTCGGAGCGCGAGCCACCCTCAAAGGTAAAGTTGTTTTTGAGGACGGCGGCGTCTTGCTCGTAGACCTGTGCAAGCATATCGGCCGCCGGCGCGGTCTTCTCGAGCACACGGCGCTGGATGACCTCGTCCACGCTGGAGCTGGAGAGCGAAAGGCGGGTATTAAAGCGGCCTTGGATCTTTGAAAAGTCGTTGCCCACGGGCAGGCTCAGGTTGTCGATGGCCTCCTGGCTCGTGACCATCACCCACACGCGGCCACCGCAGGCGGCACCCAGCTCCTCGACGATGGTCTGAAGACTCAACATAAGGCTTGGATCCCGGTCGTTTGTAATAAACTGACCCACCTCGTCGACCATAAAGAGCAAACGGTAGTTGCCGCCGTGGGCCGCTGCCTGAGCGTCTACGTAGTCCTTGACCTTTTTGGCAAAGACATCGGGGGCCAAAACCTCGTCCTCAGAACCCTCAAGCCAGTTCCATGCGGCCTTTTCGCTCATGCCGAGCACGCTCTGCAGCACCTCGACGACGTCGTCCTCAAAGTAGCTGTAGGTGTCGCGGGTCTGGAGCCAGGACTCGCCGTTGACGCGCTCAAAGGCCTCGCGGAACTCCTGGGTCTTGCCCAGGGAATCGATGTGGTCCTCGAGCTTTGCAAGCTTTAGGTCCTCGCCGTAGAAGCCGCGCGCCTCGTAGAACATGCGCTCAAAGCCGCGAAGCAGCGCCGTGGGAGCCGTATCGCCCTGCTTCCACTGGCCCGCCTTGCTATCGATGTTAAAGAGGATGGCCTGCGTGGACACCGAGCAGGCGCGCTCCATGGCAGCCTCGACCATGGGGTCGACGATCTTGCCGTCAAAGTAGCGGATGGCGCTCTTGCCGCCGATCTGGCGATTCTCGAGCAGGTAGCTCAGCATCTTGAGGAAGTGCGATTTACCGGAACCGAAGAAACCACTGATCCACACGCCGATCTTGTCGGTGCGCACATCGATGGCATCGCTGTAGGCCTTGAAGAACGTGGCAAAATGCCTCTGCAACTCGCGCGTCACCACGTACTCGTCAAGCTCCTGGCGGATGGACCCATCTTTTGAATCCTGGACCTTGACCACGCCGTTGATGGAGCGGTTGATGTCTTTTGCAAAGAGGTCACGAATGATCGTGTTGTCCATGGGTGCTCCTTTGGGTTTGGGAACGTTATGGCAAAGGGTTGTTACCGGCGGCAGGGACTTGTCTGCGGGGAGCCGTGCTTACGAGATATCGATGGCGCGGTAGTAGTTGTCGGCCGGCAGACGGTTAAAGAGCTGGAAAGAAGAGCCGTTGAAACTGCCCGGATAGGCGGCGACCACAGGCACCTCATCAAAATCCGCAAGCATGCAGTGGAGAAGCGTGTGTATGCGAAAGAACGGGAAAACCTCGCCCGCGCCGGTGAGGAGAACGACGTCTCCAGGCGCGTGCGGCTCGGTCTGCTCAAGGATGTACGCGGCGACTTTCTCGGGCGAGGCGAACTTGGCCACGTCCTCGAGCACGCGCTGGGTACCGCGGCGCTCCTCTTGGTGCGGGATAGCCTTGAGGACACGGCGCTTTTCGAGAATTGCCAGCACGGCGTCGTAAAGGTTCACGACCTTGAGCGTGCACGGAAGCTTGTCGGCCTCGGCATCGCGTGAAAGGGTGTCAAATAATGCACGCGCCTCAAACTCCAGCGCGGGGTCATAGCAAAAGGTGTGGAAGCCGATCTCATTGCCTATGCCCTTGTTGGCCAAAAAGTCCTCGCTGCACAGGCACTCGCGCAGAAGCTGCGCACGGCGCTCAAATTCCTGATAGGCGCGCTCGGAGCGGACATGCGCCGCCACGACGCTCTTGCGGGAATGGATGCCGATATTGGTGGTGAGATCGGTCGCCGGGGTGATAACAGGGTCGACGGCGCTTTTGACGGGAGCCACGCTACATCACCGCCCTGCCGGTAAGGGCCGCGATAAGCGACTGCTCGCCCAGCTGAACCAAGGCTCGCTCGACATCGGAATCGAGGAAGAGTGGTGACAGGCGCTCAGACTCCGGGCCCTGGTCCTCGCCGATAAGGCCGGCATGGCGGAGCGTCTGGCGGAGCGAGCCCTTAATGCGCTTGACCGTGGCCTCAGTCCAGCGGGCCGCGTCCGGATACTCCGTGGTAAAGCGTGTCATAAAGGCGTTGAGGTCAACCGCCGTAAAGGCATAATCGAAGTTTTGTAGGCGCTCCCCTACCTCGACGAGCACGAGCTCGCGCACGATATCGTAGCGGCAGATCATGCTGTAGAAGATGGCCTGGTCCGCCTGTGTGGGAGTGCCGGATGCCATGAGCCTGGTTAGGGATGACGCAGCCTCGACGGCGGTTTTGGGGTCGATGCCGCGCGCGGCGCATACGGCGTCCGTGGGCACCATGGCGTCAAGGCGGCGAAGGCACACGGTTGCGCGGTTGGCGACCATGCGCTCCGTGGGATATTGAAAGAGGTTCTCGCTCTTTACGCGTACAATGACCTGCTCGTCGCTTGCGCCCTGCATACGAAGGGCAGCGACGATGCGCATCTCATGCGGGAGGAATTGCTCGCGGGTGAGCACCCCCCCCCCGAACGCTTTTTGTGGTTACATCCACAGTACACGCTCCAAGGGTGTCAAAGGCTGTCACAAGTGCGCCGCAACCCGGCAGGCAGGCGCGGCGCACATGACAATAATCATACCTGTTGGTAAAAAAGTTACCACGCCCAGAGTGTCAAATGTTGAGCAACAAAATTAAATCCGGTTAACGGTCATTTTCGCAGCTCAGAAGCTTTGCCGAGGTCGCCCCAAATCACACTTGCCAGACAACCGCGCTTACGAATGCAGGCACGCACACACCCAACGCCATCCTCCGCTATATTCAACATAGAGTTCTACATATGATTCTATGTAAGGAGTTTCATATGCCTGTCGTAAAGCCTGTTTCTGATCAGACGCGCGCGCTAACTACCATTCAGGAACGCGAAGATCACATTCAACGTACCATCGCTCATGGTTATGACGACCTCACCAACGGTCGTGTGCGCCCCTGGAAACAAGCGAAGGCCGAGGCGGATCGGATGCGGGCCTCGAGATAAGCCCTCCCCCATGTAACCATCCTGTAAATCATAGCGGCGCACTCGGGTTTTGTTGTGATGCGGTCGCGCCTGGCGCTCCACTGTGCTAAAGTATCCCGAACGTTCAAACGACTACGAGGGAGACTAGAAGATGGCACGTGTGCACAACTTCTCAGCTGGCCCGGCCGCACTGCCTACAAGCGTGCTCGCCGAGATCGCCGACGAGATGATGGACTACCGCGGTTGCGGCATGTCCGTGCTCGAGATGAGCCATCGATCTAGCATGTACCAGCAGATCATCGACGACGTCGAGGCAACCCTGCGTCGCCTGCTGAGCATCCCCGGCAACTACCGCGTCCTGTTTTTGCAGGGCGGCGCCACGCTGCAGTTTGCGGGCATCCCCATGAATCTCATGCGCCGCGGCCGCGCCGGCTACATCGTGACCGGCAACTTTGCCAACAAGGCATACAAGGAGGCCGCCAAGTACGGCGAGGCCGTGCTGCTCGCGAGCTCCGAGGACACCAACTTCGACCGCATACCCACCATGGCCGACATCAACGCGCGCATTGCCGCCGAGGCCGCAGGCGACGGGCTCGACTACGTCTACATCTGCCAGAACAACACCATCTTTGGCACCATGTACCACGAGCTGCCCGCTTGCGGCGACGTGCCGCTGGTCGCCGATGTCTCGAGCTGTTTTCTGTCGCAGCCGCTCGACGTTGAGCGCTACGGGCTCATTTACGCCGGCGCGCAGAAAAACGCCGGCGCCGCGGGAGTGACCGTGGTCATCGTGCGCGACGACCTCATCGCCGACGGCCCCGCCTTTGCGCAGACGCCGCAGTACATGGACCTCAAGACCCAGGCCGCCAAGGGCTCCATGCTCAACACGCCCAACACCTTTGGTATCTACGTATGCGGCAAGGTGTTCCGTTGGGTTGAGAAAACCGGCGGACTTGCCGCCATGGCCGAGCGCAACTGGACCAAGGCTAACCTACTCTACGACCTGCTCGAGCACAGCGAGCTGTTCCATGGCACCGCGCAGGCCGACAGTCGCTCCATCGCCAACGTCACCTTCCGCACCGACGAAGCCGAACTCGACGTGGCCTTTGTCGCAGGCGCGGCCGAGCACCAGATTCAAAACGTCAAGGGCCATCGCCTGGTGGGCGGTATGCGCGCCAGCGTCTACAACGCCGTGACCATGGAAGACGTGCAGGCACTGGCCTCGTACATGAAGGACTTCGAAGCGCAGCATAGTTTGAGCCCGCGATCTAACTAGCCCGCAGCACGCGGGCCGACCAGCCATCTCAAACCACCCTGTTTAGATTAAAACCTGCTAAGGAGTTTTTCATGCGCAAGATTAAGACCATCGACGACATCACCAAGGACGGCAAAGTCGAGTTTGGCGAGGGCTACGAATTTGTGAGCACCGCCGAAGAGGCCGACGCGATCCTGATGCGCTCGACCGACCTGCACGGCTACGGGCTGCCCGAGGGCATCCGCGCCATCGCCCGCTGCGGCGCCGGCGTCAACAACATCCCCGTCGAGGAGTACGCCAAGAAGGGCGTCGTCGTCTTTAACTCCCCCGGCGCCAACAGCAACGCCGTCAAGGAGCTCGTCCTGGGCATGCTGGTGCTCTCGAGCCGCGGCGTAGTGCAGTCGATGAACTGGGTGTGCGACAACGCCGACGACCCCGAGATCCAGGTCGATGCCGAGAAAGCCAAGAAGGCCTTTGTGGGCCGCGAGCTCAAGGGCAAGCGCATCGGCGTCATCGGTCTGGGCAACGTGGGCTCCAAGGTCGCCAACGCCTGCGTCGACCTGGGCATGGACGTTTACGGCTACGACCCGTTCATTTCCGTCGAGCACGCGTGGGTGCTGAGCCGCGAGGTGCAGCGCGTGGGCACGCTCGAGGACCTCTGCCGTGGCTGTGACTACCTCACCGTGCACGTGCCCAGCAAGGCCGACACCATCGGCATGATCAGTACCGAGCAGATCAACCTGCTGGCACCCGACGCCGTGCTGATCAACTACGCACGCGAGACCATCATTGACGAGGACGCCGTTGACGCCGCCCTGCGCGAGGGCAAGCTGAGCTGGTTTAGCTGCGATTTTGCCACGCCCAAGACCGTCAAGATGCCCAACACGTTTATCACCACGCACTCGGGCGCCGGCACTGGCGAGGCCGAGGCCAACTGCGCCGACATGGCCATCAGCGAGCTTAAGGATTACCTGGAGAACGGCAACATCGCGCACAGCGTCAACTACCCCGCCTGCAGCATGGGCAAGGCGCGCGCCGCAAGCCGCATCGCCTGCCTGCACGCCAACGTGCCCAACATGATCGGTCAGATCACGGCAATCCTGGCCAAGGACAATGCCAACGTGCAGCGTATGACCAACGAGTCTGCCGGCGAGAACGCCTACACCATGTTCGACACCGACGAGCACCTGGACAGCAGCACCATCGAGGCGCTCAAGCAGATTCCGTCGATGTATCGCGTGCGCGTGATCAAATAGCGCCGGCGCCAAGCCTGCCAGGCAGGCCATGAAGCCCATTCGGCCCCCGTTTTCGCGAAACGGGGGCCTTTTTCGTTGCTCCGCTGGTTTTGAAAATGCTACCCAGAGTAAGTTTTTTCGGATAATCGACAGTACTACCCAAATCACTGAGCACACCTGCTTTGATAAACACCTTTATCAGGGGCTTTAGTAGGTAAAAAACAATCTCTATATACCACATCCAAGTTGACTATCGATTTTCCGAAACAACTTGTTCTGGATAGCATTTTTAATGCCCTTCCAAGGCGAAACTGAAGCCTTTTTCGTGCCCAAAACTCTAGCTCGCGCGACCGTTTTCCACCTGCACGACTACATTCCCGCCCAATCGATAAATATCTCCTCACGAAGCCGCCGTTCAAGCTCCTGCTGCCGCGGTGTCTTGTCTTTCAACGGCGCATCGAGATAGGACATGATGAGCTCCATCACCACGCGGAAGGCATCGGAGTCGGCCAGCTGGCCATAGGTCATCAAAACGACGGGATATCCCATCGCTTGCAGCGCCGTCGTTCGGTCGGAGTCCGAAATCTTGGATTCTATGGATCCGTGAATGGCTTTACCTTGGCATTCAACCAGACACTCTCGGCTGCCGTCCTTATTTGCCAGCAGGATATCGGCATAGCGCCTATCAAGCCCCGAAATCAGGCGGGCGCTGCGCGTCATACGAATCTCAACGTTATTGGTAAGGCGCAGTCCTTCGCCGCCGCGCAACCTCGAAAGACCAAACAGCATCGATGCTTGAACCTCGAGCGGAGATGCTGCCATCCCCGTAATGCATTTCGCGGCTCGTATGAACGATTTAGCGCCGCGGAGCCCCCGGATCTTATCGACGAACTCTGCAAGCTCAGAGAGCTCGATCAAGGGCGGTCGTTTCCACAAGTCCGTTGGATTCCCCGAGACGTCCTTTACGTTTTCCCAGCCCGACCGCGCGTCACCCCACTGGCCCCCATATGCCTGCACAAGTGCCGACTTTACCTGAGGCGCAATCTTGCACACAGCAAAGGTGCCGCACATCTCATACATGCACATGATTAGACGCTCGTTTGAGACCGAGGAAGCCAGGGTCAACAGGGTAAAGAGTGGGGACGCGACATCGAGGCCAAACTCTGTCTGCCGCACGGAGCCAAACGGCCTCTCCCCGTTCCAAACATGCCTGACAATGCGATCACCCTTACGTCCGCAGCTGCCCTGCGCCAAAACGTGTAACGGGGTGTCCAGGAAATGCACGACGAGCGGATGCTCGCAAAGGCGCTCCCTACGCGGGTCGTCCGTAGAATCGGGCAGGTCCGGCATTATCGCCAAGACCTGTGGAGGTATCCGGTGATACCGAAAGGCAGATATGTCGCACAGCATGTCGTCCATAGAGGCTACGTACCCACTGCGCCGTTTGTGAACCCGCTCGGACGGCAAACGCGCTGGCTCGGCCTGCGAACGGTAAATACTGCTGCGCGCACACCGCGGATCTCTTAGGAGGCTTACAATCGGTTTGGAAAGCAGACTGATTGTGAGGTTGCATATGGTTGACAAGGACTTTGCCTGGCGGCTTGCGCAGGAGCTTGTGCGAATCGACAGCTCAGACCCGGGCGCGTATGAGGATGAAATTGAGCGGCATATCAAAGCGTTGGTTGAGGAACAGTTGGCGCAGCTGAGCCATCCGGTACTCGATGCCGTGCAGATTGCAGAGCTCGAAGTACTCCCCGGGCGCCACAACCTTATGGTCACCGTGCCGGGCCAAAGCGACGAGCCGCGACTCGTCTATATCTGCCATATGGATACCGTTACGCTGGGCGATGGCTGGGACGCGGACATTCCGCCGCTCGGAGCGATCGTGCGCAACGATAAACTCTATGGCCGCGGCGCCTGCGATATGAAGGGTGGCCTGGCCTGCGCCATTGCCGCACTGGTCCATACACTCGAGCGCGTGGCGGCAGAAGGCGAGCTGCCCCGCCGCGGCTTTTCGCTCATCTGCTCGGTCGACGAGGAGGACTTTATGCGCGGCTCAGAGGCCGCGATCGATGCCGGCTGGGTCGGCTCGCGTGAATGGGTGCTGGACACCGAACCCACCGACGGACAGATCCAGGTGGCGCACAAGGGGCGTACGTGGTTCGAAATTGAAATGACTGGCGTGACGGCGCATGCGAGCCAGCCCTGGAAGGGCGCGGATGCCGTCGCCGCCATGGCCGAGGTCGTGTGTTCGCTCCGTCGCGCGTTTATGGCGCTGCCCGCGCACGATGAACTGGGGCCTTCGACCATCACGTTTGGCCAAATCGAGGGCGGATATCGCCCCTATGTCGTGCCCGACCGCGCCAAGGTCTGGGTCGATATGCGCCTGACTCCGCCGACTGATACGGCCGTCGCGAAGCGCATGGTAGAGCAGGCCATCGCCGGCGCCGAAGCCGCGGTCCCCGGTTGCCATGGCAGCTACACCGTGACGGGCGACCGCCCCGCCATCGAGCGCGACCCGAACTCTCCCCTTCTAGCAGCGCTCAAGCGTGCCGCCGATGACGTGACGGACGCGGACACGACCGTCGGCTTCTTTACCGGCTACACCGACACCGCCGTCATTGCCGGCAAGACAGGTAACCGCAATTGCATGAGTTACGGTCCCGGGTCGCTCGCGCTCGCGCACAAGCCCAACGAATATGTGTCCCACGCCGATATCGTTCGCTGCCAGAACGTGCTCATCGCGCTCGCCGATAACGTGCTCTGGGACGCGAATGGGCAAGTTGGGGCATAATAAGCCGCGAACAAACCGACTCGTGCGTTAGGACCGCCCATGAAAGCACTTCCGTTTCCCTGCATCCGCCCGGCTCAGGACCGCGTGCTCGAGGCGCTGCCTGCAATGGGCAGCATCCTGAGCGGCAACGATGCTCTGCGCGGAGCCATTGCCGATGGTCTGATGCTCAAGGACCCGGGTGCGGCGTATTACGTGTACGAATGCTCGGGCGAGCCGGGACGTGTGACGGGTGTCGTGGCGATCTGCCCGACGAGTGTACTTGCGGGCGGCAAGGGCGATGCCAGCGCCGACGTGGCTGCCGCCGCGCGCGCGATCGCCGAGCTCAAGGTGCAGCCGCGCCCCGTGTCGCTCGCCTACGAGGCCTCGCCCGTCATGGATATCATCCTGGGCGCCGCCAAAGAGGGCGCGTCGCTCTACGCCGTTACCGACCCCGCGGGCATTACGCACCGCGTGTGGGAGGTCAAGCGCGAGGACGCCGTCGGGGCCATCCGCGCCATGCTCGACCAGGCGCCGGAGCCGGCACTGGCCGACGACCCTGCCTACGCTGTCGCACTAGTCGAGGCATCACAGCTCCTGGCCGACGATGCACGTGCCGCCGGCACCTACACGGGCAAAGAGCCGTTCAACTTTGCCGTAGCTGCGCTCTTCCCCGCCGCGCAGGTCAGCGGCGGCGCGGCGCAGGTTCCGACGGGTCTGCTCACGCACCAGGTCGCGCGGTTCTAGCAAGACCAGACCGTCCAGCACAAAAATCGGCAGCCCAACAAACAGGGGGCGGAGATGCAGCAGGTACATGCATCTCCGCCCCTTTTGCGTCGAGAAGTTATGCCGACGACCCGTGCCGCCGCGCTCGCGTTATCCGCGCTGCGGACCCGCAGTAGCCACGAGCGGTTCAAGCCCCAGCTCGCGCGCGTAGTCTTCCTGCGTAAAGACTTCGACCAGTTCAAACGTATCGGCCGCATCGTCAAACGCAAACTGCAGCACTGAGCAGTTGCCCGGCACGCGTTCGCGCTCGTCGGCCGCCGCGCCCCGCACGTGGTCCAAAAACTCCTTGATAGCCGAGCCGTGGCTCACCGCGAGCACGCACTCGTGGTCCGGACGTCGCATAAGATCGGTTATCGTCGCCGCCATGCGCTCGCGCACCTGCATCTGGCCCTCGCCGCCAAACTGACGATAGAAATCTCGCCACGGCCGCTCGGGCATAAGCATCACGCGCTCGGCCTCAAAGTCGCCAAAGAACCACTCACGCAGACCGTCCAGGCGCTCGTACGCCAAGCCCGGCCACAGGTTGGCGATAGTCTGCTCGGTGCGATGAAGTGTGGAGGTGTAGGCATGATCGGGTTCAATGCCGCGCGCACGTAAGAACATGCCGGCACGTGCCGCCTGGTCGCATCCTAGCTGCGTGAGCGGCGAGTCACTCCAACCCTGAATAATGCGCTTAAGGTTGAATATTGTCTGCCCATGACGAACCAGATACAGGTCTTTATTCATAGGGGTCCTTTCGTTCGTTACCAATCAAGGAGCGAAAACGCACCGTCGCAATAGCCAAAATGAAGCACGGCACCGTTGTCGGGTAGCTCTCCCCCGCCAGTCACATACTCAAGAAACTCCTGGCAGGAAGAGCCGTGGGAGACTGCCAGCACACAGTCGTGCTGCGGCCTGGCCATGATGTGGGACAGCGCCGCGACCATGCGCGACTGGAGCTCGCCTTCAGACTCGCCACCAAAGGCCACCGGATAATCGCCCCAGGGCTGCGGCGGCATCTCGCGATTTGATGTACCCTCCAGCGAGCCCAAATGCCACTCGCGCAGGTCATCGACCAGCTCTATCGAGCGGCCCTCACCAGCAATTAGCTCAGCCGTATGCCGCGCCCGGCCCAACGGCGAGGAATACACACGGTCAAAGGTCACGCCACGCGCCTCAAACGCCGCGCGCGTCGCCAGCGCCTGCTCGCGCCCGCGCGCCGTAAGCGGCGAATCGTGCCCACCCTGCAAAATGTTCTGCACATTGAGCTCAGTCTGCCCATGCCGCACCAAATACAAATCTGCCACACGTCCTCCCCTCGCACCACCGCAAAGGGGACAGGTACCTTTGTGGTGGTTTACCGCCGGATCACACCGCGGTGACGCTCAGCTACACCAGTACGTCGGCAAGCGGGCGCTTGGGTACGTGGTGCACCTGCGCCTCGTCGCGCCAGTAATTAATTGAGCCGTCGGGGTTGGAATCGATCGCATCAATCACCTGCGTCTCGGCCGGAACGCCAAACGCCATGATCAGCTTGAGCTCATACTTGTCGCTATCGAGCCCCATGGCATCGATCGCGTGGGGCGTAAAGGCCTTGAACATGCAGGCAGCCACCTCGGGCGTGGCGCTGCGGGCGGCGAGCATCATCGTCTGCGCGGCAATGCCCGTGTCGACCTCGGTAATAGGAGCGGCGGGCTTGCCCGGAACGGTGCGCTCGGCAAGAATCGCGATGTAGCCGGTCGGGCGCTCACCCTCGGCAGGACCCGGCCAATCCTTAAGCGCACCGGCCCACGCGAGCTCATCAAATACGCGCGCGCAATCCTCGGCATCGCTCACCACATGAAAACGAAGACGCTGAGCATTGGCACCACAGGGAGTCAGGTGAGCCAGCTCTGCCAGCTCGAGCAAAAACTCACGCGGCACGCGCATGGACTCGTCAAAACGGCGGCACGTACGGGCACGACGGACCAGCGCATCAAACGCTTCCAAGCCGAGCTTTTCGCAACCCTGCTCTGCCATCGATTCGACACTCGACGGCGCCTCGGGAACTGCTTCGTTCATAGGGACCCCCAATACAAGCCAATTGTCCTTAGGAAAATCTAACCTAAAACGTAGGCAATAACGAACAGGGCTGCAATGTTCTACACCTGTTGAATAGAAAATCGCAACGTGGGGAACAACGGAAACAATTCGGGGCCTTTGGGTTACGTTTCGCCCTCTCCGACCCATACGCCAGCGCCTTTAGGCGATACTGGTTGTAACGATCAAGGCTTACGCCGCACGGAAAGGAGACATTATGGGCATCTTTAAGAACGATGACCAAAAATCGAGCCAGTTTGGATTTGACGAGAAAAGCATGGCGGGCAAAGCCGTCAAGGCCGTGCGCTGGATTTACGCCATCACGGGCGTCTTAGCGCTCATTGCTGGTATCGCGCTGCTTTTTGCACCCGCCAAGTCCCTCGTCTTTTTGACGACTGTCCTGGGTTTTTACTTTGTAATCACTGCTGCCATCAGGCTGTTCACTGCCATTTTTGAGCCGCTGCTGCCCACCGGCTGGCGCGTGACGAGCATCATCTCCAACCTACTCATTATCTTGGGCGGCGCCATAATCCTGCGCAACCAGGCCTTCTCGACCGCGACGCTCACCACGATGGTGGTTATCGTGGCCGGCTTTGGCTGGATTGTCGAAGGTGTCATGTCCATTCTGGAGTCCGAGCTTTCGTCCAACCGCGCCCTCGCCATCCTGAGCGGCGCACTCTCCATCATCGCCGGCATGTTCGTGTTTATCTATCCGCTGTGGTCGGCCAAGATGCTCGTCATCTTTAGCGGCGCCGCACTGCTGGTGTTTGGCGTAACGCTGATTGTTCGTGCTACTCAATTTGGCAAACTGGTGCACTAGATGCCACGAACGCTCTTTATTGATGCAGACGCCTGCCCGGTCACGCGCGAGTCGATTGACTGCGCGCGGCGGGCGGGCGTCGCCGTTGTTATCGCCGGCAACAGCACGCAAAACCTAGAACGGCACATTCTCCGCGACGACCCGCGCGATGCTGAGCACGCGCGACGCGGATTTTGGGTCACGACGCTCGATGTGAGCGTTGGCGCCGACAGCGCCGACTTTGCCATTGTCGAACGCCTGCAGGCGGGCGACGTAGTCGTGACGCAGGACATTGGCTTGGCGAGCATGGTGCTCGGTCGCGATGCCGCCGCCATCGGCGTGCGCGGGCGCGTCTACGATAAGGCGACCATCGACATGCAACTGTTTATTCGCCACGAGGAAAAGAAGGTGCGCCGCGCCGGCGGTCGCACTCGCGGTCCGGCGGCATTTACCAGCGAAGACCGGGCCCGCTTTAAGCGCAACCTCACCGAGCTGCTGCGCTAACCAAGGTAGATTTTTGGGACATGCCTAAAAATCTACCTTTTTGTTTTGGCAGCGGGGAATGCCCTGGTCACAGGGGTAGATCGTAAGACATGTCCCAATAATCTACTTAAAGGCCAACGGCGGATAGGATAAGGCCCCAGCCGGCGCCGATGACGTACATCATGACCAGGAACACGACGTTTTCGCGGGCGCTGCGGTTGGTGCGGAACAGCACCAGGTAGCCCACGCCGGCAGAAATGAGCGTGCCGGCGAGCATCGGGGCCAGCTGCAGCGCGCCTTCCAGGTACAGTTGCGTGATGACGACGCTGGCCGAGCAGTTGGGAATCAGGCCGACAAGCGCCGAGCCCAGGACCGCAAGCGTCTCGTTGCCGCGCAGGAACTGCTCGATCGCCGACTCGCCAAAGGTCTCGAGCACGGCGACCAGAATCAGCGTCACCAGGAAAATGAATACCGACACCTGCGCGGTATGCGAGATCGCGCTGCGGATGATCGACACGATGGGCGCGCCCTCGTAGGAGTGGCTGTGGTCGTGGTGGCGCTCGTGCTCGTCCGCGTGACCATGATCGTGGCTGTGGTCGTGCCCGTGCTCGTCCTCATCCTCGTCACAGCCGCAATGATCGCGTTCGCACAGCTCGTGGATGTGATCAGCACTTACGCCCGCCTCGGCCACTTCATCAATGATGTCGCCCCCGGTATGGTCGTCGTGCGCGCAGTTCACATGAGCCGGATTGGCAGCGGTCCCCAGCACGGTACGGCGAATCGCCGCATGCGCGCGGGCATTACGACGAAGGCCGCGGATAGCCGCATCCACGATAAAGCCCGTGACCAGCGCGATCAGCGCCTTCGAGGCGAGCAACATCGCCATGGTCTGCACGGGAACTTGCTCGGCGAGCAACAGCGGCAGCATCTCATCGGAGGTCGAAAGGAACACCGCCACCAACGTGCCCAAGGTCACGACACGACCGGCGTACAGCGTTGCCGCCATTGCCGAAAAGCCGCACTGCGGCACCATGCCCAGCAACGAGCCAACCACGGGACCCGCGGCGCCGGCGCGCTTGATGGCGCCGTTAACGCTGTCGCCCGCGACGTGCTCCAGGGTCTCGAGGGCCAAATATGTCACCAATAAGAACGGTACCAGCGAGAGCGTGTCCTTGCCGGCGTCGAGCAGAATATCAATCAGCAAATCCATGACGGATGGAACCTTTCGTGTCTTTCGGCAGCATTGTAAAAGTCCTAGCGGTCAACTAGGGTATTGTAGTTGTCCTAGGCGCGATGCCAATAGTTGCCCATGGTAAACTATCATCTCGCCACATCTTAATGACACTGAGCCGCACGACGCGGCCCATCCAAGGAGCAGTTGTATGAACGTTTCACAAGCACTCGAATACGAGCGCCAGCCGTTTATTCCCATGTTTATCTATGGCGATCACGGCGCCATGGAATCCGAGCGCCAGAAGGGCGAGGAGGCCCTTAAGGTGCTCGAAACCGAGTACTTTACCGCCGAGGGCGACCCCAGCTTCGACTTTGCCACCGTGCGCGACCTGGCTGACCGCAACCGCGACCTGTGCGACCAGATTGGCGAGGCACGCCTGCGCAACGTGACGCCCGCGACGCTTTCGCGCGGCCTGTCCGATGCCGACACCTGCGCCGCCATCGGTAAGATGCAAAAGCGCACCGCCGCGTCGGTCATGCGCGAAATCCGCGGCGACCGCGACGCGCTCGGCGTGGCCTACGCCCGCAAGCCCATCCAGGGCACCGTGCTCGGTATCGACATCGAGACCACCGGCCGTGCACCCGAGCGCGGCTATATCATCAACGTGGGCTGGGAGATCATGGATCTCACCAGCGACGCCGTGCCGCATGACGCCGAGGCACACTACTGTGGCCTGCCCGACATCTACCGCGGCGAGGATGTGCCGTTGTCGAATATCCACCATATCACCTGGGACGACATCGACGGCAAAAAGCCGTTCCGCGAGAACAAGGAACTGCAGAAGCAGCTGCTCAAGCTTATGAAGAAGTACCCGTACATGGCGCATAACGCCGCGTTCGAGGACAGCTGGTTCAAAATTCATCTGGACGGTTACGCCGAGGCACGCCGCGCCGGCAAGATCATCGTCATCGACTCGCGCCAGATCTGCCGCAGCCTGGATGCCGACGTCCGCTCGCTCCCCCGCGAATCCGCCCCCGCCGCGCTCGAGAACTGGGCGCGCCGCCGTGGAACCCTCGCCGCCGACGCCAACGAGCAGCATCTGGGCCTGGACGACACCGACCTCATGCTCCGCACCGTCCAAGCCGAGTTCAACCTCAAGAACCTATTCGCCAAGTAGAAACGCCTGCGACAAACCCCGGCGTAGATCACGAGCGGTCTCGCAGCGGGAAACCCCGCAGTGGGGCCGCCCTACGTTCCACAGATAGATTTGCCATCACAAATTCTGAACACTCATTGCGAACGATTTCGGCCAATTCCCGACACGTAATTCGTTGTCGGATGGTGATGCGTCGATATCAAATGTGCGGCAATTGAGTATTTATATGCTATAGCTAAGCTGCGAAAACTTTTATTTAGGGCATACCAACTCATAATTGCGTCAAGCTTTTGGACAGCATTTGGTTAGACCTCTAAAACGGCTTTTCCACTCAGCGCCGTCAACACGGCATTAGCTGACACGATATATATCATGAGTATCGTATTGTCACATACCACTGCAAAAGCGGTCTACCAGGCCGCGCATTCGGTGTCTGCGAAAGGCATCGAGTCCTGTAGCCCTGCCGCGATTTACGGATCATGTCCCACCGGAACGTTCCTTGACGCAGCCGCAGAATGGCTCACCAAACATGATGTTTCCCTCGACACAAATGATTCCCTCGAGGTGATGGTGTTTGATCGCAGGAATGCGCGCTATGCAATGAACTGTCAATGCCACGTTTCTTCAAAACGATTCTCGAACTCACGCTTTATAGAGCTCAAAGATGGCATCTTCATTGTTGGCGTTGAGCTTTGCGCACTTCAGGCCGCCACCTATCTTTCTTTTCGCGAACTAGTGGAGTACTACTTTGAACTGTGCGGCGCTTATTCCCTTGGAACCGACTCTTCCACCTCCTATACCGAGCGTTTCGCGCTCACCTCGACCGAGAGGCTAAAACAGTTCTTTAATTCCATTACCAGATGCGACGGTCTGGCTCTTGCCCGAAAGGCGATCCAATGTGTGCGCGACGGATGCCGGTCTCCTATGGAAACGGCCTTTGTCATGATGCTAACGCTGCCTAAAAGCGAAGGAGGACTTGGTATTAAGGGAATTGAGACCGATTACGAGGTGCAGGTCACCGCTGCCGCAAAGAATCTCACGAGACGCAAAAAGTTCTTTATGGATGCATATCTAAAGAAATCTCGCACAGACATTGAATACAACGGTTTTTATCATGACGCGGAAGAAGACCGCGCCATCGATGAGGAGCGCAAGAATGCGCTTGCGTCCATGGGATACGGAATCATCACCGTCAGCCGTTATTCCTTTATGCATGCCAGCTCTTTTGTTAGGGTCATGGAAGCAATCCAGCGGAAAGAGGGCGTACGCCCCTCGCGTCTGCCAAAAGACTTTCAAATCATGCAAGAGGACCTGAGACAGTTTGTGCTCAGAAGGTTTATAGAAGAGAAAAAGCGAATTCAGAAGCAGCTTCGCCAGGATTCCGAAGAGCGTCAACGAATCGACCTCGAAAAAAGCAACACTCGAAGGCATCACGCTGGATGACCCGACAATTAATGAAGTTGCAGCAATCGATGACATGCAGACTGTCGAATCCGACAGCCCATCATTTGCCCAAACAAGCAGTCTCACGCCCGAGGGCAAGGTCTTCGGTGCCGGAAACTAGGCCGGCTAACAAGGTGGGTACCCTAACGATGTGCAAAATTGCGAGTATTCAGCAAGGTCGGGTGTCTATCACCCTCGAGTGGATCCAAATGTGAAGCGAAATCACTCTTGCGTGAGAGCGTTAGGCAACATTTGAGGAAGAACTCATCGGATTAACACCCTAAGATAACTCTTGAACTGCATTATATGACCTGCAATAAATTAGCGGACCCCCTATAGTTGCAGAACCTTGATTATCAACTTCATCCGAACACTTCCCACATTCATCCGCACATGTGCGGATGAATGTGGGAACCCGATACCCTGAGGGCCGGACCGGCCGGCCCCGGGAGATCGGAGGACGGCATGTCCGGAAAGAAGAATAGGGGCTCCGCGAGGGCGGTCCCGAGGGCCTACGGAAGGCTCACGAGGCACGAGCGGGACACTGTCCAGAGGATGCTGGAGCGCGGGGCCTCGTGCAGGGAGATCGCGAGGGAGCTGGGCAGGTCGCCCTCGACGGTGAGCGCCGAGGTGGCGTCGCACAGGTTCGTGACGGCGCCGAAGTCCAGGCGCGGCGAGCGCGTGGACGCCTCCGCCGACCTGTCGGCGGCCTGCCCGCGCCTGGCCGCGTGGCCGCGATGCTGCAACGGCTGCGGCCGGTACCGCGCGATCGGCTGCAAGCGCCGCCCCCACGTCTTCTACGAGGCCCGGGCCGCGCAGCTGTGCGCCGACTCGGTCCTCGTCTCGTCCAGGCGCGGGATAGACGCCGACGAGCCCGCCGCGGCGGCCAGGCTGGAGGCGATAAGAGGCTGCCTGCGCCGGGGGCTCTCGCCCGAGCAGATGGCGGCGCGCAACGGCGGCCCGGTGGACCTGTCGCCGTCGACCATCTACCGCTGGGTCTCGGCGGGCTACGACGGCATGACCAACATGGAGCTCAGGCGCAAGGTCGGCTACAGGCCGAGGAAGAGCGCCGCCGGCCGGGCGGCCACGCGCCACTCCGCCCGCAGGTCGCATGCCGCGTTCCTCGCCCTCGGGGAGGACGCGTGCGCCGCGGCCTGGGAGATGGACACGGTCGAGGGCGCGCGGGAGGACTCCGCCTGCCTGCTCACGCTGCTGCACCGCCCCAGCAGGCTCCAGCTCGCGCTGCCGCTGGAGGAGAAGACCGCCGGGTGCGTCGCGGACGCCCTGGGCGATATCAGGGAGGTCCTCGGCGCCGACGGCATGGGCAGGGTCTTCCGCGCCGTGCTCACCGACAACGGCGCCGAGTTCTCCGACGAGGCGGCGATCGCGGCGCTGCTCGGCGAGGGGCCGGGCGAGACGA
>DBFDDV010000095.1:0-7935 GCA_048302525.1 Collinsella sp. | reverse complement strand
CCGTCGGACTGCTCAACCATATAGACACCGTCGTCGCCTTTGTTTGCGCTATCGACCTTGTTAAACGCGGTGTCGTCTTCCTCGACGCTCAGCACATTGACGCCCGCCGCGCCTCCCTGCTGATTGGTGCCCGTATTGATATCCCAATATACGCCGTTGATGTCGTCGTCGAAATCAAACTGGCGTCCCTCGACAACGGTCAGCGATCCATCGGCCTCAACCGTGGCGCCGATGTAGGTTTGGCTCATGGAGTAGCCGTCGGCGTGTGCGGCGGCAGGCAGCAGCAACAACGCAAGCGCGACGAGTGCGCAGACGGAAGCGAATCGCGCGAATAGGCGGCGCTGCCGACAGGTCTTGGCAACGGGGGCGTTCATAGGCACATCCTTTGTCTGTGATACCAACAGCGTCATTGTCCCACGTTTACGGGCGCACATGACGAATATCTAGGCGACCGGAGCGCCAAATGGGATGAAAGTCACGCCCGCCGCCAGCAGCTAGTCATTGGGTAGTCATTGGGGACGTTCTTAAATGACTAGTCGTTAGGGACACTCTTTGGCATGGCATGCGCCAACGATAGATACCACTTCACAGCTCCGTCACAGGTGTAGCGGCTTTGTGTTGCTGCGACGCGCTCTGATTGAGCCCGCGGGCAAGGGGCATAAAACAGTTGAGCGAAAGCGGTTTGCCCCTTTGCCGTTCGCTCGAGGATCATGTCCCCCTTTTCCGCGGAAACCCCGGCAGTTGCGAAGAGCTGCCGGGGTTTCTGTCGTTTGAGGGGTTGGGCTGGCGGGCGGCGATCGAACTGTCGAGCCGGTGGTCCGGCACGCGCAACGCGCGGCCTCGGCAACTTGCAGGCCACGGCAGCGTCTCCCCCACCGCGCCCCGCGCTATACTCGTCCGCATGGATATCAACGCACGCAACATAGCAACACACGCCGCGGACGCGCCAGCGATGCCGCCCGCCTCTGCCCCCGCGCCCGTCGTGGGCCGCTTTGCCCCGTCGCCCTCGGGCCGCATGCACTTGGGCAACGTGTTCAGTTGCCTGTGCGCGTGGCTTTCGGCCCGCAGGCAGGACGGCCGCATCGTACTGCGCATCGAGGACCTGGACGATCGCTGCAAGCGTCCGGAACTTGCCGCTCAACTGATTGACGACCTGGCCTGGCTGGGGCTTGAGTGGGACGAAGGCCCCTACTACCAGCACGATCGCCTGGACTTGTACGAGGACGCCCTGCACCAGCTGCAAGACGCCGGCCTCACCTACCCCTGCTTTTGCACGCGCGCCGAGCTCCACGCCGCGAGCGCACCGCACGCCAGCGACGGCACGCCCATCTATCGCGGCGCCTGCCGAGGCCTTTCTGCCGAGGAGGTTGCCCGCCGCAGCATCCTGCGCGCTCCGGCCACGCGCCTGCGCGTGCCCGCCGTCGACGACCTCGCAGACGATGTGGTCGAATTTGTGGACCGCACGTATGGTGCCCAATGCGAGGCGCTCGCCACCGAATGCGGCGACTTTTTGGTGCGCCGCAGCGACGGCGTGTTTGCCTATCAGCTAGCCGTGGTGGTCGATGACGCCGCCATGGGCGTCACCGAGGTCGTGCGCGGATGCGACCTGCTGGGCTCCACGCCGCGCCAAATCTACCTGCAGCATCTGCTGGGACTTCCCACGCCGCACTACGCGCACATTCCGCTGCTCATGTCGCCGGACGGCCGCCGCCTTTCCAAGCGCGACCGCGATCTGGACCTGGGCGAACTACGCGCCCGGTTTGGCACGCCCGAGGCACTGCTGGGCTGGCTCGCCGGGCAAACGGGCATCGCGCCGGACACCACGCCGCGTACCGCCGAGCAGTTGGTCGAGCACTTTGGCTGGGATGTCATCCGCGCGCACCGGGAGAACATCACTGTAACGGTCGAGTAGCCAGCCACCGCGCCTCTACGCAACATCCCAGGGCTGGAGTTCGTCACCCAGGCGAACGATGCAGTCGTAGAGCACGGTGTGGCGTTCGGCCGGGTTGGCATCCCGATGGAAATGCCCGTAGTACCAGCGTTTGTAATCCAAGTGGTCTTCCAGCTCATCGAAAAATGCCGTGAGCTGATCAACGGCGGAGTAATTCCAGCCGGGTGCCGGATAAAGCGTGGGCGAAAGCATGCGCGTAGAGCAGGTGTGGGTGATCACGTAGTCGACCTTCCAGCCCACGCTGTCGAGCTTTGCCCGCG
The DNA here is from genome assembly GCA_048302525.1 of Collinsella sp. Lineage (GTDB taxonomy): Bacteria > Actinomycetota > Coriobacteriia > Coriobacteriales > Coriobacteriaceae > Collinsella. The sequence continues at coordinate 5,724 of DBFDDV010000095.1, read as the reverse complement.
CCTCCTCAAAGTTGCGCTCGTCCGGCAGCTCCTGTGGCCACCAGCTGGAATACGGTATGCGGTATTCCTTGTCCACGCTCGTGGCACCGCCCATAGTAAAGATCGTTGAGTCATCGAGCTCAAAAATCTCGGCACGCGCCAGACGCCGTATGGGAGAGGCATCCGACAGGCGCTGCGTCAGCCCACCGTGCCACAACTCCATGGGGCGCTCTGCCCAGTGATCGAAACGCTCGTGGTTGCCGTCGACAAACAGTACGGTATAGGGACGCGATTCCAGCCAGGCGATATCAGCGCACTCCTCGGCAGAGAAATCCCACGGAAAGCCAAAGTCGCCCGCGACGATTAGATAGTCGTCGCTCGTCAGACTATCCCCAAGCTCCCAATCGCGCAGCTTTTGCATGTCGAGGCCGCCGTGAATATCGCCCGTCACATAGACCGTCATCGGATCACCACTCCCCTGTAAGTCGCTAGCCACATTCTGCACGATCACTAAGCCAACCGTTCCAGCCCTTCCATCCCTTAGGGCTTACCCCTCGTTCTTCCATCCAAACGGGTCGAGTACCCAAAAAACCAGATCGAGCACGCCACCGGTCATCATGGCGCCGGCAAGGGCCATGCAAACGTGCAGAGAGCTGGCGCTTCGAAGCATGTCGAACGGCCCCAGAACAGCCAGCAGCGCGACCGCTGCGCCGGCAAGGCACAGCACGAGGCACGGCCCCGCGTCCTTGACGCACTTCTTTGCGAGATGTTTGGTGTTGTCACTCATCGATATCGAACTCCTTAGAGGACCGTCGTTCAGATGCATGCCGCCGCGGCAGAGCAGGGCGGCAGGGAAAGTGTCACATGTCGTGCGGACATCAATGGAGAAACCGTCTGCACGACCAACCCTTGACGCCGCTTTGCTACCGGCACCCCATCCCCCGCTATTGAGGTCTAATACTTTTCCGCGAAGTGAACGGCTGTTTTTGGACCCCTGAAGCATCAGCATTTTTCAACGGCATAAACGCAGGATTCTGGCATCAAAACCGCAGGAAGCGGCACCTCTAAAGTGTCGATGCTTCGGGGGTCCGTTTTCACTCGTTCACATCTCGGAAAAGTATTAGACCTCGCTATCAGCTGTCCCAAAGATCAGACCGCCCCTCCTTCACGCCCCGCAAAACCTGCCTTTTCTGCCCTTCCCCACCGCCACCCAAAAACTCATCCAACATTAATCTTGGCTCAAGAATCGCTTAATCTATAACCTGCACTATAGAGTTCGACCAAGGGCGGGGCGGCACCGCGCAACGCAGACCGCCGAACGCAACGCTCGCGCCCGGGCAGATCGCCCGGCGTCGCGCCCATCGAACGAAAGGACAGGTCATGGACGACCTCGAAAAAGTTGAAATCATCCGCACCAAGTGCAACGTGAGCTACACCGATGCCAAGGCCGCGCTCGACGCCGCCGACGGCAACGTTCTGGATGCCATCATTTGGCTCGAGTCGCAGGGCAAGACCCAGACCACGTCGGCGCACGCCGCCACCGAGTCCGAGCCGGTCGACGAGCCCTCGGCCGAGATGGTCGCCGCGCAGGCCGCCTACGAAAAGTCGAGCGAAAAGACCGACTTCTCCAAGAAGATGGACAGCGTGTGGGAGTACCTCAAAAAGCTCTTCCGCCTGAGCCTGGACACCAAGTTTATCGCCACGCGCCGCGACGCGATCATCCTCAACATTCCCATCCTGATTCCCATCGTCGCGCTGTTTGCCTGGGGCGCCACGATTTGGCTGATGCTGCTTGGCCTGTTCTTTGGCATGCGCTACCGTATCGACAGCGACGGCGACGTGCCCGGCAGCATCAACAACCTGATGAATCACGCCGCCGATGCCGCGGACGGCATCAAGCAAAATTTGAACGACGACAAGTAATCGCAGACGGGGGCACGTATGGCACGGATCCTGATCGTAGAGGACGAGGAGAAAATCGCCCGCTTTGTGACGCTCGAGCTGGAGCACGAGGGCTACCAAGTGGAGCACGCCGCCGATGGCCGCACCGCCGTTGACCTGGCGATGGAGCGCGACTACGATCTGATTCTGCTCGATGTACTGTTGCCGCAACTCAACGGCATGGAGGTGCTGCGGCGCGTACGCAAGCACAAGGATGTGCCGGTGATCATGGTCACCGCGCGCGATGCCGTGATGGACAAGGTGGCCGGGCTCGATGCCGGCGCCGACGATTACCTGACCAAGCCGTTTGCCATTGAGGAGCTGTTCGCACGGATCCGTGTGGCGCTGAAGCGCTCGGAGGCCGTGCGGGCGGCTTCGGGCGTTGGCGGCGTCGGTGCCGGGACTGGCGTAGCGAGCGGCACGGCCGCCGGTATCGCCACAATGTCCCCGGCAACCGACACGGCCCAGGCTGCTGCCACGCCCTCCCCCGCCGCACTCACCGCGGGCTCGGTCGCGCTCGATCCCGACCGCCGCGAAGTCACGGTCGGCGGCTCGCCCATCGTGCTGACTGCCCGCGAGTTCGACGTTCTCGCCCTGCTTATGGCGCATGCCGAAACCGTGCTCACGCGCGAGCGCATCGCGCACGAGGCGCTGGGCTACGAATACGTGGGCGACACCAACAACGTCGACGTACACATCGCGCACTTGCGCGCCAAAATCGAGGACGCCGGCGGCGCTCGCATCATCCAGACCGTGCGCGGGGTGGGCTATGTCTGCCGCGCGTAACGCCGAGACCAAGCGCGTCACATCCATCGCCCGTGCCATCAACTGGAGCTATATGTGGCGCCGCCTGATGAGCTACGTCTGGCTCGATCTGCTGCTGGTGGTGATTGCAGCGGCGATCCTCGTCTATGGATACAACCAGACGCTGCCCGACGACGCGTTTACCGCGGGATGGATCCCCAGCGCCGCCGTTCACGGCATATCGCTGACGCCCGCGCGCGGCTGGGACCTGGCCACGCTCACCTATACCGTCGAGCTTGCGCGTACCACCAAGACCTTCCCCCTCGCGCAGGACCTCGTCACGCTATGGCCTCTCTACCTTGTCGTTGTAGGTTGGCAGGTCATCAGCGTGCTCAACATGCTCGGCGGCGCCCGACGCGTACGCCGCACCATGGCACCGCTCAACGACCTGGCCCTACGCGTGGACGAGCTCGGCCGCATGCAACTCGCCGGCGGCAAGATGGAAACGCTGGAGCAGGCCATCGAGCGAGCAAGCGTCGATTCGCCGAGCGTCACCACCGGCGACGCCGATCTGGCGAGTATCGAGGTCGCGCTCAACCGCCTGCTGCGCCAGATGCAAGAGGCCAAGCTGCAGCAGATGCGCTTTGTCAACGACGCGAGCCACGAGCTGCGCACGCCCATCGCGGTGATTCAGGGCTACGTAAACATGCTCGACCGCTGGGGCAAAGACGACCCGGCCGTGCTGGCAGAGTCCATCGCCTCGCTCAAGGCCGAAAGCGAGCACATGCAGGAGCTCGTGGAACAACTGCTGTTTTTGGCACGCGGAGATGCCGGCCGCACCGTGCTGCGACGCGTGAATACCAACCTGGCTGCACTGGTCGGCGAGGTGTGCGAGGAATCGCAGATGATTGATGCCGGGCACACATATCGGCTGGCTTTTGACGCTGCGTTTGCCAGCGACCCGCGCTGCGACGCGTCCGTCGATGTCGCGCTCGTGAAGCAGGCTCTGCGCGTGATCGTGCAAAACGCCGCCAAGTATTCGGACGCGGGAACGACCGTCACATTTGGCATAACACCCGATGCGGGCACGGGCACAATCGACATAGCCGTTGAAGACGAGGGCATCGGCATGAACCAGGAATCCGCAGCTCACGCGTTCGAGCGGTTCTACCGTGCCGACAACGCGCGCGATGCCGGCGCACAGGGTTCGGGCCTGGGGCTCGCTATCGCCAAGTGGATCGTCGACAGCCACGGCGGCGTCATCGGCGTGACCTCGGTCGAGGGCGTCGGCAGCCGCTTTACGATTCGCCTGCCGCGGTAGGAAGCCCCTCGACATAAATAAAGGGATAGGGCCACGCAGCCCTATCCCTTTTTGCTAGCTATGACAGCTTGTGCGCTACTCGCGGCACAGGTGCACGGCGAAGCCGGCGAACTCGCGCTTAAAGTACACGAGTTTGGTACCACCGTCGGGTAGCAGCGCGCGCGACTCCTCGTTGACCTCGTGCCCGCGCTCGGCAAACCACTTCTCAGCCGAATCGATGTCGTTGACGGCAAAGCCGATGTGGCCCTTGGTGCCACGACCGTTCTGCTTCATGATCTCGACCAGCGAATCGTTAAAGTACGAAACCGGGGTCTCGATGACGGGCAGGCCCATCATCGTCGAGAACAGCTCCGCGATCTCCAGGGCGTCTGCCGGGTCGGCGGCGTTAATGCCCACATGGGCAACGCGCATGCCAAAGAGCTCGACCGGGTTGGCGTTCTGCTCACTCATACAGGCAGTGCCTACTGAGCCATGACGTCGAGAACGGCCTTCTCGGCAGCGACGCGGTTCATGCCGGTCATGAAGGGCACGCCGCTCACGTACGGGCAGGTGAGGCCCTCGGGGGCAACGGTGGTGGCGATCAGCAGGTCGGCGCCCTCGTCGCAAACGTCCTTGGCCTCGGAGATGGCGCACTGCACGATCTCGTACTTGTCGGCGTAACCGTTGGCGTCGAGCATGGTGGCGACCTTCTGGGCAACGAGTGTGGAAGTAGCAGCGCCAGCACCGCAAGCCAAAACGATCTTCTTCATAGGTAATGTCTCCCTTCGTGGTTTACTTTAGGTAAGTGTACCGCAGCGAGCGATGGCACTCAGCCTCGATGAGCTTTTATGCCAGTTTGCTTGCGCGCTGCGTATAATACATCTAGTACGTGTTGTCATACCGCTCGCTTTATGAGCGACTAAGGACCCCAATATGCCCGATTCCCGCACCCTCTGGACCGCCGTCGTCATCATCTGTATCGCCGTGTCGGTGTTCTTTAGCGTCAAAAAACGCACCACGTTTAAGCGCCTGCAGCAGCTTATGGCTGCCAAGCAGTGGGACGAGTTCGATCGCTTGCTCGATGGCAAACTCACCAGCATGCTGTACCCGCGCTATAACCGCGACTACCTGCGCCTGAACTCCTATCTGCTGCGCGAGGACCACAAGCGCGCCGACGAGATGTTCGATTTGCTGCTGGGACTCAATCTGCCCAAGATGCAGCGCGTCGACCTGGTGATTAAGGCCTTTAACTACTACGTTGGCCAGGAGGACCGCAAAAAATCCAAGGAGCTCCTGCACGAGATCAAGGGCTTTGAGGGTGGTCAGGCCGAGGCAGTCGCGCACGAATGCCAACTGATGTACGACACGATGATCTTGAAGCGCCACAACGACATTCCCGAGCTGGAGCGCATGCTCAAGGAGGCCGGTGACGACAAGGTCAAGAGCTGCCGCCTGGAATACCTGCTGGCCCTGCAGTACAAGAACAAGGGCGACGAAGCCAAGTTCCAGGAGTTCCTGGAGAAGTCGGGCCAACACTCGATGGCCGTCAACGCGTAACGGACGGCTTGTGCTAGACTTCTAGTCTCACGGGGGCGTGGCGGAATTGGCATACGCAGGAGACTTAAAATCTCTCGCCGCAAGGATTGTGGGTTCGAGTCCCACCGCCCCTACCAGCCTTACAACAACGGAAATTTTGCAGCTCTTCGTCGCCCCTTCCGTAGGGGCAGACCTTGGTCTGCCCTCATCAAGCGCTATGGTCG
>DBFDDV010000094.1:0-4202 GCA_048302525.1 Collinsella sp. | reverse complement strand
ATGAACTCACCCAGGCTCTGCGCGTTGACCAGGAAGCTCACGATGGGATTGGTGCCCTTCTGATACTTGTACAGATCGCGCATGGCGGAGCTTGCCTTGGCCTGCTGCTCGGGAAGCTTAGCCTCGATTTCCTCGATGCTTGCCTCATTGGAGTCAATCTGCTTTTGCAGGTCATCGAGTTTGGTGCGGGCGTCGTTGTAGGCGCTCGTGGCGGCTTCGATCTTCTGCTGGGCTGCGGAAAGCTGGTCCTGCGTTGCCTGCGAGGCGGCATACGCCGCAACGGGGGAGAGCATCGGCGTGGCCGTCAGCGCAACGGCGAGCGCGGCGCTCGTGATGATACGAGCCGGCTTCGACGCAATGAGCGCTGCGGTGCGATGATTCGAATGCTGCATCCAGTCCCTCTGCAATCAATCGTAGGTTATGGTTCGAACGGTATTCTACTACTGCTTTCGACCTCAACTTGAACCTTAAAGGTTCCAAAGGGTCAAGTTGAACTTGAGACTTTGGCTTTGACCTGCAGTTATGATGAATTGTTGAGAAACCATAGAGTTCAACTTTAACGTTACAGAGCCCTGTTTGAGAGGAGTTTTGGGCTGTAAAAGCCATCTCAACGTGGGGTTTTATAACTACAGCGTGCCCTTCTGGCGAGCCTGCTCAATCTCTTTGAGGGCCTCGGCGGGGGTGAACGAACAGGTGCCGTCGCCGAGTTTGATTACCTGGATATCGTCGCCGGCGTAGACCTCTCCGCCCTTTAGTACCACGCCAAAAACGCCCTCGTGGGGAAAGATGCAGTCGCCGGCGAGATAGTAGATGGCGCAACGGGTGTGGCAGACCTTGCCGATTTGGCTGATTTCGACCAGGACATCGTTGCCAATCTTGAGCTGCGTTCCCAGGGGGAGCGAGAGCAGGTTGATGCCCTGGGTTGTGAAGTTCTCGCCAAAGTCGCCCTCGTGCACATCGAGCCCGCGCGCCTGCGCCGTCTGGATAGACTCTGCAGCTAAAAAGGAAACCTGGCGGTGCCAATGCCCGGCGTGCGCATCGGAGGCGAGGCCAAACTGCTCGATGACGGTGTCGTGCCCGTCGGCGACGGGTGACTTGCGCGTGCCTTTGTGCTCCGACGTGTTGATTGAGACGATACGGGCAGGCCCGTTGTAAGCATCGTTTGCGGTGCGTAGGGGAGCTGCCGTCTGGGCACGATCTGCAAGTTCGCGCTTGGCGGCGTCAATGATGGGGTTGTTGATCGGATGAGCCTGGGGCACAGTGCACCTTTCGACGGGGTGGGCTACATGTTGAATCCTACAACAACGGTAGGTTCATTGCCCATTGTCATACAACGGTGGGCGCCGTCTTCGTGCTGGACGATTACGTCGATTGCCATAGATACGGTGGAGCTTTGGGCGCCGGCGGCTTGGCACGCTAGAATAAATCAGTTGCGCAAAGACCGCCCGTTGCGTGGGCAGTTCATGTTAGGAAGTTTCCATGGCATTGCAGTTTACAGAGCGCGAGTTCATTCCCGTGCTGCTCGGTGGCGACATCAACGCCTATTCGGTGGCGCGCGCCTTCTACGAGGAGTACCAGGTCAAGAGTCTGGTTTTTGGCAAGTATCAGACGGGTCCCGCGTACCGCAGCCAGATTATCGACTACACGCCCAACGTGGATATCGACACCATGCCCGTGATGCTCAAAACCGTCAACGGCATTGCCCAAGCGCATGCCGATAAGACGATTGTCCTTGTGGGCTGTGGCGATAACTATGTTGCCCTCGTGGCTCAGGCCAAGGATGCCCATGAGCTGGCGGATAACATCGTCGCTCCCTACGCGCCCTACAGCATGCTTGAGCAGTGCCAGAAGAAGGAGATCTTCTACGAGCTGTGCGAGAAGCATGGCGTGCCCTATCCGCACACGTTTACCTTTACCAAGGCGATGCTCAATGCCCAGGGTGAGGCGCCTGCCGAAGTGCTCGACCAGATCGATTTTCCCTACCCGATGATTCTGAAGCCTTCTGATGGCATCATGTGGTGGCAGCATGAGTTCGAGGGCCAGAAGAAGGCCTAGGAGATTGCCGACCGCGCCGAGCTGGAACAGGTCATTCGCGATTCGTATGCCAGCGGCTACACCGACGACCTGATCTTGCAGGATCGCGTGCCCGGCAACGACGAGTACATGCGCGTGCTCACCAGCTATTCCGACCGCAACGGTAAGGTCCGCATGATGTGCCCGGGCCATGTGCTGCTCGAGGAGCATCAGCCCCACGGTGTCGGCAACCATGCCTGTATCATTACCGAGCCCAACGACGAGCTCATGGGCGGCGTGCGCAAGTTGCTCGAGGACCTTCACTTTGTGGGCTATTCCAACTTTGACGTAAAGTACGACGAGCGCGACGGCTCGTTTAAGTTCTTCGATTTCAACACGCGCCAGGGCCGCAGCAACTACTACGTTACCAACAGCGGCTTTAACGTTGCCAAGTATGTGGTGGACGAGTATGTGTTCAACCGTCCGTTTGAGCCGGAGTTTGTGACGGCTCAGGACGAGGCCCTGTGGATGGTCGTCCCCATGGGCGTCGTCGACAAGTACGTCAAGGATCCCGAGCTGCGCGCTAAGGTGCATCGCCTGGACAAGGAAGGCAAGGGCGCCGACCCTTCGTTTATGAAGGGCGACTTTGTCTTTAACCGCTGGCTGCGCATGTGGCACACCAAGCTGCGTCACTTTAAGCTGTTCAAGACGTATTACAAGTAAATGAGCGCGGCGCCCGTCCGGTTTGCATCGGGCGGGCGCGGGTATGATACGCGCAATTGCGCAAGCGTCACCAAGGAGGCGGCGATGGAAAAGCTGGGAGTTATCGGCGGCATGGGCGCCGAGGCCACGTCGTATTACTACGACCAGGTGGTGCGTCATACGGCTGCTGCCTGCGATCAGGAACATATCGACATGGTGGTACTCTCCAAGTCGACCATGCCCGACCGCACGTTGGCCATTAAGACCGGCGAGCATGCTAAGCTGCTGGCGACCATGAAAGAGTGCGCCCAGGCACTCGAGTCGCTGGGCTGTGCACACATTGCCATTCCCTGCAACACGTCACACTACTTCTATGACCAGATCCAGTCGTTTACGAAGGTGCCGATTATCCATATGCCGCGTGAGTCGGTGCGTTATGCCTTGGCTGGTGCGGTGATGGGGGAGTGCGAGTTCGACCCCAACTTGAGCATGCCGGCAGAGCCGGTGCGCAAGATCGGCATCATGGGCACCGATGGCACCGTGGGCGCGGGCGTCTACGGGCACGAGTGCGAGGCGGCTGGCGTGGAGGTCGTTTATCCCAGCGAGAAGCGCCAAGCCGATGTGATGTCGCTGATCTATGATGACGTGAAGGCCGGACGGGAGCCCGATATGGATAAGTTCGACCGCGTGATGTGGGAGTTTGCCCGTAGCGGCTGCGACCGCGTCATTCTGGCCTGCACCGAGCTATCGGTGCTGCAGAAGTACCGAGAGATGCCCGAGATCACCCTCGACGCCATGGATGTCCTGGTGCGCGAATCCATCATCCGCAGCGGCGTCCCCTACCGCCTCTAGCTTCCGACCCGCCAAAAAGGGACAGGTTTATTTTGGTAGGTTTTATCTGGTGAAACAGTAAAGGCCTCGGCTCGTTTGGTGCGAGCTGAGGCCTTTTGCGTTGGGCGGTTGCTGTCGGTGGTGAACTAGAACAGGAAGCCGATGGCGATGAGGGCGATGCTGACGATGAGCACGGCGATGTCCAGACCCTTGATGGGATAGCGCTTGTACGAGCTGGCGCGCGTACGCAGATAGAAGCCGCGCTGTTCTGCCGCCAAGGCTGTGGCATCGGTCTTGCCCACGCTCGAGATGAGCAGTGGCACGCACAGTGGCAGCATGAGCTTAAGCTTCTTGATGGGGTTCTTGGTGTCGTACTCGACGCCGCGTGCGGTCTGCGCCTCCATGATGGCGTTCATCTCCTGACCAAACACCGGCACAAAGCGCAGCGCCGTGGTAAAGGTGAAGGCATAGCGATACGGTACGTGCAGCACCTCGACGCAGGCGTTGGCAAGGTCGTTGAGCTTGGTCACCATGAGCATGAGGATGAGTGGTAACGCCACACCCAGTAGGCGCAGACAGGCCTTCGATCCTGTGATGAGGCCCGTGTCGGTGATAAAGCCCCACACCACGTTGCCATCGCGCATAAAGGCTAGCTG
>DBFDDV010000093.1:0-31005 GCA_048302525.1 Collinsella sp. | reverse complement strand
CAAACTTAAACAGCGGGCCGCCCGGACCGGGAATCCGCCCCCGCGCACAGAAGGGGATTCCTTTTGTGTAGGCTTTGCGGAAATATGCTCATTTTGGGATACGCCCGGCGGCGTGGTCTGTTGACGACACAGCTAACGCCACGTATCCTATCGAACTGCGTGTTTCGTAGGGGGATGCTGACCCCTCGATTCAAGCCGTTGCACTTTACAGAAAGCTGGAATCATTCGAGAAGGAGTACGCTTTGCCTACTATTAACCAGCTGGTTCGCCAGGGCCGTCGTTCCGTGCCCAAGAAGTCCAAGAACGCTGCTCTGCAGCACAACTCCCAGAAGCGCGGCGTGTGCACCCGCGTCTTCACCACGAGCCCCAAGAAGCCGAACTCGGCTCTTCGTAAGGTTGCCCGTGTTCGCCTCGTCAACGGCATCGAAGTTACTGCTTACATCCCGGGTGAGGGCCACAACCTGCAGGAGCACTCTATCGTGCTCGTCCGCGGCGGTCGTGTCCGTGACCTTCCTGGTGTCCGTTATCACGTCATCCGTGGCGCCTACGACGCTGCTCCGGTCCAGAACCGTATGCAGGCCCGTTCCAAGTACGGTGCTAAGCGCCCCAAGGCTAAATAAGCCAGATAACGTTTTGATACTTTCGCCGTGTGCCGCCTAAGCGCTGCACGGTAGACACTTAAGGAGATTTCACATGCCGCGTCGTGCAGCAGCTAATCGTCGTGAGGTTCAGCCTGACGCCGTTTACAACAACCGCCTGGTGACTCAGCTCATCAACAAGGTCCTTCTTGACGGCAAGAAGGCCACCGCTGAGCGCATCGTTTACACCGCTTTCGAGATCGTTGCCGAGAAGTCCGAGGGTGGCGACGCTCTCGCTACCTTCAAGAAGGCTATGGACAACGTCAAGCCCACGCTCGAGGTTAAGCCCAAGCGTGTCGGTGGCGCTACCTATCAGGTCCCGATGGAGGTCAACTCCCGTCGTTCCACCGCTCTGGGTATCCGCTGGATCGTCAACTTCTCCCGCGCTCGCAAGGAGAAGACCATGGCCGAGCGTCTCGCCAACGAGATCCTCGACGCTTCCAACGGCCTGGGCGCTTCCGTCAAGAAGCGTGAGGACGTCTTTAAGATGGCCGAGGCCAACCGCGCGTTCTCTCACTATCGTTGGTAAGTTAAGGTAAGGAACTAACATGGCTAAGCCTAAGTACAAGCTTTCCGATACCCGTAACATCGGCATCATGGCCCACATCGATGCCGGTAAGACCACCACGACCGAGCGTATTCTTTACTACACCGGTAAGACCCACAAGATCGGTGAGGTCCATGAGGGCGCTGCCACCATGGACTGGATGGTTCAGGAGCAGGAGCGCGGCGTAACCATTACCTCCGCTGCTACCACGTGCTTCTGGAACAAGGACGGTAAGGACTACCGCATCCAGATCATCGACACCCCGGGCCACGTTGACTTCACCGCCGAGGTCGAGCGCTGCCTGCGCGTCCTCGATGGCGCTGTCGCCGTCTTCGACGCCGTTGCCGGCGTTCAGCCCCAGTCTGAGACCGTTTGGCGTCAGGCTTCTACCTTCAACGTTCCCCGCATCGCCTTCATCAACAAGTATGACCGCGTGGGCGCTGACTTCTTCAACGCTATCGAGACCATGAAGGATCGTCTCGACGCTAACGCCGTGGCCGCTCAGGTCCCGATGGGCGCCGAGGACAACTTCTGGGGCGTCATCGACCTGGTCACCATGACTGCATGGGACTTCAAGGCCGACGAGAAGGGTATGACCTACCCCGAGCCGATGGACGAGATCCCGGCTGAGTTCGCCGACATCGCTGCCACCAAGCGCGAGGAGCTCCTCGACGCTGCTGCCAGCTTTGACGATGAGCTCATGGAGAAGATCCTCATGGAGGAGGACTTCACCGTCGAGGAGCTCAAGGCCGCTCTGCGCAAGGGCGTTCTGGCCAACGAGCTCAACCTCGTCTTCGTGGGCTCCGCCTACAAGAACAAGGGCGTTCAGGAGCTGCTCGACGCTGTCGTCGACTACCTGCCCAGCCCGCTCGACGTTGAGGCCGTTACCGGTACCGATCCGGACACCGGCGAGGAGATCCAGCGTCATCCTTCCTTCGACGAGCCCTTCTCCGGCCTGGTCTTCAAGATCATGACCGACCCGTTCGTCGGTAAGCTCACCTATGTCCGCGTTTACTCCGGCCGCGCCGAGTCCGGCTCCTACGTGGTCAACGCTTCCAACGGTCAGCGCGAGCGCCTCGGCCGCATCCTCGAGATGAACGCCGCCGAGCGTATCGACCGTGACGACGCTGCCGCTGGCGACATCGTCGCTTGCGTCGGCTTCAAGAACTCCACCACCGGTGACACCCTGTGCGCCGAGGGCAAGGAGATCGTCCTCGAGAAGATCGAGTTCGCTAAGCCCGTTATCGACGTTGCCATCGAGCCCAAGACCAAGGCCGAGCAGGACAAGATGTCCCTGGCTCTGACCAAGCTCGCCGAGGAGGACCCGACCTTCCAGGTGTCCACCAACCACGAGACCGGCCAGACCATCATCGCCGGCATGGGCGAGCTGCACCTCGAGATCATCGTCGACCGTCTGCTCCGCGAGTTCAAGGTTGACGCTAACGTTGGTAAGCCCCAGGTTGCCTACCGCGAGACCGCTGGTCACGACGTCGAGAAGGCTGAGGGCAAGTTCGTCCGTCAGTCCGGCGGTCGCGGTCAGTACGGCCACGCCGTCATCAAGCTCGAGAAGATGGAGGAGGGCTTCGGCTACGAGTTCGTCAACGCTATCGTCGGAGGCGTCGTGCCCAAGGAGTACATCCCGTCCATCGACAAGGGCATCCAGGAGGCCCTGAACACCGGTGTTATCGCCGGCTTCCCGGTCCTCGACGTTAAGGTCACCCTGTTCGACGGTTCTTACCACGAGGTCGACTCCTCCGAGGCCGCCTTCAAGATCGCCGGTTCCATGGCTATCAAGGACGCCCTCAAGAAGTCCGATCCGCAGCTGCTCGAGCCGATCATGGCTGTCGAGGTCGAGACCCCTGAGCAGTACATGGGCGACGTTATGGGCAACCTCTCCGGTCGCCGCGGCAAGATCGAGGGCATGGAGGATCGCAAGAACAGCAAGCTCATCCGTGCCAAGGTGCCGCTGGGCGAGATGTTCGGTTACGCTACCGACCTTCGCTCCCAGACCCAGGGCCGTGCATCCTACACGATGCAGTTCGACTCTTATGAGCCCGCGCCCAAGTCCATCGTGGACGAGGTCATGAGCAAGAACGCCTAAGTTCGAGCTCCCTGTTACGTAATCCGCGAGAACATCTCTCGCACTCTTTGGAGGTTTAAGTTGGCTACCCAGAAGATCCGCATTCGCCTCAAGGGCTATGATCACGAGGTCGTCGATCAGTCCGCGAAGCTCATCGTCGAGACCGCTCAGAAGACCGGCGCTCGCGTTTCCGGTCCTGTCCCCCTGCCCACCGAGCGCAACCTGTACACGGTTATCCGCTCGCCGCACGTGAACAAGGACTCCCGTGAGCAGTTCGAGATGCGCACCCACAAGCGCCTCATCGACATCCTCGACCCCACCTCGGGCACCGTTGATTCGCTCATGCGTCTCGACCTCCCCGCTGGCGTCGACATCGACATCAAGCTCTAAGCGATATCGCTCATAGCTTAAAGGGCCCCGCTGCCGTTACGGTAGCGGGGCCCTTTTGTTTTGAGTTTAGATTTTGGGATAGCGAATTCGTCTGCCGAGCCGGCGGCTGCGGCGCCCTATTCGCTCAGGGGGCGCAAGGATGCTTCTTCGAAGTGGAAGACGCACAAGCCGCTCTCGGTCTCAATGCATGCGCGGCCGCAATCGTCGACCGTTCTAAATATGCCTCGTGCCAGCTCGTCTCCAGCGGGGGAGCGGGCGATAACGTGCTTCCCGATCCAATTGAGGTGAGCGATATATTCGTCGTGGACGGGCGCGAGCGGACCGGCGTCTTCTTCCTTGGCGTTGAGGCGCTCTGCCCAGGTATCTACAGCGTCTATAACTGCGTGATAGACCTCATCGAGGAGCATGTCGACGGCGGGAACGCTCTCGTTGAGGTCCGAGAGGCCAATTGCCGCCAGGCCGCCATCGGGCACCTCTTGGGGCGTGTAGTTTACGTTGACACCAATGCCGCAGACGGCGAAAGGTTTGCCTTCGTTATCGCGTGCGGCCTCGACCAGAATGCCGCCGAGTTTGCGTCCTCGCGCGACCAGGTCGTTGGGCCATTTGAGGCCAATCTCGTTTGCAAGACCTTGCTTTTCGAGTGCTTCGAGCACCACTAGGCCGCTGACGGCGGCAAGACCAGAGTACTTTGCGGGATTAACGCATGGACGCAGGACAATCGAAAGCAATAGGTTGCCGGCGGTTGAATCCCACTTGTGGCCGCGCCGGCCGCGTCCTGCCGTTTGCGCGCGGGCGGCAAGTCCTGTGCCGTGCGGCGCACCCTGTTTTCCTGCCTCGAGCAGGTCATCGTTGGTCGATCCGGTTACGTCGACAATCGTTAATTGGGCATCCATAGCGGCTGCTACCTCCTTATTGAATAAGTGAATGACGCAATGGTGTCGAGAGATAGACACAATGTGAAGCCTTTGTCGCATTTGGACAATTTAATGTTAACACGTCAACAAAGACTGAAATGCGTTATCCTCTCTTGGTCGATGTAAACACATCAACAACTCAAAGGAGGTTAGTGATGGGTTTCACGATTCTTGGAACAGGCTCGGCGCTTCCTGAACGCAGCGTTTCCAATGACGAGCTGTCTGAGTTCCTCGATACCTCGGATGAGTGGATTTTTACCCGCACGGGTATCAAGAGCCGCCACGTCTGCACCACCGAGTCACTTGACGACCTTGCCGTAGCGGCGAGTGAGCGGGCACTCCAGGTGTCCGGAATCGACGCGAGCCAGCTGGATCTGATCGTCTGTTCGACGACGACGGGTGACCACCTTGTTCCCGCTGAGGCGTGTGCCGTTGCTGAGCGTCTGGGCGCGACGTGCCCTGCCTTCGATGTCTCGGCGGCTTGTGCCGGCTTCGTATTTGCGCTCGATGTCGCCGAGGGCTATATCGCCCGCGGTCGCGCCGAGCGCGTGCTTGTCGTTGCTGCCGAGCAGATGACGCGCGCGCTCGACTGGACCGACCGTGCCACCTGCGTGCTCTTTGGCGATGGGGCAGGCGCCGCAGTGATTGAGGCTGGGGGAGACAGTCCCCTTGCCGTTGAGCTTTCGACGGCGCCCGACGTCGAGACGTTGCGCGTTCCCGGTCTGGTCGGTACCTCGCCGTTTAAGGCTTCCGCAGATAGCGCGAGCGTGCTGTCCATGAATGGCCGCCGCGTGTTCAAGTTCGGCGTCAACGCCATCTGCGACACGGTCCATAAGCTTGCGATCGATGCGGGCATTTTGGTCGAAGACATCGATCATTTTGTATTCCATCAGGCTAACGAACGAATCCTGAGCCAGGCGGTCAAGCGCCTGGGCGTGCCGGACGAGCGCGTGGTTCGCACGTTGCGCGAGACCGGCAACATTTCGAGCGCATGCATTCCGCTTGCCCTCGACCGGCTGGCAAACGCCGGTGCACTTCACACAGGCGACACCATCGCCTTGGTTGGATTTGGCGCCGGTCTGGATATAGGTGGCTATCTGCTTCGTTGGAAGTAGTCGCACATAGGAAATAAAACGCCCTAGGGCACAACCAAAGGAGAACTACCATGGCAGATCAGAAGACCTTCGAGCGCGTTTGCGACGTTATCCGCGAGACCGCCGGTCTTGACGATGTCGAGATGAAGCCCGAGTCCACGCTCGAGGAGATTGGTCTCGACAGCCTGGGCACCGTCGAGATCCTCGTTGCCGTCGAGGACGAGTTTGGCATCCAGCTCGATACCGAGGAGAACCCCAAGACGGTCGGCGAGTTCGCCGATACGGTCGAGGCGGCATTGGAGAAGTAGAGATGCTCAAGACTCCTCTCTGCGATCTGCTCGGCATCGAAAAGCCCGTGTTCCAGGGCGGTATGGCCTGGATTGCCGATGCCTCGCTGGCGTCCGCAGTGTCCGAGGCGGGTGGCTTAGGCATCATCGCGGCCATGAACGCCGACGCCAACTGGCTGCGCGACCAGATTCACGAGCTGCGCGCCAGGACGGATAAACCCTTTGGCGTCAACGTCATGCTCATGAGCCCGTTTGCCGACGAGGTCGCGCAGGTCGTGATTGACGAGCGAGTGCCGGTCGTCGTGACGGGTGCCGGTAATCCCACCAAGTACATGAAAGCTTGGAACGATGCGGGCATCAAGGTCATCCCGGTCGTTGCCTCGGTGGCGCTGGCGCGTCTCGTGGCGCGTCGCGGGGCCGCCGCCGTGGTTGCCGAAGGCACTGAATCTGGTGGACATATTGGCGAGACATCGACGATGGCGCTCGTTCCGCAGGTTGTCGACGCGGTCGATATCCCCGTTGTGGCAGCTGGCGGTATCGCCGATGGTCGCGGCGTGGCAGCGGCCTTTATGCTCGGTGCCGCCGGCGTCCAGGTGGGTACACGCTTCCTCGTTGCAAACGAATGCACTGTTTCTGAGCAGTACAAAGAGCTGGTGCTCAAGGCGGGAGACACCTCGACGCGCGCGACTGGCCGTTCGACGGGACATCCGGTGCGTGCGCTTAAGAGCCCCTTCACCAATGCCTACGCCAAAAGTGAGGCAGCGGGCGCAAGTGCCGAGGAGCTCGGGGCCATGGGTACGGGCGCTCTTCGCAAGGCTGCAAAGGATGGTAATTACGAAGAGGGTTCGTATCTGTGTGGGCAGATTGCCGGCATGGTCAACGAGCGCCAGAGCGCACGCGAAATCGTTGACGACCTGGTCGATGGCGCCGAGCACGTCCTGAAGGGTGCGTGCGCATGGGTGGCGTAGCGTTTTTGTTTGCCGGCCAGGGTGCCCAGCACCCCGCGATGGGCGTCGACTTGATCGAGACATCGCCGGCGGCTGCCGAGGTGTTCGTCATTGCCGATGAGGTGCGTCCGGGAACCAGTGAGCAGTGCCGGAGCGCCTCCAAGGAGGAACTCTCGCAGACCGAGAACACACAGCCTTGCGTGTTCGTGCACGACTTGGCAGCGGCTACCGCCCTGCGCGAGCGCGGCGTGGTGCCTGCCGCCTGTGCGGGATTCTCGCTGGGCGAGGTCGCCGCGCTCACCTTTGCGGGGGCATTCGATACGCGAGCGGGCTTTGAGCTCGTGTGCGAGCGCGCGGCGCTTATGGCCACGGCGGCTGAGCGTCACCCCGGCGGCATGCGCGCCGTCATCAAGCTCGATGCGGCGCAAGTTGAGGGCCTGGCAAAACAGGCAGGCGAGGACTGCTGGCCGGTCAACTACAACAGCCCCCAGCAGACGGTTGTGGCCGGAGCGCCCGATGCGTTGCAGACCCTCGACGTCCTGGTAAAAGAGGCTGGTGGCCGGGCCATGAAGGTCGCGGTGTCGGGTGCATTCCATAGCCCCTATATGGCCGAGGCGACCTGTGGCCTTGCTGCATATATCGATGCCGGTCACGCGCCGTCCCCGTTGCTCATTCCTGTTATGGCAAATATGACGGCGGCGCCCTATCCGGCGGACCCGCGAGCGGCATCGGATGTCTTGGCCAACCAGGTGAGCCATGCCGTGCGTTGGGTCGACACGCTGCACACTCTGCAGGATCAGGGTATCGACACGTTTATTGAGGTTGGCCCTGGCAAAACGCTGTCTGGCCTGGTCAAGCGTACGTTGAGCGACGTTCGCGTGTATTCGTGCGAAACGGCCGAGCAGGTCGCAGCTATTGCCGACGAGCTCGCATAGTCCACAGGGCTGTAACCCGAAAGGAATGACATGGGCAACTTGAACAACGGCACGCTCGAGCGCAACGACTCACGTCGCGTGGCACTGGTCACGGGCGGCTCGCGGGGTATCGGCCGCGCCTGCGCTGTCGGTCTGGCGGAGGACGGCTACGATATCGCCGTCGTCTATGCCGGAAGCATCGATGCGGCGCGCGAGACGTGCGAAGCCTGCGAGGCGGCTGGCGCCGCGGCACGCGCATATCAATGCGACGTGGCCGACCCCGCTGCCGTCAACGCGTGCGTGGAAGCGGTCCTCAACGACTTTGGCTCCATTTGGGCGCTCGTCAACAACGCTGGCATCACCCGCGATGGCCTGCTCATGCGCATGGGCGATGACGCCTTCGAACGCGTGCTCGATGTCAATCTTAAAGGAACGTTTAACACGACGCGCGCACTCACCAAGACCTTTATGCGTCAGCGCGGCGGCTGCGTCGTCAACATGAGCTCGGTCGTGGGCCTGATGGGCAATGCCGGGCAGGCCAACTACGCTGCCTCCAAGGCGGGCGTGATCGGCCTGACCAAGGCGGTGGCGCGCGAGCTTGCGCCCCGCGGCGTACGAGTGAACGCGGTCGCACCCGGGTTTGTCGAGACCGATATGACGGCAAAGCTATCGGATAAGGTGCGTGCGGCGTGCGAGGAGCAGATTCCCCTGAGGCGCATGGCGCGTCCCGAGGAAGTGGCCGGCGTGGTGCGCTTTTTGGCGAGCGACGCGGCTGCCTACATTACGGGCGAAGTCGTACGCGTCGACGGCGGAATGGCGATGTAGAAACCAGGGCCGAAGAACGGCTTGGATGAGGAGACCATGATGGAACAGAGAGTTGCAATCACCGGTATCGGTGCCGTGTCGCCGCTCGGCAACACCGCGCTTGCCACCTGGGCGGCCATGTGCGCCGGCACGTGCGGCATCGGCCCGATCACGCACTTCGATACCGATGCGTTTGCCGTCAAGGTGGCAGCCGAGGTCAAGGGCTTTGACGGCAACGAGTACTTTGGCAAGCGTGACGCCAAGCATCTCGACCCCTGCGTTCAGTTTGCGATGGCGGCTTCGGACGAAGCCATGCACGATGCGGGCTTTGATGTCGAAGGCGCCATCGATCGCGAGCGCCTGGGCGTCTACGTGGGCTCGGGCGTGGGCGGCATGACGACGCTCGTCGACAACGTCCATACGATTGCCGAACGTGGGCCCCGCCGCGCATCGCCCTATATGATCGCGATGATGATCCCCAACATGGCATCGGGCAATATCGCAATCCGCCACAAGGCAAAGGGCCCGACCCTGCCCGTGGTGACCGCGTGCGCAACCTCGGCCCATGCGGTGGGCGAGGCGTTCCGCGCCATCAAGCACGGCTATGCCGACGCGATCCTCGCGGGCGGCGCCGAGGCGGCCATTATCCCCGATGCCGTTGCGGGCTTTACGTCCTGCCGCGCATTGACCACCAACCTCGATCCCGCGACGGCCTGCCGTCCGTTCGATGCAGACCGCGACGGCTTTGTGATGGGCGAGGGTGCCTGCGTGCTCGTACTCGAGAGCATG
Source organism: Collinsella sp. (assembly GCA_048302525.1). Classification (GTDB taxonomy): domain Bacteria; phylum Actinomycetota; class Coriobacteriia; order Coriobacteriales; family Coriobacteriaceae; genus Collinsella. Next base: position 21,601 of record DBFDDV010000093.1, on the reverse strand, counting down.
GAGCATGCACAGGCGCGCGGTGCGCACATTTATGCCGAGGTCGTGGGCTACGGCAACACCGATGATGCCTATCACATCACGAGCCCTGATCCCGAGGCTGCCGGCATTGCCCGCGCGATATCGCTGGCGGTGACCGAGGGCGACGTCAGGCCTTCCGAGGGTCTCTACATCAATGCCCACGGCACATCTACCAAGTTCAACGATTCGTCCGAGACGGCGGGCATTAAGCGTGCGCTCGGCGAGGACGCGGCGCGCGCCGCGCACGTCTCGTCGACTAAGTCGATGACCGGCCACATGATCGGTGCCACGGGCGCCATCGAGGTCATGGCCTGCGCCATGGCGCTCGAGCAGGGCGTGGTGCCGCCGACCATTAACTACCACACGCCCGATCCCGCCTGCGATCTTGACTACACGCCCAATCGCGCAGTTCGCGCCGACCTTACCTGGGCGCTTTCGACCAACCTGGGCTTTGGCGGACACAACGCCGCCATCGCGCTGCGTAGATATACGAGGAGCTAGAGCATGGATTCCAAAAGACTTGCCGAGATAGCCGATGTTATGGAGGACCGCGGCCTCACGCGCGTGCGCGTTGAGGAGCCCGATGGCACCGCGGTCGAACTCGAGCGCGCGAGCGCCGCACAGCCGGTTGCCGTGCCCATGCCCATGCCGAGCGCTATGGCCGCTCCAGTTGCAGCTCCCACAGTCGCGCCTGCCGCACCGGAGCCCGCCGCGCAGACACCTGCCGCCGCACCGGAGCCCAAGGGCACCGAGGTGACCGCTCCCATGGTCGGCGTTTTCTATGCTGCCCCGGCGCCGGGCGACGAACCGTTTGTGCACGTGGGCTCCAAGGTCAAGGCTGGCGAGACCCTTTGCATCATCGAGGCCATGAAGGTTCTCAACGAGGTGACGGCAGAGGCGGATGGCGAGGTGCTCGAGATCTGCGTGGCCGACGGCGACCTCGTGGAGTTCGGCAGCTGCCTCATGAGGATCGGATAGGTGATATCCATGAACAAAGAAGAGCTCAAGAAGCTGTTACCGCATCGCGAGCCGATGCTTTTGCTCGACGAGGCCGAGCTGGTGGGCGACGAGGCCCACGGCAAGATCACGATCACGGGCGACGAGTACTTTTTGCAGGGGCATTTTCCGGGAAACCCGGTCGTCCCCGGCGTGATTCAGTGCGAGATGCTCGCCCAGAACTGCTGCGTGCTGCTGATGGGCGATGAGGAGGCGCGCGGCGCGACGCCGTTCTATACGAGCCTCGATAAGGTGCGCTTTAAGCGTCCGGTGCGCCCGGGCGACACGGTTGATCTGGTGTGCACCATCACGCGTGCGCGCGGGCCGTTCCGCTTTGCGACGGGTACTGCGAGCGTCAACGGTGAGGTTTGCTGCCGCGCCGATATGTCCTTTGCACTCATGCACGAAAGTTAAGGAAGGCTTCATGTTCGACAAAGTGCTCATTGCCAACCGTGGCGAAGTCGCGGTCCGTGTTATCCGCGCGTGCCGCGATATGGGCATCAAGACCGTCGCCGTCTATTCCACGGCCGATGCGGACGCGCTGCACGTGCAGCTTGCCGACGAGGCGTATTGCATCGGTGGCCCGCGTCTTGCCGAGAGCTACCTCAACGACGATGCCGTGCTCACCTGTGCCGTAAAGTCGGGAGCTAAGGCAATTCATCCCGGCTATGGCTTTTTCTCCGAGAAGGCGAGCTTCGTGCGCGACTGCGACAAGTATGGCCTGGCGTTTGTCGGTCCTTCGGCCGAGGTGATCGACAGCATGGGCGATAAGGACGCCGCGCGTCGAACGGCTGCCGCGGCGGGCGTGCCCATCGTGCCGGGCTGCAATTTGCTCAAAAGCCCCGAGGAGGCAACGGCCGAGGCCGAGCGCATTGGCTGCCCCGTGCTCATTAAGGCGCGTGCAGGTGGCGGCGGTCGCGGCATTCGCAAGGTCGATCGCGTGGAAGATGCGGCAAAGGCGTTCATCGAGGCGCGTGCCGAGGGCGAGGCCGTTTTTGGCGACGGCGAGTGCTACATGGAGAAGTTCGTCGCGCCGGCGCACCACGTTGAGGTGCAGATTATGGCCGATAAGCAGGGCCATGTGTTTTCGCTCGGCGAGCGCGAGTGCTCGGTGCAGCGGCGCAACCAAAAGCTAATCGAGGAGAGCCCCGCGCCGTGCCTCGACGGACACGACGACATTCGTGCTCGCATGCACAAGGCAGCGCGTGACCTGGCTCGTGCCGTCGGCTACGAAGGAGCCGGTACCATCGAGTTCCTGTATTCGGACGACGGCAATTTCTACTTTATGGAAATGAACACGCGCTTGCAGGTGGAGCATCCGGTTACGGAGTTTGTGACCGATACCGACTTGGTCAAGTGGCAGCTGCGCGTGGCAGCCGGCCAGCCTCTGCCCTTTGAGCAGGAGGACATGCCGGTCCGCAACCACGCCATGGAGTGCCGCATCAATGCCGAAACGCCGGACTTTCTGCCGTCATGCGGAACGGTCACCGCGTTGCGTGTGCCGGGTGGTCCGCGCGTGCGCTGGGATTCCGCCATGTTTACCGGTGCGAAAGTTCCGCCGTACTACGACTCCATGCTTGGCAAGCTCATCGTGTGTGCGCCCACGCGTGACGGCGCCATTCGCAAGATGCGATCGGCCCTGGGCGAGCTCGTGATTGAGGGCGTGAGCGAAAACAGCGAGCTTCAGCTCGACGTGCTGGCAAACGACGAGTTCTTGTCGGGCATGTATCACACCGATCTGATGGGGCATCTCTATGCTGATGAATAGAAAAGCGAAGACGGTCAACGTCCTCGAGGGACCGATGACCGAGTCGTGCGCCGAGTTTCCCGCGCGCCATGTGTTTATCAAGTGCCCGGAGTGCCGCCGCGTGATCGATGAGGCGCGTCTGCACGACAACCTCGAGGTCTGCCCTCGTTGCGGAAAACACTTTCGCGTGAGCGGTCGCGCGCGCATGCGCATGACGGTTGACGAGGGCACGTTTGAGGAATGGGATGCCAATCTGGCGTCGGAGGACTTCCTCTCGTTTCCCGGTTATGCCGACAAGCTCAAGAGCGTGAGCGAGCGTTCGGGCGAGCGCGATGCCGTTGTGTGCGGTAGAGGCAAAATCTGCGGTTGCGATACGGCGCTCTTCTTTATGGACGCCAACTTTATGATGGGCTCGATGGGTTCCGTGGTGGGCGAGAAGATCTGTCGCACATTTGAGCGAGCGACCGAGCTGGGATTGCCAGTTGTCGGCTTTACCGTTTCGGGCGGTGCACGCATGCAAGAGGGCGTGACATCGCTTATGCAGATGGCCAAGATTTCTGCGGCGGTTAGGCGCCACAGTGAGGCGGGCGGCCTGTATATCACGGTGCTCACCGACCCCACGACCGGCGGCGTAACCGCGAGCTTTGCCATGGAGGGCGATATTATCCTGGCCGAGCCCGATGCCCTGACGGCATTTGCCGGCCCGCGCGTGATCGAGCAGAACATGCACAAGCGCCTGCCCAAGGGATTCCAGCGCTCCGAGTTTTTGCTGGAGCACGGCTTTTGCGATGCCGTCGTTCCGCGTGGCGAGATTGCGCTCACGGTGGGCGAGCTGCTGGCGCTGCACGAAGGGCACGTGCCCGGCCTGGGGGCACCGCACGAGATTGTGCATACGGGTCGCCACGGCAAAAAGTTGGGACACTTGTTCAAGCGCTCGGGCGCACCAAAAACCGCGCTCGAGATTGTCAAACAGACCCGCTCGGCAGATCGCGCCACGGCAGGCGAGATGATCTCGCTGGGCCTGGATGGATTTGTGGAGCTGCACGGCGACCGCTACTTTGGCGACGACGCCGCTGTGGTGGCTGGCATTGGCTGGAAAGACGGGCGCCCCGTAACGGTCATCGCCATCGAGCGCGGCACCACGACCAAAGAGCGCATGCGTCGCAACTTTGGCATGGCACATCCCGAGGGCTACCGCAAAGCGCGTCGCCTGATGCGCCAGGCCGAAAAGTTTGGTCGACCGGTTCTGTGCCTGGTCGATACTTCGGGCGCGTTTTGCGGCATCGGTGCCGAGGAGCGCGGCCAGGGCGAGGCGATTGCTCAGAATCTCATGGAGATGAGCGGCCTTAAGACACCGATTGTCTCGGTGGTGACAGGCGAGGGCGGCTCTGGTGGCGCGCTGGCGCTGTCCGTGGCCGACCGCATCCTGATGCTCTCGAGCTCGGCCTATTCAGTCGTGAGCCCCGAGGCCTGTGCGTCGATCCTGTGGAAGGATACCGAGCGTGCGGATGAGGCCGCCGAGGCGCTTAAGCTCACGGCCCCCGATCTGCTGGCGCTCGGCATCATCGACGGCATTGTTGACGATAAGGGCCTGTCGCATGAGGAGATCGCCGGTGCCGTCATGTCCTCGGCATTTGATGCCTTCGATACGCTTGGGCAGCTCGACGACGCGACCCTCACAAACCTCCGCTACGAAAAGTACCGCGCAATCGGTCGATACCGCACGATGTGACAAAGGGACAGCCCGCATGTCATATTGGGAAAGGCATTCCATGCTACAAGCTTCTAACACCTCGTTTACAACGTCGGTTTCATCAAACGCCATGGCCGTGGTGGACTATCTGTCCAAAAGCATGATGTCGGCGCTGCCGTTTATTGTCTGCGCGGCGTTGTTCCGCACCGTCGCTGTCATTATGGGCGAAGGCATGCTGGGCCTGTGGTCTGCCGATTCCGATATCTATCGCCTGTTCTACAGTTGGCTCTATAACGCCGGCTACTACTTTTTGCCCATTTATCTTGGTTGGGCGGCTGCCCGCCAGCTCGGTTGCTCGGAGCAGCTGGGCATGATGCTGGGCGGCGTATTGATTGCACCCGATTTACTCAAGCTTGTCGATGCCGCATCGACGACGGGGGCATCGATGACTTCCGTGTATGGTCTGCTTCCTGCGCCGGTCAACGATTACACGACGACTGTTATTCCGGTTCTCATCTCGGTGCCCGTGCTATGGCGAGTGGAGTGTTTCTTTAAGCGCGTTATCCCTAAGGCCGTGGCGTTTTCGTTCGTTCCGTTTGCGACCATGCTTGTCATGGTTCCGGTTTCGCTGTGTATTACGGCGCCGGCGGGCAGCTATCTGGGCATGCTGTTGGGCCAGCTTATGTTTATGCTTGGCAATTCCGGTGGCATCGTGTCGCTGCTCACGCTCATGGGGCTTGCCGCGGGCTGGGAGTTCCTAAAGATCGCGGGCGTCAGCAACGTTGTCCTATCGCTCGCCTATGCGCAGTTTATGAGTGTGGGAACGGATTCGTGCATCCTGATCGCCGCGACGATGGCAACGTTCGCCGTTTGGGGCATGCCCTTTGGCGCGTCGCTTCGCGTTGCGGATAAGGACGAGAAGGCGCTCATGCTGGGCTATTCAATCTCGGGTGTTCTTGGCGGCGTAAGCGAGCCGGCGCTGTACGGTTGCGGCTTTAAATATGGCAGGTGCCTGACGTGCATGGCCATTGGCGGCGCCGTCGGAGGCCTTGTTGCGGCCGTGGGCCACGTTACGGCCTATACCATCGGCATGACGAATGTCCTTATGGTCATTGGCTTTGCCACGGGCGGCATCTCGAACCTGCTGTGGTGCTGCGCTGCCGGCGGTGTGGCATTTGCGGTGTCTGCGGCGCTGAGCTACTGCTTTGGCGTGGTGCCGGCGAAGGGACAGACGACGGGGGACGGAGCCGATTCACCCGAAACCTCGAAGAGCGTGGCCGAAGCAAGCGCGTAAACCTGTGCGACACAAGGACGATTCCTTTGCCATATTCCAAGGCCGTGGCCCGTGTGGGTTGCGGCCTTTTTTGTATCTGGGGGACAAAGTGGCTACACTACAATCCGTTTGAGCAATAGATATATAGGTAGTACCGTGGGGGCGGATGTAGATGGTCGAGTGGATTGTTAAGCGTGCGCAGGGCGACCGTGCGCGTGTGGGCACGTTAACTGGCGTGGTGTGTATTCTCGCCAATGTGGCACTATGCGCTGCGAAGGGCGTAATTGGCGTGCTGTCGGGATCGGTTTCGATTGTGGCGGATGCCATGAACAACCTGTCCGATGCAAGCTCGAATATCGTGAGCGTGCTGGGCTTTAAGCTGGCGAGCAAGCCGGCCGACCCCGAGCATCCTTACGGCCACGGTCGCTACGAGTATCTCTCGGGTTTGGTCGTGGCGGCGCTCGTGCTGCTTATTGGCATCGAACTGGTGAAGTCCTCGGTGGAGCGTATTGTCAACCCGGAGCCTGTCGAGTTCTCGCTTGCCCTGGTGGCGGTCCTGGCACTTTCGATGGTTGTAAAGCTGTGGATGGCGGCCCTCAACCAAAAGCTCGGCGATCGCATTGAGTCCGAGACGCTGCATGCGACCGCGCAGGATTCCAAGAACGATGTCCTTGCCACAGGCGCCGTGTTGGCGTGCGCAATTGTTTCGCAGGTGACGCACATCAATCTTGACGCATGGGTCGGCCTTGCCGTTGGCGCCTATATTGGCTGGAGCGGTTTTGAGCTCATCCAGGATACGGTGAGCCCGCTTTTGGGCCAGTCGCCCGATCCTAAGCTGGTCAAGCACATTCGAGACAAGATCATGAGCTATCCCGGCGTTTTGGGCGTTCACGATTTGATGGTTCACGACTACGGCCCGGGCAGGAAGTTTGCAAGTGCGCATGCCGAGATGGCGGCCGAGGACAGCCCGTTGGAAAGTCACGACACGCTCGATAACATCGAGCAGTCGTTTAGGGACGAAGACGGCATGATCGTTACGCTTCACTACGATCCCATCGTGACCGATGACCCCAAGCTGGCGAGCATGCGCTTGCGCATTCACGCCATGGCCCAGGAGATCGATAGCCGCCTCTCGATTCATGACCTGCGCTGCGTGCCGGGTCCTACGCACACCAACGTGATCTTTGACTGCGTGCGTCCCTCGGATCTGCAGATGAGTGCCGAAGACGTAAAGCACGCGCTGACACAACGGGTCGAATCGGAATATCCCAAGTCGATTGCCAAGATTACGATCGACGAAGACTACGTAGGGCATACCCACGAGTAAGGCTATGCCGGCAAAGCAGGTTATGCAGAAGGGGAGAGCATGAAGAAGCTGTATCTACTCCGCCACGGTCAGACGGAGTTCAACGTCAAAAAGCTGGTCCAGGGCCGCTGCGATTCACCGCTCACCGACTTAGGCCGTCAGCAAGCCGGGATGGCAGCCGCATGGCTCAAAGCCCACGGCGTCGTCCCCGACAAAGTGGTCTCATCACCCTTAGGCCGAGCCATGGACACGGCAAGTCTCGTCGCATGCGAGCTCCTCGGCCCGGACGCAGCAGCCGAGCCCTGCGAAGGCATTATCGAGCGCTGCTACGGCTCCTTCGAAGAAGGCCCGCACGGCGCGCTGCCCACCGACGTCTGGGATCCGGGCGAGGACCTGGTCCCCTTCGGAGGAGAAGGAAGCCAGGCGCTGCAAGAACGTATGGTGGATGCGCTTACCAATATCATGGGCTCCGAGGGCATCGAAACCCTTCTAGCAGTAAGCCACGGCAGCGCCAGCCGCCAATTTATCAAGGCCGCAGCCCCAGAGGGCTTCGAGCTCCCAACAAAACTCCCCAACTGCGCCATCATGATCTTCGATTTCGATGAGGCAAAGCCACAAGCAGAAGGCGAACCGTCCCAATGCAAGTTCACCCTCCAGCAAATAGTGGACCCCCAACAAAGTCATTAGCCTGAGCGAGCAAGGTTTAGCAGACATCAACGTGGCGTTCCCAGTGTGCGGCGGAGGGGGCGGGCCTGAGACATATTAAGGTTGTCGCGAGTTCCGCACGAACAGGAGAGCACTTAATGTGCTCTCCGTCGTGAGCAGGACTGTAGAGCAGCAAATTAAACTCCGCGCCGGGCGCCACTCAGCCGGGTGCTCCAACCTAGTGCTCCATGCGTGCTTTCCGTCTTGCGCAGGACTGTAGAGCAGGAAACTTAACTACGCGCCGCTCCCCGCCCACGCCGGGCAACCTCTCCCTTGTACTTTATCAAGGTAGAGTGTATGATTCTGGACGTTACACGACTCACTTTACTTAACTAAAGTGCCATCAAGGGGGAATACCATGAACACCGATATGTCTCGTCGTCAGTTTGTTGGTCTAGCCGGCTCGCTCGCCACGGTGCTCGGCCTTGGTCTTGTCGGCTGCGGCGGTGGCGCCGGCAAGGGCTCCGCTGCTGGCTCTGCCGCGGCCAAGGATGTGAAGGGCGCTGCGGAGTCCAAGAAGCTCGTGGTGGGCTTTGATAAGTCCTATCCTCCGTACGGCTTTGTGGGCGACGATGGCGAGTACACCGGCTTTGATCTCGATCTTGCCAAGGCTGTTGCCGATAAGCAGGGCTGGGAGGTCAAATACGAGGCCATCGATTGGGATGCCAAGGACACGCTGCTTAACTCGGGAGCCATCAACTGCATCTGGAACGGCTTTACCATGGAGGGCCGCGAGGACGACTACACGTTCTCCGAGCCGTACATGCTCAATGAGCAGGTGCTGGTGGTCAAGAAGGATGCAGGTATCAAGAGCTGGGACGATCTTGCCGGCAAGACTGTGATTACCCAGACCGATTCCGCTGCGCAGGATGTGCTCGAGGGTGATCAGAAGGATCTGGCGGCGACGTTTGCCACGCTCGATACCATCGGCGAGTACAACACGGCCTTTATGCAGCTCGAGAGCGGCGCGGTCGATGCCGTGGCTTGCGACCTTTCGATTGCCCAGTATCAGCTTGCCGCCAAGCCCGATGCTTATGCGCAGCTTGATGAGCCGCTGTCCAGCGAGCACTACGCCGTTGGCTTTAAGAAGGGCGACACCAAGTCGGCCGATGCTGTAGCCGAGTCGCTCAAGGCGCTCTACGAGGACGGCACGGTCAAGGACCTCTGCGATAAATATTCAAGCTATGGTTTGTCTTTCGATAATTGGGTGCTCAAGTAATGTCTATTCAGGTCATGATGCAGATGCTTGGCCAGGGATTCTTGGTCAGCTTGCAGCTGTTTGTGCTGACGCTGCTGGGGTCGATTCCGCTGGGAATCCCTGTGGCGTTTATGCGCATGAGCAAAATCGCGCCGCTTCGCTGGATTGCGCGCATCTATATCTCGGTCATGCGCGGCACGCCGCTCATGCTGCAGATGTTTGCCATCTACTTTGCCCCGTACTACGTGTTTGGCATTTCGCTCACGCCCGATTCCAAGTGGACGGCGTGCGTCGTGGCGTTCATCATCAACTACGCCGGTTACTTTGCCGAGATCTATCGCTCGGGCTTGCAGTCCATTCCGCGCGGTCAATACGAGGCTGCCGAGGTGCTGGGCTATTCGCGCGTGCAGACGTTTCTGTATATCGTGATGCCGCAGGTCGCCAAGCGTATTCTGCCGGCGATGGGCAATGAAATCATCACGTTGGTCAAGGACACGTCGCTGGCGTTTGCCATTGGCGTGGGTGAGATGTTCTCGACGGCCAAGGCGCTGGTCGCCTCGCAGGTGAGCATGGTGCCGTTTGCGATCGCGGCGCTGATCTACTGGATCTTTAACTTTGTGGTCGAGATGCTGCTGGGCGCCGCCGAAAAGAAGCTGGACTATTATCATGACTAACTCAGTGATGAAAATCGAAAGCGCGCGCAAGGCGTTTGGCGGCAATGAGGTGCTCAAGGATATCTCGCTCGAGGTCAAGCGTGGCGAGGTCGTGGCGATTATCGGGCCTTCGGGTGGCGGCAAGTCCACGCTGCTGCGGTGTGCCACGCTGCTCGAGACACTCGACGGAGGCTCGCTCTCGTTTGGCGACCTTGCCGTTGCGACGGATGCGGGTTCGGGCGCGGTCTATGCGAAGGGCGATGTGCCCAAACAGGCGCGCTCGCGATTCGGCCTGGTGTTCCAAAATTACAACCTGTTCCCGCACTATACCGTGATGAAAAACATCATCGACGCGCCGATCCGCGTGCTTAAGCGCCCGCGCGAGCAGGCAGAGGCACGTGCGTGCGAGTTGATCGCGCAGATGGGGCTTGTGGGCAACGAGAACAAGGTGCCGTGTGAGCTTTCGGGCGGTCAGCAGCAGCGCGTGAGTATTGCCCGCGCCCTAGCGCTCGACCCGGAGATCCTGTTCTTTGACGAGCCGACCTCGGCGCTCGATCCCGAGCTAACGGCCGAGGTGCTGCGTGTCATTAAGGACCTCGCTGCGCAGAATATGACGATGGTGATCGTGACCCACGCAATGCAGTTTGCGCGCGATGTTGCCGACCGCGTGGTCTTTATGGACGGAGGCCGCATTGTCGAGGAGGGTCCGGCCGAGCAGGTTATCAATCACCCGCGTGAGCAACGTACCCGTGAGTTCTTGAGCCGTATCGAGGGGTAGGCTCAGGTATTTACTCAACTATTAATTGAGGCGAATCCGCCGCAGGTCTTACGGTCTGTGGCGGCTTTTTGTTTGCATCGACGGGGTTCAATAATCGCCTCACAAGCTTGTCTCTTCCTCTCGCCGCCTGTATTCATACGTGCGCCGAAAGGTATGCATGGACAGCCGCCCGTGAGGGTAGGGTGGTGGCATAGGACATTTGGAGGGTGAGTCGGCTCGGCTGCCGACCATGCTGCTCCCGGGATGGCACCGACCGCGAACTCTCCCCGTTGGCGTCGCGCATTGCGCGCGGCCCTGCAAGGAGGTCATCATGGGTGCTCCCAAGACCGGTAACGTAAGGAACGTGGTGCTCGTAGGCCAAGGCGGGGTGGGCAAGACTTCACTCGCCGAAGCCATGCTCCACCTTTCCGGCAAGACCGCCCGCCTGGGCGGCCACGACGGCACCAAGCCCACGCTCGACTATGACCCCGAAGAGGTCAAGCGTGCATTTTCCATCTCGACGACCATTGCACCGATCGACTGGAAGGGCGCGCGCATCAATGTGCTCGATGCCCCGTGTTACCCCGATTTTATCGGCGACGCCTTTGCCGCGATGAGCGTCTGCGAGACGGCTCTGTTTGTGGTCGACGCCGAGGCCGGCCCACAGCCTACGACGGTTAAACTCTGGTATGCCGCCGAGGATCTGCGTCTGGCGCGCGCGGTGTTCGTAAACCGCCTGTCGCGCTCCGAGGCCAGCTTTGCGACCACGATGGACCTGCTGCAAGAGCGCTTTGGCACGCGCCTGGGCGCCGTGACCCTTCCCTGGGGCGAGGGCGAGGACTTTGACGGCATCATCGACCTGGTGCGCATGAAGGCGCGCCATTGCAACGGCACCGAAGCCGTTGAGTCGGAGATTCCCGAGGAGTATCGTGCCCAGGCCGAGGAGGCCCATGACCATCTGTGCGAGCTGGTGGCCGAGGCTGACGACGAACTGATGATGAAGTACTTGGAAGGCGAGGAGACGCTGACGCAGGAGGAGCTTGAAGGCCTGCTGTCGAAGGCGATCGCCGAGCGCATCTTTGTGCCGGTCTTTGCGGGCGATTGCATCAAGGAGCAGGGCGTCAACTCGCTGATGGACGACATCGCCACATACTTCCCGGCGCCGACGGACTACGGCGAGATGCCGCTCATCGACGGTGATTCGCTCAAGATTTCGAGCGACGATGACCGTCCGGTGGCGTTTGTGTTTAAGACGTTGGCTGATCCGCAGCAGGGTCGCATCAGCTTTATCAAGGTGCTGACGGGTACGCTTGAGCCGGGTCTTGAGCTGATCAACGCGCGTACCCGCAAGAGCGATCGTCTGGCCCACCTGTATGTGATGTGCGGCCGCGACATGACCGAGGTCGGTCACGCCTATGCCGGCGACATTATTGTGGCGCCCAAGCTGGCGGCCGAGACGGGCGATACGCTCTCGATTACCGGCAAGGTCGAGGCTGCGGCGTTTAAGTTCCCCAACTCGCAGTACCGCATTGCCATCGAGGCCGAGAATCGCGGCGACGAAGAGAAGCTCTACACGTTTATCGAGAAGGCCTGCAAGGCTGATCCGACCATGAGCATCGATCGTGACGAGGAGACGGGCCAGACTATCATCTCCGCCGTGGGTGAGGCACAGGTTTCGGTGCTGCTCAACCGTTTGGAAGATCGCACCAAGGTCGTGGCCAAAAGCGTGCCGATCCGCATTCCGTATCGCGAGACCATCCGCCGCACGGCGAGTGCCCAGGGCCGCCACAAGAAGCAGACCGGAGGTGCCGGTCAGTATGGCGACTGCTGGCTGCGCGTTGAGCCGCTCATTGGGCCCGACGGCACGAGCGACGGCTACGAGTTTGTGGACGAGGTCGTGGGCGGCCGCATTCCGCGCTCGCTGATCCCCGCCGTGGACAAGGGCGTCCAGGAGACCATGAAGGACGGCATCATTGCCGGCTATCCGCTCACGGGCATTCGCGTTGCTGTGTACGACGGCTCGTATCACAGCGTCGACTCCAACGAGATGGCGTTCCGCGCGGCGGCTCGCATCGGCCTGCGCAAGGCATGCGCCGATGCCGACCCGGTGGTGCTGGAGCCCATCGAGGAAATCACGGTGACTATCCCCGAGAGCTACGCCGGCGCCGTGATGGGCGACATCTCGGCATCGCGCGGTCGCGTGACGGGCATGGAGACCGATGAGCGCGGCGATACCGTGGTTATTGCCCAGGCGCCGCTGGCCGAGCTGACGGATTACTCGACGCGCCTGCGCTCTATCACGCGCGGCACGGGTGACTTTACCATGAAGCCCGCAGGCTATGAGCAGGTGCCTTATGACGTTCAGGCCAAGCTGGTCGAGCGCTATGAGGAGGGCCGCGCCAAGTAACGCGTGGTTTTGCCTGCAACATGCATGCCGATGCAAGGGCCGCCCTGGGTAACCGGGGCGGCCCTTTTTGATCCCTTGGGGACGGAGGAAAACGGATCATATTTTTGGGTTACGGGCGGCGCGGTCGGCACTAGTCTCCGGATGCCTGGTTGCGGCCGGTGGCGTAGTCGACCTGCACGTGCGGCTGTAGGTTATAGCAATATACGTGGAAGCAGAGGGTCTTGCCGTGGTCCTCGACCGATTGAGCCTCAAGGCGCACGCCACGGCAGACAAGTTCCTCTTCGTTATACATGGGCGTGACGCGGTAGAGCACGTGGTTGCCCGTTTCGCGGATGTAGTTGAGAATCTGCTCTTCAAACGGTAGCATGCCTGTCTCGTTGAGATAACGCGTGCCGGTGAGGAGATTTTTGCGGTTGGCGTTTTCGCCGCAGAGCGACCAAGCGATAAGGTGGCAGCGGTTGTACAGGCTCTGGCCTGGAATAAAGTCGTAGCGCTGCTGGTGCCAGCCGGCGGGGTGGATGCGCGAGATATCGCCGCGCTCGCCTTGACCAAGCGATTCGGGGCCCACGCAGGCGAGCGCTTTGCGGGTGCGGCCCAAGCTGTCGAGCTTGGAGAACTTCTTAAAGCAGCCCTCTTCTGTGGCACGCACGTATTCATCGAGCGTGAATGACGGCGTGCCGAGCGGGTGCGTGCTGTCGGCGCGCAAGGCAACGTAGGGGTTGCCGGCGTAGTCGGGAATACTGCTGAGATATACGCCGCGGGCCCGGTCGAGATCGGGGTTTTCGACCTCGTCGATGGGGGTGGCGGCACTATCCGCGGAGGCAGCGTCACCGGTGTCGGTTGCGGCGGAATCGGAGCCATCGCCAGAGCCTTGGCTATTTTGAGAGTCCTCGGAGCTCGCTGTTCCCGATTCGAGTCGGGCGACCAAGTCCGCTTCGTCGTCGGTACGGCTGGGACTCTCGTTTTGCTTCTCGGCCAGAGCCGTTGCCTGCTCATCGCTTTGCGGCGACAACAGCTTGGGCGCTCCGTCGAGCGATCCTGTGAACAGCGCAAACCCCAGCACCACGGCGGTGCCGATGGAAAGTACTTGCTTGTAGGCGGACTTGCGCGACATGGAGGCTCCTGGATGGACGGTTGGGAGTCTACCAGTCTAGCAGGAGCCAGCAGGGGCCGTTCTGTCGAACAAATACTTAAGATTTGGGACAAATGCTACGGATTCATTTGCCTCATATGGAGCTGCGGCGGTTGTGTATATGAAGCTATTCGGCGTTTCCCCAAATGATACCTGCCAAAACAAACCTGTCCCTTTTCGGTGGGTGATCGTGAGTTATTTCACCGCAGCTTAAGGTGCGGTTGGGATGTGCGCACTTTAAAGAGAGGAGCCCATGATTAGAGAGGTTGCGCTCGTCTCTCTAAAGGTCTCTCTAAAGAGAAAGCCAGTTAAAGAGATAACCTTAGGCAATCTAGCAGTGAATTTGATGCATCTCTCTAAATTTCTCTTTAAAATAAGGTACCTATCTCTCTAAAGTTAGAGAGATATACTATACTTTAGAGAGATAAATCTATCGTTTTAGAGAGACGGAATGCCAATGCTGCTGGATGAACCTCTTGGCCTTATTGTTGAGCGCCTTCGCAGGCGGGGGACTGATGACGCATCGGTAGAAGTTAAAGCCTGCACGAATAAATTGAGCGCAGACGTATGGGAGACAGTGAGCGCTTTTGCGAACACTGCGGGTGGGCTCATTATTTTGGGCCTGAACGAGGCCGAAGGATTTGTTCCTTCGGCTAACTTTGCTATCGATAGGGTGCGCGATCAGTTTGTTTCGGGTATCGGAGACGGAGGCTCAGCGGCAGTGGTGGCCCATGCGCCGCGGTATGAGCTTGATCGAGGCGAGGTCGACGGGCTCCAGGTGCTTCTGGTGCGCATCTTTGAACTTGAGCTTAAAGCGAAGCCTTGCTATATCGGCGCGCGCGGCGTGCAGAACGGTAGCTACAAGCGCGTGGATGATAAAGATATCAAGATGTCACCCGCTGAGCTATATGAGCTGCAGAGTGCGTTGCTTCCGAGCGATGCAGACGGAACGGTGGTTTCGGAGGCAACGGTCGAGGATTTGGATCCAGATGTCGTGCGGTCTATTATCGCAAATCGCCGGCTGCAGACCCCGCGCGTTTTGCGCGGGGCCGATACGCTGGAAAAGCAGCTGGTCAGACTCAATATCACTACAAAGGATGGTGCCGTGAAGCTCGCGGGGCTTCTGTCGGCGGGAATTTACCCCCAGCAGTTCTATCCTAAACTGATGATCGATGTCGCCGTTCATTCCGATGTGGAAAAATCTGCACCCGGGCAACCCCGGTTTATTGACCGCCAGTTGTGCGATGGCCCGATTCCGGCTTGCATCGAAGATGCCCTTGCCGCGATTGGACGAAACTTGCGCAAAGCGACGATAGTGCAAGGCGCTGGCAGAAGGGAGGATTGGGAAGTTCCCCAGGAGGTTTTGCGCGAGGCCTTGGCAAATGCCTGCATCCATCGAGAATATTCGCCCATGTTTGTGGGGCAGGCCGTGAGTGTCGATATCTATCCAGACAGAATAGAGATCAAAAACCCTGGCGGCCTTTGGGGCGGAAAGACGGTGGACAATCTTGCAGACGGGGAATCGCGCTGCCGAAACCCAAAGCTCATGAGCCTAATGGGGGCGACGCCGTTAGAGCATGCCGAGGGGGCCGTTGCGGAAAGCCAGGGATCTGGTATCCCGGCTATGATTCGCGAGATGGAGTCTCGTTCGCTTGGCAGGCCGAAATTTATCGTTAAGGCCGATTCGTTTACGGTGCTGCTTTCCCGGCACGGGGCGGAGCTTGCTGAAAACCGCACGTGGATTCAGAACCATGTGGGCACCGAGCTGACGGATCGCGAAGAAACATTGCTCATGTTTATGCGGGAGCATGGGTGCGTATGCGATGTTCAAAAAATACGAGAGGCCCTGAAGTGGGATTCGGATGACATTCGCCTGATCTGCGGGGACCTTGTAGATAAACATGCCCTGTCAAAATGCGGCAAAGACACGTTCGAAATTATCGATAGGAACAGAGAACCGTCAGCTTCGACGGCGGATAGGATCCTGGAGGCTCTCAGCGCCGAAGTGGATATGACGGCGCGAGAAATAGCGGTTGCATCGGGGGTCAGAATTTCGTCTGTCCGTTACCATCTGCCAAAAATGGCGGATAAAGGGCTCATCGAAGTAATGGGTTCATCGACGAGTCGTAACCGCCGATATCGGAAGAAGTAGATGCAGCCGGGTCGCCTCTCTAGTGCCTCTCGAGGCCAGATGGGTGCTGGAGGGGCGATTGTCTCGCGATATTTCCCCAGATAAAACCTGCCAAAATAAACCTGTCCCTTTTTGGTAGGTCAGTTAACGCAGTCCAGGTTGAGCATATGCGAGCGAGCAGGCTCCGGGTGCGGTAAGGTGACGTGAAACAAGCGGGCGCTGACCTTTTGGTCGCGCCCGTGAAGTTGAACGTCAGATTGCCGTGCCCGGGGCCTGCGCAGCGCCGAGCAGTTACGCCGTTTGTAAAACGGCGTAACCTAAAGGTTCATGTTGCCGTGGATGTAGGGGGTGACCTCAGGGGAGATATGGTCGCAGCCCAGTTCGCGCAGCGCGGACTCGATAACGGCGGGCAGCGGGGTTTTGCCCTCGGCATCGACGGCGTTGCCACCGAGGGCAACAATCTTGGCGACATCTGCGGGTGCGGCCTCGATATGCATGCAGCCGCCGATCAAGCGCGCGCGTACCTGTGCCAGATCAAGATCGTGCAGGTAATCCTCGCAGGCGCGGATTAAATCGACCTTCTCGCGCGTAAGCTCCTCGCCCGTGGGGACGCGGGTGGCAAGACATGCTCCCGCCGGCAGGTTCCAAACGGGATAGCCCCATGCGCGCAGCAGCTTGCGCTCTTCGTCCTTGGTAAAGCCGACCTCCATAAGGGGTGAGCGTACGCCGAGCTCTTCTGCCGCACGCATGCCGGGGCGGTAGTCACCGCGATCGCTTGCATTACTGCCATCGATGACGGTGGGAAAGCCGAGCGACTTGGCGTGGTTGACGATGGCGGTAAAGCCGGCGTGCTTGCAGTGGTAGCAGCGATTAGCATCGTTGCAGGCTACTTGGGGGAGCTGCAGCTGATCGACCGAAAGATTGAGCACGGGGAGCTTAAAATGTGCCCCTTCATTGGCTTGTCCATCAACGGACCGCTCAAACGAGGCCTGCTCGGGCGTGCCGATGAGCGGCGTGGTGAGATGGACGAGGAGGGTATTGGTAGGCATGATGCGGGCGCATACGGCGGCCAAAAAGCTGCTGTCAACGCCGCCGGAAAACCCGATAGCCACGCGCCCGTATGCCAAAAGCAGCTGTTCGAGCGCCGATAGCTTGTCTTGAAGCTCCTCTGCGGGTGCCGTGGTGTCTAAAATCATGAAACGGTCCTTATCGTTGAGTACTCGATCGAAAACTATAATCCTAATGCGTTACTTGCCATAAGACTTCTACCTATGTAACGAAAGTGCAATATGGTATATACGTTATATACAAGTTGCCAAATGCGGTAGAGTTACAGCAACGCGACAGCGAGAGTCGATGGGGGACCGATATGATCAAGGCTGTTATTTTTGACATGGATGGAACGCTGGTCGATACCGAGCGTTTGGGGATTAAGGCCTGGAAGGCAGGCGCCGCTGAGCTGGGGCTCGCGATTGATGAAGCGCTGATCCATCAGTTTATCGGCCGCACGCTGCCCGATGTTATGGACATCCTCGATAAACATTATGGCAGCCACGAAACCACCGAGGCGATCTATCGTCGCCACAAGGAGATTCGCGACGAGATGGTCAAGACCGAGCTGGAGCTTAAGGCCGGCGCCGCCGAGTGCCTAGACGAGCTGCTGGCTGCGGGCTATCACGTTGGTCTAGCGACGTCGTCGCGCCTCGTTACGGCCGAGCGCAACCTTAAGATGGTTGGCCTCTTTGACAAGTTTGAAACGGTAACGTGTGGCGAGGACGTCGTGCACGGCAAGCCCGACCCCGAGATGTATCTGCTTGCCTGCGAGCGCGCGGGCTTTGCTCCCGAGGAATGTGCCGTGGTCGAGGATTCGCGCAACGGCTGCGTCTCGGGCATTACGGCCGGCTGCCATGTCTTTGCCGTCCCCGATATCGTGCCGCCGCCGCAGGACGTGGTGGATGGCTGCGAGGCCGTGCTCGATACGCTGTTCGATCTGGCGGCGGCGGTCAAGGCCGTGCGCTAGACAATTGCGGCGTTGAAACGAGCAATTGCTTACGTTTGCGCTTAAGCAAAAGGGGTCCGGCAATGGTCGGGCCCCTTTTGCTTAAGCGGCGACTTAGCATACTCGCGGGCGTGCTATAGATACGCACCGAGGTTGATGGCCGTGGCGTCGGTCTGGCTGCTTGCCTGGGTGCTGGCGCGTTCCAGTAGGAACGGACGTACCAGTTCTTGGCGGTTGATATCCTCGGCGGCGACTGCGGTGACGGTACGCGCTGCGGAGCCGACACGGATATGCTTGATCTTTGCCGGGGCCTTGTTCTCGATTTGCTCCATCAGCAGTTGGACACCCTTGCGGCCAATCTCGTAGCCCGGGGGCGCTACCGTAGTGAGCGGGACCGATCCGCTCCAAGCGAGCGGGTTGCCGTCGCATCCGGCCACGCGTACTTGCCCGGGGACAGAGATGCCCTTGTCGACCAGTGCCGAAACGACGCCCGAGGCCAACACATCGGTCAGACCGACGACAAAATCGGGACGTTCGTCCGCGGGGCGCTCGGCGATTTGGGCACCGATGCCGTAGCCGTCGGCAGCGGTATTCCATTCGCCGGCGTCGATGACTTCGATCTTGATATCGGGGTGCAGGGCGAGCGCCTTATGAATGCCAAGGACGCGCAGGGTGAGTTGCATAAATGCTGCTCGGCCGACGACGACAATATGGTGCGCGCCGCGGGCGATAGCAAGTTCGGCAATGATGCGACCCTGGGCCTCGTTGTCGGCCGCTACGTAGTAGCCGGGCTCAGAGCAATGGATGTCCAGATGGACGATCGGCACGGGCATCTTGGTCATGGCGGGGTGCCAGTCGGGGGATGCCATGGGCTGAACCATGACGCCGGACATCTGGGTGCCCATAAAGTAGCGCAGGTAATGGTCCTCGAGAATATCGTCGTTATCGGCGTTGGCGATGAGCAAGTCGTAGCCGTGCTTGCGGGCCTCGTTGTGGGCGCCGCTGGCGATTTGGAGCGAAAAGCCGTGATCGAGACGGGGGAGCACCAGGCCAAAGGACTTGGTGGCGCCGCCCGCGAGCTGACGAGCGCTTTGGTTGGGCAGGTAGCCAAGGCGACTGATGGTCTCGTTGATGAGCTTGAGGGTCTCGGGGCGCAGCTTTTCGGGATGGTTGAGCGCGTTGGAAACCGTGCCCAACGAAACCCCAGCTTCGCGCGCGACGTCGCTGATTTTAACCTTTGCCATAGCGGCCCCTTTGATGCGTTTCAAGTACAAGCCAGATTGTAGCATCCCAAACCTTCCAAAAAGGGACAGGTTTATTTTGGCAGGTTTTATCTGGGGAAACGCTGTTGCCAGCGCGACCACCACGAAGGGGGCAGGTACCTTTGTGGTGGTTTGGACCGGCTGGACGTGTGTGCATCGAGTGGTATCTAAGTTGAGATACCACTTCTGGTATATCAGCTTGCGTTTGCGTGAGTACAATACTCGAACGTTGTACGTCTCAGCGCCCTTTGTGCGTGGACGTCTTGCAGTCACGCGAACGAAGGGATTTATCTTATGTGCGGAATCGTCGGCTACACCGGCTCTGATATTGCAAAGAACATCCTGGTCACGGGCCTCAAGCGTATGGAGTATCGCGGCTATGACTCCTCGGGCGTCGCGCTCGAGGTGGGCGAGGACGCCGCGGTGCACCTCGACGTCATCCGCCGCGTGGGCAAGGTCGCGGGCTTGGAGAGCGAGCTTTCCAACATTGACAGCGACGCTACCTGCGGTATCGGCCACACCCGTTGGGCCACCCACGGCAAGCCCTCCGTCGTTAACGCTCACCCCCACACCAGCTGCGACGGTCGTATCGCCATCGTCCACAACGGCATCATCGAGAACTTCGCCGAGCTGCGCGAAGAGCTGGAGGGCCGCGGCCACCACTTTAAGAGCGAGACCGACACCGAGGTCTTCGCGCATCTGATCGAAGAGTCTTATGCCGAGACGCACGACCTGATGGCCTCCGTGCGCGAGGCTTGCACCCACGTGGTCGGTGCCTATGGTCTGGCCGCCGTGTGCGCTGACGAGCCCGGCGTGATCGCCGTGGCCCGCAAGGATTCCCCGATCGTGGTCGGCGCGGGCGAGACCGGCGCCTATGTCGCCTCCGATGTCATCGCGCTCATCGACGCCACCCGCGATGTCGTGGTGCTCGAGGACGGTCAGTTTGCCAAGCTCACGCCCGCAGGCGTCGAGTACACCGACGAGGCCGGCAACGTTATCGAGCCCAAGGTCACCCACATCGACTGGGACCTGGACATGGCAGAAAAGGGCGGTTATCCCGACTTTATGCTCAAGGAAATCCACGAGCAGCCGCGCGTCGTGCGCGACACGCTGGTTGGTCGTATGACGCCGGCTGGCGAGCTCGACATCGACGAGCTGGGCCTTTCGCTCGAGGAGCTCAACGACATCGACCGCGTCTACGTGATCGCTTGCGGCACCAGCTATCACGCTGGCCTCATTGCCAAGAATCTCATTGAGGGCTGGGCTCGCATCCCCACCGAGGTGGAGGCGGCCAGCGAGTTCCGTTATCGCAATCCCATCATTACGCCGACGACGCTTGTCGTTGCCGTGTCCCAGTCGGGCGAGACGGCCGATACCCTTGCCGCCATTCGCGATGCGCGCATCAAGGGTGCCAAGGTCTTCGGCATCACCAACGTGGTGGGCAGCCCCGTGGCGCGTGAGAGCGACGGCGTCATCTACACCAAGGCTAACAAGGAGATCGCGGTCGCCTCAACCAAGAGCTTTATCGGCCAGGTTGTGAGCCTCACGCTTTTGGCTCTGCTGTTGGCACAGGTCAAGTACCGCCTGACCACCAAGCAGGCGCGCATGCTGTTCCGCGAGCTTTCCGATACGGCCGAGCAGATCCAGTGGATTTTGGATACCCAGACCGAGGCCGTGCATGAGGCCGCCCTGCTGTGCAAGGACGCGCAGTCGGCGCTGTTCGTGGGCCGTGGCATGGGTGCCGCTATTTCCTACGAGGGTGCGCTCAAGCTCAAGGAAGTCAGCTACCTGCACGCCGAGGCATATGCCGCCGGTGAGATGAAGCATGGCCCCATTGCCCTGATCGACCCGGGCTTCCCTGTCATCGCCGTGGCCACCAAGAGTGCCACCTACGACAAGACCGTGTCGAACCTTATGGAGTGCAAGGCGCGCGGTGCCAAGGTCATCGTCGTTGCCACCGAGGGCGACGAGGAGATCAACAAGATCGCCGACTGCATCATCCGCGTGCCGGCAGTCCGCGACGTGTTCAGCCCCATCACGGCGAGCGTCCCGCTGCAGTTGCTCGCCCGCGAGGTAGCCATCCTGCGAGGTTGCGATGTCGATCAGCCCCGAAACCTCGCTAAGAGCGTGACCGTGGAATAGTTGGTTCCGCCGTCCTAGCGACCAAGGCCCGGCTCCGTTGCAGCGGAGCCGGGCCTTGTTGCATTTAGAGGCTTTAGCCTGTGCGGGGCGCGCAGCGCGCCGCATCAGAAACCACCCGCTATGCGGGTGGGGCCAAACGGCTTTACAAAGCCGCCCCCTCGCCGGACACTTGCGATTGTTCA
>DBFDDV010000092.1:0-2635 GCA_048302525.1 Collinsella sp. | reverse complement strand
GCAACGGCCACACCATCTCCGCCGAGAAGGCTCGTCTGTACCTGTTCGACGACCTGGGCGTGTCGCAGCGCTGGACCAACAAGTTCAGCGAGGTCGGCATCGAGACGGTCGGCGACCTGGTCGGCAAGTCCGAGGAGGATCTGCTGCGCATCGATGGCATCGGTGCCAAGGCGATCGAGGAGCTCCGTGACGGCCTGGAGGCCCACGACCTGCTCTACATCCTCGAGAACAACGACGACGTTGCCGACGAGGAAGACCTCTCGCAGCTGCTGCAGATGGTCTTTAGCCCCGACGGTCCGGACGATATCCTGCTGGGTACCTCCGCTCCGACGCATCACGCCGACGCCGACGAGGAGCTCCTGGGCGCCCCGATCGACGACAAGAAGGCTCCCGCCAACGGTGTCATCAACGAGGACATGGCTTCCCTCGACGAGCTGCTCAACCAGCTCGTGGACACCGACGACGCCGAAGAGGCCAAGGACAACGACGAGGAGTAACTAGTTCCGCCGTTCTAACGAACGGCGGCGACCTCCGTCGCTGCGCGGCCCCCAGAGCTACAATCTGTCATTCAAAAGGCAGGGCATGACCAAAAGGTCAATGCCCTGCCTTTTTCATGCCACCTTGTACGCTCTGGGGGCCGCTCGCTTGCGTATGCTCAACCTGTTGCGTTCCATTGATCCCTTGCCAATAAAGGACAGGTTTATTTTGGTAGGTTATTCCTGCTTGAATTTGAAACATTTCGTTCGGTCAAAGCGTATCTATGGTGAGGGCCTCATCGAGAACCATTAACGTCACCGGGAGGTGATTATGGAAGAACAAGCTTTTAGACAGGCGGTCGAAGATCACCGGGATGTCGTGTTTCGAATCGCATTGACGTACCTGCGTGATCGCGCCGACGCCGACGATGTCGCTCAAAACGTCTTTCTGAAGTTACTCAAAAGCGATGCGCAATTTGAAAGTTGGGAACATCTTCGCCGTTGGCTTATCCGGGTCACGATCAATGAATGTAAATCGCTCTTTCGAAAGCCATGGAGGCGCATAGAGGATATTGAGAACTTGGCCGATTCACTCTCGGCAGCGCAGGATGAGACCAAGGTGGTCCTGTCAGACGTTATGCGACTTCCGGAACGATTCCGTGTTCCCATCGTGCTCTATTACTATCTAGGCTTTTCGACCTCAGAGATTGCCGAGTTGTTGCATGTACCAGCCGCGACCGTTCGAACGCGTTTAGCTCGCGGTCGATCTAAGCTCAAATTCATCCTAGAGGAGGGCGACCGTGAAATCCAATCAAATCAAGCAGGCCTTCGAGTCCATCCAAGCCGATAGCGATCTTGCCGATCGCGTTCTTAATGCAGCTGAAGGCGAGCCGCTTCGCAAAAGGGGTCATGCTAAGCCCCTCTATGTTGCGGTTATCGGGTGTCTTGTCGGAGTGTTGGCGACCGGAGGGGTCGCCTACGCCGTTATCAATTCCAGCTATTTTGCCTCAGCCTGGGGAAACCACGTCAACGGGGATTCCATTACCTGGACAAACGGCGGCTCATCGGGGACTAAATATACCTACACCAGAGAGTTTGGTGATGGCATCGCGCCCCAAAGCCTGGAGGGTGCAGTCCAGGAGGTTAATCTGTCCGTCGAGGGCAACGGCTATACGCTCGATATCCATGAGATGGCAATCGACCAAAACGGCTGCGGTGCTGTGACGTTTACGCTATCCAATCCAAATGGTGTTAACTACTACAAGCCGGCAGCAGAGACTGGCGAACTTGTTCTCTATGGTGAAGAAGAACGAGGCGTCGGCACGCCCGACATGAACTTCGGCGAGGAATGGGCTGACACACGCTGCACCATTGATAAGGACACATCAAGCGATACTGTCATTAATGGCACGATGTACTTTGCTTCTTTGGATCGCGAGCGAGGTTTTCAACATGCGGTCACCTGGAATATCTCGTGGACCGAGGGCGAAGGCGAGGATGCGAAGCCGTTCGAGGCATCGACGCCCGAGTTTAGCGTTGGAGCGTACGTCGATACAAAGGAACTCCGCTCCGATGACTCGCCTCTCGAGATCAGCCCGTTTTCTATCCAGACACACATCGATGATTTGGGCATTGACGCAGTCACGAAGAAGTTAACGGTTACCTACAAGGATGGATCGGAGCAGATTATCGAAGATGACGACGCAGGGGCGTTCAACTTATATTTTTCTTATACGCGCAATAGCGGAGAGAACATCTGGGTGCCAACGAAGTTGATTGATGTCGACCAAGTGGTCTCAGTAACGCTTGAGGGCACGAGGTGCACGTCAACAGGAGAGACCGAAACGGAAGAGTCCTTTACTATCGTCTATTCGTAAGGTCTGAGGCCGCTTTCTACTAGGGGAAGCGGCCTCTTTTGCGTTAAATGGAAACGCCGCCGATTTCCATGCGACAGATGAGAGCAGATTACCGCTGGAGCGCGACGTTTCCCCAGATAAAACCGATCAAAATAAACCTGTCCCTTTTTGGCAGGTAACGTTGCCCCGACGAGCACATCGGATTCCCGGTCCGGGCGGCCCGCTGTTTAAGTTTGTCGCGAGTTCCGCACGCAAAGGAAAGCACTTAATGTGCTTTCCGTCTTGCGCAGGACTGTAGAGCAG
>DBFDDV010000091.1:0-10753 GCA_048302525.1 Collinsella sp. | reverse complement strand
CCCATCGCGCCGAGAGTACTGCGGGGTCAGCCCGTGGGAGGCCAGGGCGCCGCTGACCGGTGGACGGCACCGAGCCGTACGCTTGAACTTGGAAGGGGGAGGCCTCGCGGCCTCCCCCTATTTTGCGTTTATGGGGCGTAAATGACTCAATTACACCAGACGATCTTATCGTTTTTGGTATTGAGCCCTTATTTAAAGAAGATAAATCTAATAACAAGGGCAACTGCTATGGCCACAATGATCAAAAGCAGGATTGTCAGTCGATGCTGCTTGCGTCTTTTACTTGACGAAACGAAGATTGATTTTCCCTGTTTTGGCGTTTCGAGATAGCGAGCCGAATGCGTCAAGGTTTGCTTGGGTCGAGAACCTCTTTGTTGATGAGCGGCTGATGCTTTCAGTGGCTCATCACTAGCTGCGCTGTTTTTAGATAATGGTGCGTCTTTTAGATATACAGGGTCTCCCGAGGCGACGCCCATATGTTTACGTCCCGTTTGGGCATCCTCGAGTGTTTGATATCGATTTCTCGTCACATACTCGGGCTCCGGATCATTAATGGGCTCTTGCGAGATGTGGGGGCGATGGAACCGCGGCGGCTGCGTGGAAGTATCTTCCCCCCGTGTCGGCATAAACATTTTGTTCTGGTTTTGGTCGTCCATGATGCCCTTTAGCTCGTTACCAACAACGTGTACGCGCTCATTGTAAGCCCCTCGCTATTTGTAGCTGTGAACATACTTGTTATTTAAGCTCTGGTTCAAAGAACCTTAACCTTATTAAAACCTGAGTCAAACACACTTAGATATGCTTATAGTACTGGACTCAAAAAACTTTATAGTCGATGTATATATGAGCACTGGGTGGGCATATATAAGAGCGTCAAAAGAAGTCCCAGTCACCTAGAAGATGACTCGGCAGTCCTTAAAAGGAGTGGTAAACATGGCAAGCATGGTTCCTTATCGTTCGGTTTTTGGCGTTCGTCCTTCTGCTAGCTCGTTGTTCGATCTGTTTGATGATATGACCGACCTTGCAAACAACTCGATTGCTTCCAAGGCGTTCCCCGTTGACGTTGAGGATAAGGGCGACGGCTATGAGGTCAAGGCTTATCTGACCGGCGTCGCCAAGGACGATATCGATGTCGAGCTTAACGAGGGCCGTCTGTCCATTAGCGTGAATGTCGAGGAAGACGAGGAGAACGAGGGCAAGAACTTCCTGCAGAAGGAGTTCAACTCGTACAGCGCGACGCGTGGCGTGTATCTAAAGGACGCTTCGAGCGAGGGCCTCTCGGCTAAGTACGCTGACGGCATCCTGACCGTTACGGTTCCCAAGATCGTCGAGAAGAAGAACGTTACGAAGATCTCCATCGACTAACTTCGTTGGTGTTCTGCGCTATTAAAAGACAGCAAAAGGGGCTGGGAAGCGATTCTCGGCCCCTTTTGCTGTCTAGGACAGTCTATTGAATGGTTGCCGGTTGATACTGACTCGCAGGGCGTATCGAGAGTTTTCGCGATCCTTGGAGAAGGGTTGCGGAGCTGCCGACCTCGTCATCCAGAGTTGCGGCCAGAGTTTTGGCATAGCTTTTGACGGTAAGGCTCGGACGATTGTTATCTTGGCTGATATGCATGGCAATGAGCTGTTCGGTGCGATCGGTAACAAGTTCGCGCGCGGCTTCGGCGGCTTGGCCATTGGAGAGGTGTCCCCTTGCAGACAGGATGCGCTCCTGAAGAAAGCGGGGATATTCTCCCTCGCGCAGCATGGTCACATCGTGGTTGCTTTCGAGCGCGAGGACTCGACAATCTTTGAGGGTGTTCATGGCTTGGCTCGATAGCTCTCCGGTGTCGGTGGCAAAGCCGATGGAATCATCGAGGGTGTCGAATCGATAGCCGACTGGATTGATGACATCGTGTGACGTTGAGTAGGTTTGCACGTGGATGCCGGCAATGGATAGGGTGTCACCGGGATCGAATTCCTCGACAGGCAGATGCGAAAGATTTTCTTTGCTCGAAAGAGTGCCCCTGCTGGCAAAGAGGGGGCCGTGCCAGTGCTTGCACCAGACATCGAGGCCCTTGATGTGATCGCTATGCTCATGAGTAATGAGAAGAGCCGAGACGTTGTCTGCCGAGAGCCTCAGTTCTGCCATGCGCTTTAATGTCTCGCGGCGAGACAGTCCGTCATCGACCATAATGAGCCCCTGCGGGCCCTCGATGAGTGCGCAGTTGCCTTTAGAGCCACTGCCGAGGATATGAAGGTGCAGACGAGACATAAGATTCCAAAGGATACAATGGGTGCGGACGAATAGAGGAGGAAGCAAATGCCTACGGTATCTCAGCATTATGGACACCATGCCGTGCCTGGGGCAGTCGATGAGACCCGGACGAGGCAGCAGGCTGCTCCTGTCGTGCTCATGGTATCAGGCGGCGCGGACTCGACGGCACTGCTTCTTATGGCGTGCACATCAAAGCTGGATATCCAAGACGGACGCGGTGTCGCCCCCATTGCTCGCGAGCGCCTGCATGTGCTGCATGTAAACCATCATCTGCGCGGCAAGGCGTCCGATGGCGACGAGGCCTTTGTGCGTGAGCTCTGCGCGCAATATGGTTTACCGCTGTGTGTGGAGCACGCTTATTTTGATGGGGAGTCGGGCAATATTGAGGCCGCGGCCCGCGAGGTGCGCTATGCCGCGGCGCGGAGGTATGTTCGCGAGCTCTGCGCCCAGACGGGGGCACCGCGAACGGCGGCTCGTATCTGCACCGCGCACACGTCTTCGGATCGCGCGGAAACGTTTTTGATGAACGCGATTAAGGGTTCGGGGCCCGCTGGCCTATCGAGCATTCCTCGCCGGAGGAATATCGTGGTGCGTCCCTTGCTCGACCTAACTCACGGCGAGCTCGTGGGCTATCTACAGGTACATGGTCAGCCGTGGCGTGAAGACGAGAGCAATGAGGATATCTCGTATCTGCGAAACTACGTGCGCCATCGAGTGATGCCGGTGGTGGCGCAGCGCAACGCGAGCGTCTGCAAGACGATTGGCGCCGCCTGTGAGATCTTGGGTGATGAAGATGCGTTTCTATCCCAGCTGTCGGCACAGGCGTTTCGAAGCTGTTTGCGCAAAGAGGCAGCGGGCGCACTGGTGCTCGATGCCAGGCGCCTTGCTGCGGCCGAGGTGGTAATCGCGCGGCGCATCGTGCGACTGGCGATCAAACGCATCGATCCGGACGCTCGTCCCGAGATGCGGCATGTTGAGCGAGTCCTTTCCTGCGTTGCCGAGGGTGCCGGCTCGGTCACGCTTCCGGCGGGAATTGACGCGCGCGTTGAGTTTGGCATGCTGGCGTTTAAGGCCCCGGTGGCTCGCGAGGGCCTGGTCGCGGACTGGGTTACCGTACCCGGTCGTTTGCCGTTGGGCGGGGGACGTATGCTGGTCACAGAGCCGATGGCCGTTGAGCTGGGATGCGATATCGTGCGCCGCGCCCGTGAGCTTGCGGCTGCCGGGGAAGTGACAGCTTTGGTAGACGCGGCTGCCTTGGGTTTTGCCGACAGCGATAGTGAGCGGATCCTGGCGGGCTCGCGTGGCGAGATCCCTGTCGAGGCGCGATTGGCGCGCCTGTGGGTGGACGGTCCCGCACCGGGAGACGTGATGTGCCCGTTAGGGATGAGTGGCCGAAGCAAGAAAGTATCCGACTTGCTAGGCGAGGCTCGCATTCCCGTTTCCGAGCGCGCCGGCGTGCCCATGGTGAGGACGGCGCCGGGAGGTGCCGTGGTGTGGGTCGCCGGAGTTCGCGCGGACGAGCGTTTTAAGTGCACGGCCGCAACGCGCGTGGCATATCTGCTCCGCGTGGTCGATGCGGAATAGCGTCCCACGTCTGCTATTCTGTGCGACGTTGACGGTATTCCCGCGCTGATGGCGCACGGGCTGGTAAATTTACCCCGTGCGCTGCTAGAATGTGAAGTTCGCGTCCATACGGCGGTGTGTGGGCGATAAGCACAAGAAAGGGTTGTCATGGCTTCTCAACATCCGGATATCGAGAAGGTTCTGTTCACGCAGGAGGATATCGACGGTATCGTCTCTCGCCTGGGCGAGGAGATTACGCGCGACTACGCGGGTAAGGATCTGGTGCTGATTGCGGTCCTGCGCGGTGCCGTGGTCTTTATGGGCGACCTGATGCGCAAGATCGAGCTGCCGACCAACATCGATTTCATGGCTGTTTCGAGCTATGGCGACGGTGTGAAGTCCTCGGGTATCGTGCGTATCATTAAGGATCTGGATATCGACATCCGCGGTCGCGACGTGCTGATCGTTGAGGACATTCTGGACTCGGGCCTGACGCTCAAGTATCTGATGAAGAACCTCGAGAGCCGCAAGCCCGCTTCTCTGGAGGTCGCCGCCTTCCTGTGGAAGGACGTTGAGGACCGTACCTCGGCCATCACGCCCAAGTATGTTGGAACCCATTGCCCCGATGCCTTTGTGGTGGGCTACGGCCTCGACTATGCCGAGCGCTATCGTAACCTTCCGTATCTGGGCATTTTGAAACCGGAGGTTTATTCGTAAGATGCCCGACGACCGTAACGATAACAATTCCCAGACTCCCCGGGAGCCTAAGATCCCGGGGGTGCCCGGAGGCAAGAAGCCCACGCGTACGGGCTGGCTGTATTTTATTTTGGCTTGCGCGCTCCTGGGCTACGCCTTCTTTAACATGGGCTCCGGCTTTGCCAATTCCAGCAATACCGTTAAGCTCGCGACGAGCGAGATGGTGAGTGCCATCAAGCAGGATCGCGTCGAAGATCTGACCTATACGGTTCAAGACGGAAGCGTGACGGGTCATTACTGGAAGACGAAGAAGGACAAGGGCGATACGAGCGAGCTCAAGAGCTTCTCCTCGACCTATGTCGGCTCCGATTCGCTTGCCGAGCTTATGGCGGAGCACCCCGATACCAAGTACATCGTCAACACCAACGATCCCGATTTTTGGGGCGACCTGGCGATGAGTGTGCTTCCGACGATCGCCCTTATCGCCATCATGTTCTACTTTATGCGCCAGATGATGGGCGCCAACAACAGGAACATGCAGTTTGGCAAGACCAACGCCAAGACCAACGAGGCCACACGCCCCAAGGTCAAGTTTGAAGACGTTGCCGGCGTGGACGAGGCAGTCGAGGAGCTCGAGGAGATCCGTGACTTTTTGAGCGATCCGGATCGCTATCGCAAGCTGGGCGCCAAGATCCCGCGTGGCGTGTTGCTGGTTGGCCCTCCGGGCACCGGTAAAACGCTGCTGGCCAAGGCTGTTGCCGGCGAGGCGGGCGTGCCGTTCTTTAGCATCTCGGGTTCCGACTTTGTCGAGATGTTCGTAGGTGTCGGCGCCAGCCGTGTGCGTGACCTCTTTAAGGAGGCCAAGTCTCAGGCCCCGTCGATCATCTTCATCGATGAGATCGATGCCGTGGGACGTCAGCGCGGAGCTGGCTTGGGCGGCGGTCACGACGAGCGCGAGCAGACGCTCAACCAGCTGCTGGTCGAGATGGACGGCTTTGAGGAAAGCGAGTCGGTCATCCTGATCGCTGCGACCAACCGTCCTGACATCCTGGATCCGGCATTGCTGCGTCCCGGCCGTTTTGACCGTCAGGTTACGGTCGACCGTCCGGATGTGAAGGGCCGCGAGCAGATCTTGCGCGTGCATGCCGAGAACAAGCCGATGGACGAGGACGTTAAGTTTGAGAAGCTCGCCCAGATGACCGTTGGCTTCACCGGCGCCGATCTGGCAAATCTGCTCAACGAGTCTGCGCTGCTGGCCGCTCGCCGTCATCGTTCCGTGATCTCGATGGACGAGGTCGAGGAATCGATGGAGCGCGTGATTGCCGGACCGCAGCGCAAGGGTCGCGTGATGACCGAGGCCGAGCGCACCACGATTGCCTACCACGAGAGCGGTCACGCTTTGGTGGGCCATATCCTGGAGCACTCCGATCCGGTCCACAAGATCTCAATCGTCAGCCGCGATCAGGCCCTGGGCTACACGCTGCAGCTTCCGCAGGAGGACCACTTCCTCAAGACCAAGAACGAGATGCTCGACGAGCTCGCCGTGTTCTTGGGAGGTCGCGTTGCCGAGGAGCTCATGTGCGACGACATCACGTCGGGCGCGAGCAACGATCTGGAGCGCGCGACCAAGATGGCGCGCGAGATGGTCACGCGCCTGGGCATGAGCGAGGAGCTTGGAACGCAGGTGTTTGGTGAGGCGCAGCATCAGGTATTCCTGGGCCGCGACTACGCCGATCACCAGGATTACTCCGAGGAGACGGCGCGCCGCATCGATATCGAGGTCCAGCGCATTATGCGCGAAGCCCATCGTCGTGCGGTCGAGATTTTGGATGCCCGTCGCGATCAGCTCGACCTGATGGCGAAGGTGCTGCTTGAGCGCGAGACCGTCGAAGGCGACGCCGTGAACGCCCTGCTCGACAACGAGTGGGATGCCTACCTTGAGCGCGAGGGCGATATCCTGGCGGCCAAGGAGGAGCGCAAT
Organism: Collinsella sp.; assembly: GCA_048302525.1. Classification (GTDB taxonomy): domain Bacteria; phylum Actinomycetota; class Coriobacteriia; order Coriobacteriales; family Coriobacteriaceae; genus Collinsella. Next base: position 4,253 of record DBFDDV010000091.1, on the reverse strand, counting down.
GCCAAGGCGGCCGGCATGCCGACCAAGAAGCGTGCGCCTCGCATGAGCGAGGAAGAGCTGGCGGCCGATGCCGCAGCCTTTGCGCAGGCGGCTATGCAGGAGGATGCCGAAGTCGCATCCGATGATGCCGGCGATGATGCCGGTGCCGACACCGACGCCGACAAATAGTCTTTGTGGTGAAAGCCTCCGTGGGGAAACCTGCGGAGGCTTTTTCTTTTGAGCGATATTGGGCCATCTGTTGATTGGGGACAGACTTAAATGAGCGTTTTCACGCATTTAAGTCTGTCCCCAATCAACATTGCTGCGGCACTTTGCTCGGCTAAAGCGTACAATAGCGCCTATGCGAAAGGGGAACAGATGATCAACGAAACTATGTATGCTCGCGGTGCGGAAAGCTCCATCATCCGTGAGATTTTTAGCTATGGCCTTGAGCGCAAGGCGCAGATCGGTGCGGAAAACGTATTCGATTTTTCGCTGGGCAATCCGAGCGTTCCGGCACCCGCTGCTGTGGCGGAGTCCATTAAGAAGGCCCTGGAGCTGCCGAGCGACCAGCTGCACGGCTACACGCCCGCACCGGGCCTGCCGCAATGTCGTGCCGCTGTGGCCGAATCGCTCAACCGCCGCTTTGGCACGAGCTATGAGGGCAAAGACGTCTTTATGACGGTGGGTGCCGCGGCTTCGCTCACCTGCGCGCTCAACGCCGTTACGAATCCGGGCGACGAGGTTATTGTTATCGCCCCGTACTTTCCGGAGTATCGCGTTTGGATTGAGAAGGCCGGCTGCACGTGTGTCGAGGCGCTTGCCAACGAGGACACATTCCAGCTGAGCGTGGATAACGTATTCAAGGCGATCACCGACAAGACGGCAGCCGTCATTATCGACTCGCCCAACAACCCGACCGGTGCCGTATATACGCGCGACACGCTGACGCGACTGGCCAATGTTCTGCGCGAGGCCAACGCTCAGCGCGATCCCGAGAATCCGATTATGCTCATCTCGGATGAGCCGTACCGCGAGATCGTGTACGGTGCCGAGGTGCCTTGGGTGCCCTCGATCTACGAGCACACCATCGTGTGCTACTCGTATTCCAAGTCGCTGTCGCTGCCGGGTGAGCGCGTGGGGTGGATCTTGGTTCCCAACACCAATCCGCAGGCTGCCCGTCTGATGCCGGCCGTTGCCGGTGCCGCCCGTACGCTGGGCTTCGTGTGCGCGCCGGCGCTCTTTCAGCGCGTAATTATCGACTGCATCGATGAGCCGAGTGACGTTGAGGCCTATGCACGCAACCGCACCGCGCTTACCGACGCACTAGCGGAGTATGGCTACACCTATGTTGAGCCGGATGGCGCGTTCTACCTATGGGTGAAAGCATTGGAGCCCGATGCGAATGCGTTTTGCGAGCGCGCAAAGAAGTATGAGTTGCTTGCGGTTCCCTCGGACAGCTTTGGTATGCCGGGTTGGTTCCGCCTGGGCTATTGCGTGAGCTACGAAACGATTGTCAATTCGCTACCCGCTTGGAAACAGTTGGCGGACGAGTATCGTTAAAAGTAAAGCGCTCTGCCTACAATGTTTTACGTGAAACGGGGTTTGGTGTTAAGCCGGACCCCGTTGTCATGGACGTTGTGTCTTTGGGATGGAGTGGTTTTACGACTATCGAAGGCTATGCGTACAATGAATATAAGCGACGGCCGTGCCAGATAAGGAGACCTGATGCCCTACCTGCTTTCTTGTGACATTCATACCCATACGATGTTCTCTGCGCATGCATATTCGACCATTGAGGAGAATGTGTACTGGGCGGCAGAGCGTGGTCTGCAGGTGCTCGGATCTGCCGACCATTTGAGCTCTATGGTTACGGCTTGCCCCAATGACCTGCGCAGTTACCAGTTCTTTATCAACCAGGATATCTGGCCGCGCATTTGGAGCGGCGTGCTGGTGCTGCGTGGTGCCGAGGCCGATATCGTTTCGCTGGACGGAAGCCTGTTTGGCGAGGACACTCCTGTCACGCTCGATATTGCCGGCGATTCGTACAGCCGTCAGCATTCGCTGTTCGATTTGGTTACGCGTAATTTGGATTATTTGGTTGCAAGCGTGCATAATCCGCAGATTGCTGAGGGCGCGACGCTGGCCCAGACGACCGAGATGTATATCAATGCCCTGGAGCACCCCAAGGTGTTCATGCTGGGTCACACGGGGCGTTCGGGTGTGCCGTTCGATATCGACGAGGTGCTGTTGGCAGCTAAGGCCAAGCACAAGATTATCGAGATCAACAACCATAGTCTTGAACACGGTGTCGACACTGAGCATTGGGCCGTATGCCGCAAGATTGCCGAGCGCTGCGCCGAGCTGGGCGTGGGCATTGGCGTGTCGACCGATGCCCACATTGGCATGGCCATTGGCAAGCTCGATCACGCGCGCAAGATGCTCGACGAGATTCACTTCCCGCTGGATTTGATCGTGACGCGCGACCGCGAGACGCTGCTGCGCGAGATGGCGGCAGCCGGCGTGTGCGATCTGCGCAATGGGATGTAGCGGAGTTTATAAACCAAGCGAAGGGGGCGGCCCAGGCGGGTCGCCCCCTTTCTTGTCCCAAAAATCTACTGAGGTTGGTTAGCGGCGTTCGAGGACCGCTACGGTTTCGGTGTGGTCGGTGTGAGGGAACATGTCGACGGGCGTGATCTTGAGCAGGCAATAGCCTCCGTCGAGGAGCTGATGCAGGTCGCGCTCTTGAGTTACGGGGTTGCAGCTGATATAGGTGATGCGGCGCGGCTTAAGCGCGCAGGCAGCTTCGAGGAACTCGGGCGTGGAGCCGGCGCGCGGCGGATCGATGGAAAGGACATCGACCCGCTCGTTGTTATCGGCGGCATCCAGGATGTAATCGGTGGCGTCGTCGGCCATAAACCAGGCGCTGCGGGTGAGGCCGTTGAGCTCGGCATTGCGACGTGCGTCGGCAATGCCCGCCGGGTTGCGCTCCACGCCGAGCAGCATAATGCCGATGCCCTTTTTCTGGGCATCTTTAACTGCGCAAAGACCGATGGTACCGCTGCCACAGTAGGCATCCATGAGCACATCGCCCTGGTGCAAATCCATGCCGTCGATAGCGAGCTGATAGAGCAGCTCGGTCTGTTGCGGGTTGGTCTGGTAGAACGCGGTGGGGGAGATATCGAACTCGCAGCCGAGTAGCTGGTCGCGCATGCACTTGGCGCCATACACGATGCGGGTTTCCTCGCCGAGGATGGCGTTGCCGGGGCGTCCGTTGATGTTTTGGGCGACGGTGACGATGCGCGGATCGAGTGCGGCGACGGCCTCAAAGAATTCCTGCGCATGCGGTAAGTCACGCTGGGCGGTCACGAGCGTAACCATGACCTGGTCGGTACGCCAACCGCAGCGGATGACGGCATAGCGAAGCAAACCAAGATGCTTGTCCTCGTTAAAGGCGGGAATATGCAACCGCTCAGCTTCGCGTGCGATGCCGTTGAGAATCTGACGAGCGCCCGACGCCTCGACGGGGCATTCGGGTACGGCAACGATCTTGTGCGTGCCGCGCTCAAAGAAACCGCAACGGACAGCGCCCTCCTTACCGGGAGCAAAGGGAGTGGCAGCCTTATGACGAAAGCCACGCGGCGCAGGATATTTACCCGGGTCGCCAAGGGTGACGCCCATACCGCGAATAGGATCGACAGCAATGCTCTCGCGCTCACAAAGCTCGGCAAACAGCTCCTCCATAGCAGCCTGCTTAGCCGCCAACTGCTTTTTATAAGGACGATTGAGCGCCGTGCATCCGCCACAAGCTCTCATGATGGAACAGGGAGACTTGGGATCCACAGCCTTACGCGCAGACGAAACCTGATCTTTATGCGAGCGCTTGGAGCGAGTCTGAGATGCCTTATCCTCGTTCCGACGAGAGCCGGGACGCTTGCCCTTAGCCGACTTACCCTTCGCATTCAGAGACGACTTGGATTTCTTAGAAGATTTTCTCTCCCCCGACTCCTCAGCCGCCTCGATCAAAGCACGACGAGCCTTACGCTCCGCACGAGATTCTGCCATGAATTAACCCCACTATTAAATAAAAGAAAAGTCCGAAGCAATTGTACCGTGCATTCAACGTGCCCGTTTGGAGAGGAGGCTATTTAAGGTTTCGAGCACGTTGTCTCCCGGCTGAGTGGCGCCCGGCGCGGAGTTTAATTTGTCGCGAGTTCCGCACGAACAGGAGGCCACTTAATGTGGCCTCCGTCGTGAGCAGGACTGTAGAGCAG
>DBFDDV010000090.1:0-4324 GCA_048302525.1 Collinsella sp. | reverse complement strand
GGTTACCGAGGGCAAGTGCTGGCGCTGCGGCACCGAGCCTGAGAAGCGCGACCTTGAGCAGTGGTACTACAAGATTACCGAGTACTCTCAGGAGCTGCTCGACGACCTGGAGAAGCTCCCCGGCTGGCCCGAGCGCGTTAAGCAGATGCAGGCCAACTGGATCGGTCGCTCCGAGGGCGCCGAGGTCGACTTTACCCTGTGCGACCAGGATGGCGAGCCCATCGAGGGCGATGAGGGCAAGATCACCGTCTTTACCACGCGTGCCGACACCCTTTTTGGCGTCTCCTTCTTTGTCCTGGCTCCCGAGTACGCCGGCCTGCATGAGCTCGTCGAGGGCACGGAGTACGAGGAGGCCGTCACCAAGATCGTCGAGGACTCCAAGCATATCTCTGCCGTCGAGCGTGCCCAGGGCACCCTCGAGAAGCACGGTGCCTTTACGGGCCGCTATGTGGTAAACCCCGTCAACGGCGAGAAGGTCCCCGTGTGGGTTGCCGATTATGTCGTCGCCGACTACGGTACCGGTGCCGTCATGGCCGTTCCCTGTGGCGACCAGCGCGACTTTGAGTTTGCCCGTAAGTACGACCTGCCGATCGTGCCGATCATCCTAGACGATGACGATCGCGCTGCCGTCGAGGCCAGCGGCGAGACCATCGATACCTTCCATGCCGAGACCGTCGACTGGGATTGCGCTCACGCTGCCGAGGGCACCCTCGTCCAGTCCGGCAAGTACACCGGCATGCGCGGTGGTAAGCACTCCGAGGGCGAGGCTGCAATCGTGGCCGACCTCGAGGCCATGGGCTGTGGTCGTCGCAAGGTCGAGTTTCGTCTGCGCGACTGGCTCATCAGCCGCCAGCGCTATTGGGGCAACCCCATCCCGGCCATCCACTGCGAGCACTGCGGCATCGTGCCCGTGCCCGAGGATCAGCTGCCGGTGACGCTGCCCGAGAACCTTGACCTGGGCGCCGGCGAGACCCTTGCCGAGTGCAAGGAGTTCTACGAGACCACCTGCCCGGTGTGCGGCCGCCCGGCCAAGCGTGAGACCGATACCATGGACACCTTCACCTGCTCCAGCTGGTATTACCTGCGCTATACCGATCCGCACAACACCAAGCTGCCCTTCTCCCGAGAGGCCGCCGACCGTTGGATGCCCGTCGATAACTACATTGGCGGCATCGAGCACGCCATTCTGCACCTGCTCTACAGTCGCTTCTTTACCAAGGCGCTGCGCGACCTGGGCCTGCTGAGCGTGGACGAGCCCTTCACCAACCTGCTGTGCCAGGGCATGGTCAAGGACGAGAACGGCGACACCATGTCCAAGTCCAAGGGCAATGTCGTGCCCCCGAGCTCGGTCATCGAGCCCTACGGCGCCGACACCATGCGTTTGGCGATCCTGTTTATCGCTCCGCCCGAGAAGGACTTCGACTGGGATCCCAAGGCCGTTGAGGGCGCCAACCGCTTCATCAAGCGCGCCTGGCGTATCGTTTGGCAGCTCGTCCAGTCCGGTGACGCCAACGTGGCCTTCGACAAGTCCGCGCTCGACGAGGTTGCGATGAAGCTCTATCGCGAGCGTCACCGCACCATCGCCAAGTGCACCGAGGACTTCGATCGCGGCCAGTTCAACACCGCGATCTCGGCCGTCATGGAGCTCGTCAACGCGGCGAGCGCCTACCTCAACGCCACCGAGGGTACCGCCCGCGACAAGGCGCTGTGCTACGGCGTGGCTAAGGATATCGTGAGCGTCCTTGCCCCCATCTGCCCGTTCTGGGCCGACGAGCTGTGGCACGAGGCCCTCGGCTGCGAGGGCAACGCCTACACCGCCGCCTGGCCCGAGTTCGACCTGGCCGAGTCCGTTGAGGACACGGTGCAGATCGTGGTCCAGGTGCTCGGCAAGGTCCGCGGCCGCGTCGACGTTGCCCGCGATGCCTCCAACGAGGAGATGCAGGCTGCCGCCGAGGCCGCCGTCGCCAAGTGGCTCGAGGGCAAGACGGTCGTCAAGGCCATCTGCGTGCCCGGCAAGCTGGTCAACCTGGTGGTCAAGTAAGCGCTGCGCGCAAAGCTGACATGCAATAAACGAGGGACGGTCCGTTTGGGCCGTCCCTCGTTTTGCATGTACCTGCCATGGTGTCTTCGGTCAATTGTCCTATTCTTGTGGAGAAGCTGTGTGCACGCTGACCTGCAGATTCGTACTGTGCTTGCACGTTTCCGCAGCTATTGGTATAGTTTGCTTGCAAATGAAGTTGTAATTGAAAGAAGTGGGGTTTCGGCCCCGCTTCTTTTTTGTATGGATGGAGGTGCCGCAATGGTCAAGACCAAGACCGAGCAGGCGATCATCGACGCGCTCGAGGCCGTCGCTCCCCAGCACGATGTCGACATCGTCGACGTCGAGCTCGTGGGTGCCACCAAGGCCCCCTGCGTGCGCGTGCGTATCGAGGGTGCCGAGGGTCAGAGCCTTTCGCTCAACGACGTCACGGCCAACACCAAGTGGGTCGGCGATGTGATTGAGGAGCTCGACCCCATCTCTTCGAGCTATACGCTCGAGGTGTCGAGCCCGGGTATGGCGCGCCCGCTGCGCCGCCCGTGCGACTTTACCCGCTTTGTGGGCGAGAACTGCGAGCTCACCTCCACCGCTACCGAGGGCCGTCGCAAGTACGCCGGTAAGATTGCCGCCGCCACCGAGACGAACGTGACCCTCGAGCTCGAGGGCGGCGAGTCCGTTACCCTCGATTTCTCTGATGTTAAAAAGTGCAAGTTGAAGCCCACCTACGACTTCAAGCCCGCGAAGGAAGGAAAGTAAGATGGCAGCATCCGACATGATGTCCGCCCTGATGGAGCTTTGCCAGGAGAAGCACATCGACCAGCTCTACCTGATCGACCGCCTGGAGCAGTCGCTCGCCAAGAGCTATGCCGAGATCCTGCATCTTGAGTGGGGCGCCAAGGTGACCATCGACCGCACCACCGGCAAGATCTACGTCTACCGCTTGGAGCCGATCGACGATTCCATGGACGAGGAGGGCAACTTCACCGAGTTCGAGGAGATTGACGTCACCCCCAAGAACACGAGCCGCATCGCTGCCCAGCACGCCAAGGCCGAGATCAACGCCATCGTGCGCAACTCCGCCCGCGAGCAGATCTACGAGGAGTTCTCCGGCCGCATCGGTGACCTCATCAGCGGTACCGTGCTGCAGTCCACACCCGACTTCACGATTGTCAAGATCCGCGAGGGCGTCGAGGCCGAGCTGCCGCACTTCGACCAGCGCCGTTACGAGAACGAGCGCAACGAGCGTCCGATGGGCGAGCGCTACCTGCACAACCAGCACATCAAGGCCGTGATCATCGACGTTCGCGACCCCAACTCCAACCTGCAGCCGGTTCGTGGCGAGCACAGCCGTCCGCCGATTGTCATCTCCCGTACCCACCCCGAGCTCATGCGTCGTCTGTTTGAGCAGGAGGTGCCCGAGATCTATGAGGGCACCGTCCAGATCAAGTCGATCGCCCGCGAGCCCGGCCAGCGCTCCAAGGTCGCCGTCCACTCGCTCGACGACCGTCTGGATCCCGTGGGCGCCTGCGTCGGCCCCAAGGGCAGCCGTGTTCGCGCTGTCGTGGGCGAGCTCCGTGGCGAGCGCGTCGACGTCATCCTGTGGGATGCCGATCCTGCCGTCTACGTTGCCAACGCCCTTTCGCCCGCTAAGGTCACCCGCGTCCTCATCGACGAGGAGAAGGCCTACGCCGGCGTCATCGTGCCCGACGACCAGCTGTCCCTCGCCATCGGCAAGGAGGGCCAGAACGCCCGCCTCGCCGCGCGCCTGACCGGCTGGCACATCGACATCAAGTCCGAGACGCTTGCCGCCGACATCCTCAAGAACGTTCCCGTTCACGAGGAGCCCGCCGCCGACCTGATCGGTGACGAGGAGGACGAGGACGTCCGCCGCTGCGAGTACGTGTCCGAGGACGGTATCCAGTGCCGCAACCAGGCTCGTCCCGGCTCCCGTTTCTGCGGTGTCCACGACACCGACGCCTTCGATGATGCGGAGGACCTGATCTAGCGCGCGTTCGCGCCGGGCGGGTCCCGGCGCGTCTTCCACGCTCGTTCAGTCTCTAGGCACCCAAGGTGCCAGAAAGGGTAGGTGAAGTCATATGGCAAAAGTCCGTGTGTCCACCCTGGCCAAAGAGTTCGGCATGACCTCCAAGGAACTGATGGGTCATCTTGCCGAAATGAAGATTCCCGCTAAGTCCGCTTCCTCCGCCCTGGAGGACGCTTACGTCGCCATGGTCCGCAAGCAGCTCGCCTCGGTGATCGAGGCCCGCGCCAAGGAAGTCGAGGCCG
>DBFDDV010000089.1:0-3967 GCA_048302525.1 Collinsella sp. | reverse complement strand
GGTATCCCCTGCGGCACCGAGGTCGAGGTCAAGTGTGACGGCGCTGACGAGGCCGAGGCTCTGGCTGCTGCCATCGAGCTCATCAAGAGCGGTCTTGGCGAGTAGAACTCAAACGGGTCGCATGTTGAACAACTAAGTTCATATTTGGGGGCGCAGTGACCTGTTGTAAGGTAACTGCGCTCTTTTGTCATGGATATGGCAAAACGCTTTATCACATGACACGGAGAGAGGAATGGGAATGTATCAGGGAGTCAACGCTTCCGAGGGCATCGGTATCGGCACCGTCATGGTCGCCGTCGATCCCGACTTGACGTTTGAGCCGCATGAGGTTGCTGATTCGGCAGCAGAGAAGGAGCGCTATCAGTCCGCTCTTTCGGTCTTCTGCGAGAAGACCCAGGCTCAGGCCGACCACATGAAGGAGACGGTGGGCGAGGCCGAGGCCGAGATCATGAGCGGACACATTGTCCTGGCTCAGGACCCGGGCATGACCGACGCCATCAACGCCGCCATTGACGGCGGTACCTGCGCCGAGCAGGCGCTCATGGACACCTCGACCATGTTCGAGAACATGTTCCTGTCCATGGACGACGAGATGTTCCGTCTTCGCGCGGCTGACATCGCCGACATCCGCACCGGTATTCTGGCCGAGCTGCTGGGCAAGGAGGTCGTCGACCTCTCCGTCCTGCCCGAGAACACTGTCGTTGTCGTGCACGACCTCACGCCGTCCATGACCGCCACGATCGATAAGGCCCACGTTGCCGGTATCGTCACCGAGACCGGTGGCCGCACGTCGCACTCCGCGATCATTGCGCGCGCCCTCGAGATCCCGGCTGTCCTTTCGGTCTCCAACAGCTGCACCGCACTGCGCAACGGCATGACCGTTGTCGTCGACGGCGGCAAGGGTATCGTCGAGGCCGATCCCGACGAGGAGACGCTCGCTGCCTACACCGCCAAGGCCGAGGCCTTCGCTGCCGAGAAGGCAGCCCTCGAGGCTTTCCGTGGCAAGCCGTCCGTGACTGCTGATGGCATCAAGAAGATCATCGCCTGCAACATCGGTAACCCCGATGACGTGCCCAACGCGCTCGATCACGACGCCGAGGCTATCGGTCTGTTCCGCTCCGAGTTCCTGTTCATGGACTCTGCTGAGCTTCCTTCCGAGGAGGAGCAGTTCAACGCCTACCGTAAGGTCGCCAGCGCGCTCAAGGGTGCTCCGGTCATCATCCGCACGCTCGATGTGGGTGGCGACAAGGAGATTCCGTATCTGCATATGGTCAAGGAAGACAACCCCTTCATGGGCTTCCGCGCCGTGCGTTACTGCTTGGCCAATCCCGACCAGTACAAGGTCCAGCTCCGCGCTCTGCTGCGCGCTAGCGCCTTCGGTGACGTCAAGATCATGATCCCGCTCGTCACCTGCGTCGAGGAGGTCTTGGCTGTCAAGGAGCTCGTCGAGCAGTGCAAGGCCGAGCTGACCGAAGAAGGGCGCAAGTTCAACGAGAACATCGAGGTCGGCATCATGGTCGAGACGCCCGCCGCTTCGCTGCTCGCAGACCGTCTTGCCGAGGTCGCCGACTTCTTCTCCATCGGCACCAACGACCTGATCGGCTACACCATGTGCGCCGACCGTGGCAACGACACCATCTCCAACCTGTACCAGGTTTACTATCCCGCCGTGCTCCGCTCGCTCAAGAACATCATCGAGAGCGGCGTGAAGGCCGGCATCATGGTCGGTATGTGCGGCGAGGCCGCTGCCGATCCGCTGCTCGAGCCGCTGCTGATCAGCTGGGGCCTGGAGGAGTTCTCGATGAGTGCTCCGTCGATCCTGCGCGCCCGTAAGACCATCAGCCAGTGGACCAAGGCCGAGTGCGACGAGCTCGCCGAGAAGGCGCTCGCCTGCAACACCGCCGCCGAGGTCAAGGCACTGCTCGAGTCCGCAGCTCGCTAATTTGGTATCAGAGGTAACCGCGTGGTTGGAATGGGCCGGCCACGCGGCCCTCACATATACAGGGGGTACTGTAAATGTTCTACACGCTAACCGCTAACCCGGCTGTCGACATGACGGTTTCGAGCTCTCCGCTCGAGCCCGACGAGAACGTCCGCACCGGTTCGGCCAGCTACACGGCTAACGGCAAGGGCCTCGACGTGTCCTTCGCCTTTAAGAAGATGGGCGTCGACACCGTCGCGCTCGGCTTCTTCGCTGGCTTCACGGGCAAGTTCATCGTCGAGGAGGTCATGAACCTGGGTTGCCTCTGCCGCCCGGTCTGGACCGACGGTATCACGCGCATTAACACCTACGTCAACGATGGCCAGCACGAGTACGGCATCCTGAACCCCGGCGCCCCGATCACGCCGCAGCACCAGGAGGAGCTCTACAACATCCTGGACACCGCGGGCGATCTCGAGTGCCTGATCGTCTCCGGCTCCGTGCCTCCCAAAGCTACGCCCGACTTCCTGGCTCAGGTCATGGAGCACGCTCAGGCTCGTGGCGCTGACGTCGTCCTGGACCTGTCCTCCGACAAGCTTAAGGAGCTCGCTCACAAGAAGCCGCTGCTCATCAAGCCGAACCATCACGAGATGAAGGCCATCTTCGGCGTGCCGGTCGACACCGACGACGAGGTTCGTGTCGCCATGAAGATGGCTCACGACGCTGGCGTTCAGAACGTGCTGCTCACCCGTGGTAGCCGCGGCGACGCTTACTTCTCCAACGGCGAGGACATCTGGTACGCCAAGCGTGAGTTCAACATCAAGCTGGTCTCTTCCGTCTGCGCCGGCGACTGCACCCTCGCTGCGTTCCTGCACAAGTGGTACAGGGATCGCGACAACGTCGAGGAGGCCATGAAGCTCGCTATGGCCACCGGCGCCAACGTTGCCGAGTCCGTCGGCATTGGTGACTTCGGTCACGTCGACGAGTACAGCAAGCGCGTTGCTGTCCGCAAGCTCGATCGTCAGTAATCGAAACGCGACATATTCGTGCGCATGCGGCGCCCCGGTTTCGGCCGGGGCGCCTTTTTTGTTCCGCCATGGGGGAGAGGTGTCCTGCCGTACTTCATCGCTTCCACACCGTTCACCGAGTTGTCCTAGCCTTTTACCGATGCGTGGAATATACTTTCATTAACACGTTGCTTCGTGAAAGGAACATTCATGATTTACACGCTCACTGCTAATCCCGCCATTGATTACAACATCGCCTGCGACGGCCTTACTGCCAATACCGTCACGCGTACCCGCAATGCCGTCTACACGCCCAACGGCAAAGGCCTCAACGTCTCGTTTACGCTTGACCACTATGGTGTCGACACCACGATCCTGGGTTTCTTCGCCGGCTTCTCGGGTGAGTTTATCGTTAAGGGCGCCGAGGCCCTGGGCGTGCCCGTCAAGCCCGTGTGGACCGACGGTATTACGCGCGTCAATGTGTTCCTCAACGCCGGTCCCGACACCGAGTACAACATGGTCAATGCCGGTGCCGCCATCAATGAGGCCAACGAGCAGGAGATGTTTGAACTTATCGATTCGCTCGATGACATGACCTGCCTGGTCATCAGCGGCTCGCTGCCTCCCAACACTTCCGAGGGCTTCTTGGCCGAGGTCCTGCGCCGTGTCAAGGCCAAGGGGGCCGAGTTCGTCCTCGACATCTCGAGCCATCAGCTGGCAGACCTCATTGCTCTGGAGCCACTGCTGATCAAGCCCAATGACGACGAGCTGCTTGACATCTTTGGCATCAAGGTGAGCGGTGGCGACGACGAGTCCGTCAAGGGCGCTATGGCCGAGCTGCACGCCAAGGGCGCCAAGAACGTGCTGCTGACCCTTGGTGGCGCCGGTGCGTACTTCTCCAACGGCGAGCATATCTGGTTTGCCAACCGCACCTTCGACGTCAAGCTGCTGTCGACGGTGTGCGCCGGCGATTCCTCGCTCGCTGCCTTCCTGTCCGTGTGGCACGACGCCCCCGAGCGCGTCGAGGACGCCCTGCGCC
>DBFDDV010000088.1:0-35335 GCA_048302525.1 Collinsella sp. | reverse complement strand
ACGGGTCAATCTGCAGTGCGGCCCGAACCCCGTGAGGGCCGGCGCCTTTAGACGCGTGCCGGAAATCCAAGGGTTATACCCTAAGAGCAAACCACCCCTTTTAGGGGTGGTTTTGATTTATCTGACGGTTTAAAACGGTCTCACGTGTTACAGATTAAGACGTTATATCTGGACAGTCACGCCATCTCAATTACATTCCCGTTAGCAGCACGATGTCGAGAATCGTCACGATGACGCCGATCCCTACGAGCAGCGCGTTGAGCGGGCGCGAGTTGGCGTATTTGCCCATGACACGGCGTGAGCTGGTGAGCCGTATGAGCACAAAAACCGTAATCGGCAGCTGAAGCGACAACAATGCCTGACTCCAGATGAGACCCTCAAAAGGATTCGGGACGACCAAGCACGCCGCCACTGCGCCGACGAAACAAGCCGCCACCCCGATTGAGGAATGTCGGTCGTGGATGTCGTATTCCTCGTCGAACATGCCCGCCGAAATGGTGCCGGCTGCCATGCCCGCCGTCACACTACTCGAGAGGCCCGCAAACAGCAGCGCCACCGCAAAGATGGTCGAGCTCGCTGGGCCCAAGATGGGGGAGAGCGTGGCCGCTGCGACGGCGAGGTCGTCTACGACAATGCCGTGCGCAAAGAAGGTCGTTGCGGCTAGGATGACCATGGCCGAGTTGATTGCCCAGCCCACGCCCATCGAAAAGAGCGTGTCGAAGAGCTCGTAGCGCAGACGTTCCTCGATAACCTGCTCGCCTTGGCCTTCGAAGTGCATGGATTGGATGACCTCGGAGTGCAGGAAGAGGTTGTGAGGCATAACAACCGCGCCTAGGACACTTACGATAATCGCGGCCGAGCCGGTGGGCATACTGGGTGTGATCCAGCTTGCGGCGGCCTGCGGCCAGTCGACCTTGACCAGCGTAAGCTCAGCCAAAAACGAGAGTCCTACCACGCCTACGAAGGCGATGATCCATCGCTCGGCGCGCTTGTAGGAGCTCGTCATGAGCATCGCCATCGATACTGCCGCCACGATGACGCAGCCCGCGCGCACGGGCAGCCCAAAGAGCATTTGAAGGGCAATCGCGCCACCCAGGACTTCGGCCATGGCGGTGGCGATGGTCGCGAGATAGGCGCTGGCGAGCACCATGTGTCCCACGATGCGGGGGAGGTAGTGTGTCGTGGCCTCGGCAAGACAGGTGCCCGTGGCGATGCCCAGGTGCGCCGCGTTGTGCTGCAGCACAATGAGCATAATTGTGGACAGCGTGACGATCCACAGCAGCGCGTAGCCAAACTGCGAGCCCGCGGCCATATTGGAGGCCCAGTTGCCCGGGTCGATAAAGCCGACGGTCACGAGCAGCCCGGGGCCGATATGCCGCGCAATGTCTAGGCCTCCGTGACCACCGGTGCGCCGGGAGCCAAAGTGTTGTTTGAGATGGTTGATCATGGTCGGTTCCTGCATAGGGGCAGCGCGGTGCCGCGCTTGGGTCATGCGGCGCCGCGCGCTCGGTTTAGGTTGGGGTTACTTGCGTGCCTTGCCCTGGTTGGCCACGGCGTCAATCTTGGCGGCGATGGTCGCCGGGTCGCCGATGTAGCGCTTGTCGAGGACGTTGAAATCGGCATCGAAGGTGTAGACGAGCGGCACGCCGGTGGGGATGTTGACCTTGAGGATTTCCTCGGGCGTGAGGTGCTCGAACTTCATGACAAGCGAGCGCAGGGAGTTGCCGTGTGCGGCGATGAGTACGCGCTTACCGGCGAGCATCTGGGGGCGAATCTCGTCTTCGAAATAAGGCCAGGCGCGGGCGATCGTATCCTTGAGGCACTCGGTGTAGGGCAGCTGATCGGGCGCGACATCGCGGTATTGCTCCTGGGTGTGGGGGTCGCGCTCGTCGCCCGGCTCGAGTGCTGGCGGGCACACGTCGAAGGAGCGGCGCCAGATGAGCACCTGCTCATCGCCGTGCTCCGCCGCGGCATCGGCCTTGTTGAGACCCTGCAACGCTCCGTAGTGGCGCTCGTTGAGCTTCCAGGATTTGATAACGGGCAGCCACTCGCGATCCATCTGGCCGAGCACGATGTTGAGGGTGTGGATCGCGCGCTTGAGGCGCGAGGTGTAGCAGACGTCAAAGTCGAAGCCCGCTTCTTTGAGGGCGCGGCCGCCTGCCGCTGCCTCTTCGCGGCCCGTGTCGGTGAGCTCGACATCGGTCCAGCCGGTGAACAGGTTGAGTTTGTTCCACTCCGACTCTCCGTGGCGGATAAGGACGAGTTTCATCGTTTGCCGGTCTGTCTGGTTTGCCATAGAGGCCTCCTTAATGTGACACGACGCGCGTGCCGTTTGTTTGACTCCGCAAAGGATACCCGTTTTAGGCCAAAAAGTTAACCAAGACTAACAAAATTGTTGTATTTGAATGGGGTGGGGAAAGGGGATTGCCGAAATGTCTTGATCTGTAACAACTGGGGATGGAAATTGGGTCTAGGCGTTACAGATCAAGACAGGAAGAAATGGTCCTATGGAATATCTCGATCTGTAACAGTTAGCTGCAAAAACCGGCCCTTCGTGTTACAGATTGAGATAAACCAAAACTGTCCTGCAGAAAATCTCAATCTGTAACATCTAAGCGCCAAAATCGGCTCCTCCTGTTACAGATTGAGATGTTTGAAGCGGTGAGCTTACAGGTCGAACTTGGGGCCCTTGTTGCCGTCCTTGAGGTCGGCGGTGTCCACTCGTAGGGTGTGCGTTACGCGATTGTTTCGAAACGGGCGGGAAACACAACGGGCCGGCGATGCTCCTAGTATGCCTATTCAACTGACTGTCTAATATTTAGGGGAGGATCGCGATGCAGGCAGATTCCGCTCAGCAGCAGGGCCTTTATCGCCCCGAATTCGACCACGATGCATGCGGCATCGGCGCGCTTGCCGATATCAACGGTGAGCGCCATCACCAGATTCTGGACGATGCGCTGTCCATTCTGGTCAACTTGGAGCACCGCGGCGGCACGGGACTCGAGAAGAACACCGGCGACGGCGCTGGCATCCTGTTCCAGGTTCCGCATCACTTTTTCCGTAAAGAGGCTCAAAAGTGCGGCCAGATTCTGCCGGCAGAGGGCGACTATGGCGTGGCCATGCTGTTCTTCCCGCAGGACGACAAGGGCGTAGAGGATGCCCGTCGCGTGTTTGAGGAGGGCTGCGCCGAGGCCGGCGTGCCGCTGCTCTTTTGGCGCGAGGTGCCGGTCGACCCGCACGACCTGGGCGAGACAGCCCGCGCCTGCATGCCCACCATCTTGCAGGCTTTCCTGGGCCGTCCGGACGACACGCCCGCCGGCGACGCCTTCGAGCGCCGCCTGTACGTGTGCCGCCGCACCATCGAAAAGAAGGCCGACGCCGAGTTTGCCCTGCGCGACAAGATCTTCTATGTGTGCTCCATGAGCTCGCGCACCATCGTGTACAAGGGCATGCTGGTCGCCACGCAGATGCGCCGCTTCTTCATCGATCTCAACGACGCCGCCGTCAAGACGGCCGTGGCGCTCGTCCACTCGCGCTACTCCACCAACACTACGCCCAGCTGGGAACGCGCGCACCCCAACCGTTTTATCATCCACAACGGCGAGATCAACACCCTCAAGGGCAACGTCAACTGGATCCGCGCCCGCGAACCCAACCTGTACAGCCCCGTGCTGCAGCACGATCTTGAGCGCGTGATGCCCATCATCAACCGCGAGGGTTCCGACTCCGCGATTCTGGATAATGTGCTTGAGTTCCTGGTCATGAACGGTCGTCCGCTCACGCGTGCCGCGTCCATGTTGCTGCCCGAGCCGTGGGACCACAACGATAGCCTGAGTGAGGAGCGCCGCGCCTACGACGCCTACCAGTCCATGCTCATGGAGCCCTGGGACGGCCCGGCCGCCATCGCCTTTACCGACGGTCGCACACTGGGTGCCGCCCTCGACCGCAACGGCCTGCGCCCCGCCCGCTACTACGTGACGCGCGACGGCCGCTTTATGCTGGCGAGCGAGGTGGGCACCATCGAGGTGAGCCCCGAGAACATCCTGACGAGCGGCTGCCTGGGACCGGGCCAGATGCTCGAGGTCGATTTTGCCCGCGGCCGCGTCATCTACAACGACGAGCTGCGCGCCCGTTACGCCAAGGAAAAGCCCTATCGCGACTGGATCGCCGAGGAGACGCTGGCCGTCGACGCACTCGACAAGCCCGCCGCGCCCGCGCCCGCCGAGGATGCCGAGGTGCCCGCCGCCGTGCGCATGGCCAAGCTCGGGTATCACTGGGATGATGTTGACGAAGTCGTGCGTCCCATGGCCCAGCAGGGCAAGGCGCCGCTCGCCTCGATGGGTATCGATGCGCCGCTGGCCTGCCTGTCCAAGAAGACGCGCTCGTTCTTCGACTACTTCTATCAGCTGTTCGCTCAGGTCACGAATCCGCCCATCGACGCCCTTCGCGAGCATATGGTCACCTCGACCACGCTCTACCTGGGCAACCACGGCAACCTGCTCGAGGACTCCCGTACGGCCTGCCAGCTGGTGCGCCTGGAGCGCCCACTGCTGAGCGAGGAGGAGTTCGAGCGTATCTGCGCCATCGACCGCGTGGGCTTTAAGACCCGCCGTTTCCGTGCCGTCTACCGCCGCGACGCGGGTGAGGGCGCGCTGCAGGCTGCACTCAAGCAGCTTGCCGAAGACGTCGAGGCCGCGGTTCGCGATGGCGTGAACATCGTGGTGCTGAGCGACCGTGCTGCGGCGGGCGAGGTCCCTGTACCGTCGCTGCTCGCCGTGGGCTGCGTGCACAACCACCTGATCCGCGCCGGCGTGCGCACCTTTGCCGACATCGTGGTGGAGTGTGGCGACGCCGTGTCCCCGCACGACTTTGCGGCGCTGGTGGGCTACTCCGCGAGCGGCATCTATCCGTACAACGCGCATGCGTGCATTCGCGACTTGGCGGCGCACGGCGATCTGGACGTGACAGCTGAGCAGGGCATCGCCAACTACAACAAGGCTGCGACCGCCGGCATCGTCTCCATCATGTCTAAGATGGGCATCTCCACGGTGCAGAGCTACCACTCTGCGCAGATCTTCGAGGCCGTGGGCTTCACTCCGGAGTTCGTCAACGCGTACTTCGCCGGCACGGTGAGCCGTGTGGGCGGTATGGGTGTCGAGGACGTCGAGCGCGAGCAAAACGAGCGCTACGACGCCGCGCTCGCTATCCTTAAGAGCCCGGCTCCCGATCAACTGCCCACGCTGGGTCTGACCAAGTGGCGCCCGCTCGGCGGCGAGGATCACCTTATCGACCCGCAGACCGTCTACCTGCTGCAGACCGCCTGCCGCGAGGACAGCTACGACACCTTTAAGGAGTACAGCGCCCGCCTGCACCGCACCGGCCGTGCCGTGCGTCTGCGTGACCTGCTGGACTTTAATGCCAACGGTCGCACGCCGGTTTCGCTCGACGAGGTGGAGCCCGCGCTTAACATCGTCCGCCGCTTTAACACCGGCGCCATGTCGTATGGCTCCATCAGCAAAGAGGCACACGAGTGCATGGCCATCGCCATGAACCGCCTGCACGGTCGTTCCAACTCGGGCGAGGGCGGCGAGGATCCGCGTCGCGAGACCCCGCTGGCCAACGGTGACTCCAAGAATTCCGCCATCAAGCAGGTGGCAAGCGCGCGCTTTGGCGTGACGAGCCGCTACCTGTGCAGCGCCTTCGAGATTCAGATCAAGATGGCCCAGGGCGCCAAGCCCGGTGAGGGCGGTCACCTGCCCGGCAAGAAGGTCTACCCCTGGATTGCCGAGGTCCGTCAGTCCACGCCCGGCATCGGCCTGATTTCGCCTCCGCCGCACCACGACATCTACTCCATCGAGGACTTGGCAGAGCTTATCTTCGATCTTAAGAACGCCAACCCCGGCGCGCGCGTGTCGGTCAAGCTGGTCAGCGAGGCCGGCGTCGGCACCATCGCCACCGGCGTGGCCAAGGGCGCTGCCGACAAGATCTTGATCAGCGGCCACAACGGCGGCTCCGGTGCTGCGGCGCGCGATTCGATCTGGCACGCCGGTCTGCCGCTGGAGCTTGGCCTTGCCGAGGCTCAACAGACGTTGCTGCAAAACGGCCTGCGCTCGCGCGTGGTGCTCGAGGCCGACGGCAAGCTCATGGACGGTACCGATGTCGCCGTCGCCTGCCTGTTGGGTGCCGAGGAGTTTGGCTTTGCGACCATGCCGCTCATCTCCATGGGCTGCCTCATGCAGCGCGACTGCCAGCAGGATACCTGCCCGGCCGGCATCGCTACGCAAAACTGCCGCCTGCGTCGCGGCTTCCGCGGCAAGCCAGAGCACGTCGAGCACTTTATGCTCTTTGTTGCCGAGCAGCTGCGTGAGGTCATGGCGAGCCTGGGCTTCCGCACCGTCGACGAGATGGTCGGCCATCCCGAGTGCCTGCGCCAGATCGAGGTCCCGGGCAACCGCAAGGCCAACCTGCTCGATCTGTCGCCCGTGCTGGCAAGCGCGACCTGTGAGTTTGGTGCCCACATCCCGGGCGCCGACGGCCGTCACTTCCTGCCCCAGATGGCTGCGGACAGCGAGCTCGACAAGACGCTCGACTCCACGCTGTTTGTGCCCTATACGGCCGATGCCCGTGCGCACCTGCGCCCGATTCGCTTCCGCGCCGACATCGCCAACGTCAACCGCTGCGTGGGCACCATCTTGGGCAACGCGGTGACCAAGGCGCATCCCGAGGGCCTGCCCGCCGGCTCCATCACCATCGATTGCGATGGTTCGGCCGGTCAGAGCTTTGGCGCTTTCCTGCCGCGCGGCATTACGCTCAACGTGTGCGGCGACGCCAACGACTACTTTGGCAAGGGTCTTTCGGGCGGCGAGGTATCGGTGCGCCCCAACCCGCATGCGACCTACAAGTTCGACGAGAACATCATCGTGGGCAACGTTGCGTTCTTTGGCGCTACGAGCGGCCGCGGCTTCATCAACGGCCTGGCAGGCCAGCGCTTTGGCGTACGCAACTCCGGTGCCACGGTGGTGGTCGAGGGCTGCGGCAACCATGGCTGCGAGTACATGACGGGCGGTCTGGCGCTCATCTTGGGCGAGGTCGGGCAGAACTTCGCCGCAGGTATGACGGGTGGCGTGGCTTATGTCTTCGATCAGTACGGCACGCTCGATGCCCGCGTGAACCACGAGAGCGTTGAGCTCAAGGCCCCGACGGCCGGCGAGCTGGCGCAGATTCGTGCGCTCATCCAGGAGCACGTGGACGCGACGCAGAGCCCGCGCGGCATTAAGCTGCTCTACAGCTTTGAGACGATGAGCAAACACTTTGTGAAGGTCATTCCGACCGAGTACGAGCGCGTGCTGGCGATTGTCGCCGCCGCCGAGGCCATCGGTAAGACGCATGCGCAGGCCGAGGAGCTGGCGTTTGACATTGTGACCGGTCGCGCGAGTGCCGCGGATGTCGCTCGCTTTGATGTGGCGGGTGGTGTCGCTGGCGCTGCGCCCGCCACCGCCAGCTCTGTTGCTTCGACCAAGAAGGAGGCGTAAGTGCCATGGGTAAGCCCGGTGCTTTTCTTGATATCGATCGCGTGACCCACGAGCTGCGCCCCGTGGAGGAGCGCAGCCGCGATTTCGATCCGCTGTACGTGGAGCTCGACGACGATGCGCGCCGTGCCCAGGCGAGCCGCTGCATGATGTGTGGTGTGGCGTTTTGTCAGATGGGCGCGAGCTTTGGCAAGGCACGCCCGAGCGGCTGCCCGCTGCACAACCTGATTCCCGAGTGGAATGAGCTGGTGTACCGCGGCCGCTGGGATGAGGCTGTCGAGCGCCTGTCGCTCACCTCGCCCATGCCCGAGTTTACGAGTCGCGTGTGCCCGGCGTTGTGCGAGGCCGCGTGCAACCTGGGTTCGGTCGATGGCCAACCCACGACGATCCATGACAACGAGCGTGCGATCAGCGACCATGAGTGGGCCAACGGCGGTCCGCGCCGCTTTGAGCCGGCAGGGGAGGGCGCGCCCACGGTTGCCGTGGTGGGCTCTGGTCCTGCTGGTCTGGCGGCAGCATGGGAGCTTGCGCGTCGCGGTGCCCGCGTGACGGTGTTTGAGCGTGACGACCGCCCGGGTGGCCTGCTCATGTACGGCATTCCCAACATGAAGCTCGAGAAGTCCGTTGTCGAGCGTCGCGTGGCACTTATGCGCGAGCTGGGCATTGTGTTCGAGCTGGGTGCTGACGTTACGAACCCTGCGGTGGCGGCCAAACTCAATGGCTTTGACGCCGTCGTGGTGGCTGCCGGTGCTCGCACCCCGCGTGGACTGGCTGCTGAGAATATTGACGCACCCGGCGTGGTGTATGCCGTGGACTACCTGACGGCCTCGACCGTCTCGGTGCTCGATGGCGGCGAGCCTGTCGTCGATGCACGCGGCCTGGACGTCGTGGTCATCGGCGGCGGCGATACCGGTAACGACTGCGTGGGCACCGCGGTACGTCAGGGTGCGCGCAGCGTGCGCCAGTTTGAGTTCTTGCCGGCGGCGCCTGATGCGCGCGCGGCGAGCAACCCCTGGCCGCAGTGGCCAAACGTTAAGAAGACCGACTACGGCCAGCAGGAGGCCATCGCTGTCATGGGCGGCGAGATGCGCGCTTGGGGCGTGGATACGCTCGAGGTGCTGCTGGACAAGAAGGGCGCGGCCGCGGGCCTGCGCGTGGTCGATCTGGATTGGTCGGCTGGCAAGCCCGAGCGCATCGCGGGCTCCGAGCACGAGGTGCCGGCCCAGCTGGTGCTCATCGCCTGCGGCTTTACGGGCCCAGAGCACGGTGTGTTCGACGCCGTTGGCGTGCCCGTTGCCACTGCTGGTCGTCCGCTGCCTGTGATGGCCGCCGAGGGCTCGCATCTTGCGGCGCGTGTTGGCGGCGTCGCTGTGGATGCCGCGCCGGTGTATGTTGCCGGTGACGCTCGTAACGGCAGCTCGCTCGTGGTGAACGCTATGGCCGACGCCCTGGCCTGCGCTGCCGAAGTCGCCGACGCGCTGGAGCTGTAAGGCGGCTGTCCACAGCTGAATCGTCAAGGGCTGTCCCCGAATGCCGGCCCAAAAGGAGCGTCCCCAAGTGCCGGCAGCTGGGGACGTTCCTTATGTGCCGGCATTCGGGGACACTCCTTGCGAGTTCGCAGGCGACTTTGTCATTTGCCGACGTGCAAGTGTTCATTCGTCGACGTTTGCGACTGTGCTACTCTGCTCTTTCTGTGGTGGTAGCGGGCGTTTGCCTCAAATGAGTGAACTGACTGTCTATATCTACCTGCGGTTTCTTTGCGGTGCGCTCATTCGGTCAAGTGTCCCGTCAAGTGTTTGGTCAGCATCTGGTTTGCAGCCGGAGGCCTATTTTGCCCGCGCTGGTCGTGGCTGCCCACCCTCCTCGTAAGCTCAAATTGAGGTTCATCAGTTTGAGGAGGATGCCGTGACTGACCACGTTTTAGACCGAGCGCAGCTGGCTGAAGCCGTCGGCAACGATATTGCCGACATGGCCCATTTTTGGATGCTGCGGAAGTTCCAGTTTTTGGAGCCGGCACGCGAACAGTTCGAGATCATTGTCGACCCGTGGCTCAGCTATTGCACCGAGCCTTCGCAAAACGAAATCATGGCCTACAACATGGCATTTACCGATTGGCTGCTCTTCGAGCGCCCCTATCGCCATGGCAAGACGCTGCTCGAGCTGTATGTTGACGAACCGCCGGCATCGCTTTCGCCTGCCTCGCTCAAGCGGCTCGAGCAGGTACGCGACACGCAGTATTTCTCGCGCTTTGGCATTTTGGACAAGGATCCTGCGAACGGCATGGTTGCGCTGAAGGATACGCGTGCCGACCGTCGCTTTGATGTCTACGACCCGCATATCGTGCAAAAGGAGCATTGGAGCGACGGCGCGATCGCGGTGCGCCTCGCCTGCATCGACGATGTCTGGCTGACGGCGGGACAGCTCTATCTGTATGACATCGCGCGCCTGAGTGACACGGCGGTCGATGGACCGGGTGCGGTGCATCCCGAGGATCTGCAGGACGGCTTTGACACCTCGTGCGTCAGCTTCTTTTTGCGCCTGGTCCGCGACATCATGGGCGCCCAGGGGCGGTACGTGAAGTCGCTCAACATCTACGAGCAGGAGTGGGAGTAGGGGATGTGACTGGCGTCGCCCTGCTGCCCTGACTTTGTCTCAATCTGTAACGTTTGGCGGCTGTTTGGGCCCGTAACTGTTACAGATTGAGACGGAAGGTTGGCGGCTGCCGAAAGATCTTGTTCTGTAACAACTAGAGGCTCAAAGACTGTCTTCCTGTTACAGATCAAGACATTTGTCAGCGGAGGCAACGGTGACGATGGTCCATTTGTCTGACGTGGTGGTGATGAAAGTGCCTAATACCGTTCTCAAACACAAACATGCGACTCGCAACACGTTGGCGCGGAATAGGATGCTCGCGCGGCTCGCGGAGACGGCCAAGCAAGGTGCGCTGCTCGCAACGCATGACAATACCGAGCTCATGTGGCTGCGACGCCATGTTGGAACCGACGATATCGCGGAGCCCGAGCCGTACCTGTTCTGTTTTCAGCATGATTGGGATGCATTGACGCCGGCGGAGCGAGCGCTGAGGACTATCAAAGGGCTTGCGAAATTTCATCCCGATTGGGCGTTTTGGGGATATGACGCCGCGCTGATATGGGGTCTGGAGGTGCCGAATGATCTGCTCGGGCCGCGTTTCCTTGTTAAGACTTGCTGTTCGGTGACGTTGAGCGGCGGGTGCAGGTTGTTGCGTCCGCAGATTGCGGGCGCGCTCGAGCGCGTCGACGGCGTGCGGGTGACGTCGTTTTGGCGCACGGCGGAGGATTGCTTGCTGCGTGCGCCGTTCTCCTACGGGTTGGCGATTGCCGATTCTGCACTGCGGGTGAAAGACGTATCACGTGGGGATTTGTGCGAGCGCCTCCGCGCCGATTGCGAGGGCAGGCGAGGGTATCGCAGGGCACAGGCGATTGCGTCGTATGCGGACGGGCTGTCCGAAAACGGCGGCGAGTCTCGGTTCCGAGCGTTCTTTATTGCGTACGGCTTTCCGGTTCCGGAGCTGCAGGTGGAGTTTCGCGACCCGCTCGATCCGAGCCAGGTGTTTCGCGTCGACTTTTTTTGGCGGCTCGAGGAGGGAACGTGCGTGATTGGCGAGCTGGACGGTAAGGGGAAGTACACCCTGCAGAGCGGCGAGGCCCGGGAGCCGGTCGACCCATTCGTGGCAGAGCGTCAGCGGGAATCTCATCTGACAATGCTCGGGCACAAGGTGCTTCGGTTTACGTTTGATGAGCTCAAGAATCCGGGGAAGCTGGTTGAGAAGATGAGGCTGGCGGGTATTCCGCGACGGCCCGATTTGGCTGAGGAGTGGAGACGTCGGTGGTATGGGCGCTGAGAGGTTTTGTCTTGATCTGTAACGTTTAGAAGTTGTTTGAGTTCGTAATTGTTACAGATCGAGACAAACCGGTGAAACGTCGACCGAATGTCTCGATCTGTAACATCAAGGGGCCCAACAACCCTGTATCTGTTACAGATCGAGATATTTCCCTGGTGTCGCTGGGGTGGGACTGCAGCATATTCCGTCTCCCACATCCCCTCTTCCCTCCGTTAACCGATGCGTCTGCAGCAATCCAGCGGGACTAGGTGATAATGGACAAATGTTCAAGTTAATCGTGAGGGAGGAGCTCGATATGGCGTCTGCCGATCGTTCCACGTTGTTTATCAATGCGACCATTCTGGATGGCTCGGAGCATATGGAGCCGCAACCCGATATGGCCGTGACTGTTGAGCGCGGCGTCATCACCTGGATGGGGCCGAGTGCTGTGGCGCAGGCGCCCGCGGGTGCCGAGGTTATCGACCTGGGCGGTGCGTATCTCATGCCCGGTCTAATCAATATGCACGTGCACCTGTGCGGCTCGGGCAAGCCTGTCTCGGCCGGCGATGCGGGCGCGCTGATGAAGAAGCTCGATAATCCCGTGGGGCGCGCCATCGTGCGCCATATTCTTAAGGGCAGCGCCCAACAACAACTGGCAAGTGGCGTGACCACGGTGCGCGGCGCGGGCGATCCGCTGTTTGCCGATCTGGCCGTGCGCGATGCTATCGATGCCGGCAAGTATCAAGGTCCTCGCCTGGTGGCGCCGGGAACGGGCGTCACGGTGCCGGGCGGCCATGGTGCGGGCTTGTTCGCCCAGGTGGCCAACAGTCCCGCCGAGGCAGCCGAACAGGTGCGCGACCTGTATGCGCGTGGTGCCGACGTCATTAAGCTGTTCGTGACGGGCGGCGTGTTCGACGCTACCGAGGTGGGCGAGCCGGGCGTGCTGCGCATGCCGGTCGAGGTTGCCGCGGCGGCGTGCAAGGCTGCGCACGAGGTGAGTCTGCCGGTTATGGCCCATGTCGAGAGTACCGAGGGCGTGAAGGCCGCGCTTGAGGCCGGCGTTGACACGATTGAGCACGGCGCTCCGTTGACGCCCGAGATTCTGGAGCTGTACCGTGGCGCCGCGGGCACGCAACTCGAGGGGCGTGCGCCCAGTGTTACCTGCACTATCAGCCCGGCGCTGCCGTTTGTATTGCTCGACCCGAAAAAGACCCATTCGACCGATACGCAAAAGAAGAACGGCGATATCGTGTGCTCGGGCATTATCGAGAGCGCCCGTGCCGCACTGGAAGCTGGCGTTAAGGTGGGCCTGGGTACGGACTCGAGCTGCCCGTTCGTGACGCAGTACGACATGTGGCGTGAGGTGGCCTATTTTGCCAAGTACGTGGGTGTGAGTAACGCCTTCGCGCTGCATACGGCCACGCAGGTCAATGCCGAGCTGCTGGGGCTGGGCGGCGAGACCGGCACAATCGAGTGCGGCAAGGCCGCCGATATCCTGGTGACGCGCAAGAACCCGCTCGATGACCTGTGCGAACTGCGTGAGCCGGCGTACGTGATGTGCCGTGGTGATCTGGTGCGCAAACTCAAGGTGAAGCGTATTCCCGAGGTGGACGCCGAGCTCGACACGATTATGGCCATGCCGTCCGAGGCACTGGCCGAGGAGCTCGCCCGCGACGGCGTGGCATAGGTGTGACAAAGGGGCAATCCCTTTGTCATAATCAAAAAAGCCGAGGTCTCAGTGCGAGGCCTCGGCTTTTATTTGTCCCATGGTATGGCGGCTAGGAGCGCGTCTCCATCTTGGCGTGGCACTTGGGGCAGGTGACGCGGATCTTGCCCTTGCCCTTGGGGACGGAGAGCATCTGGCCGCAGTTGGGGCACTTGAGGTATGCCGTGGTCTTGCGACCCTTCCACATCTTCTTGGCCGTGCGCTTGGCACGCTCAAAGTCTTCCTTGCTAGTACCGGCTGCGCGCGAGGCGTTGGCCGCTGCAGCTCCGCCGCCCAAGCTAGCTACAAACTTGCCCAAGCCGGGTACGTTTGCAGTCGCGGCGACAAAGGCCTCGTTCTCCTTACGACGTGCGTCGATATTTTTGGATAGGCCGCGCAGCACGCCAATCACGATTACGGCGATGGCAATCCAGCTGAGCCACTGGATGCGGGCTATCGATCCGATCATCGCGATGACGATGCCGGCAAAACCCATCACGATGGTGAGCTCATCGGCACCATTGCGACCCTTCATAAAGTCATTCATGCAAATTGCCTTTCGTTCGATATGCTGCACGCCTTTATACCCGATTTAGAGCAAGGGGGACAGGTTAATCTGCACCAATGTGGTGCAAACATACCTGTCCCCGGAATACCAAGACGGTGCAAAGAAGTTTGTTCCCAATGCCCCAATTACTTGGAGAGCTTGTCGACGACACGTTCGATCTCGGCGAGCTTGGCGGCTTTGAGGTCTTCGTCGCCCGATTCGATTGCCGAAGTCACGCAGCCCTCGATATGCGCCTTGAGCACGTCGGCGTTGATGCGCGCAATGAGCGCCTGCGTTGCCATGAGCTGCGTGGAAATATCGACGCAGTAGCGGTCCTCCTCGACCATCCGCAGGATGCCGTCGATCTGCCCGCGTGCCGTTTTGAGCATGCGGGTCACCGATTTATGGTCTGCCATCATGGCGGGTCCTCGTTTCTGGTCAATCCTTCAAATACCTCGCCCTCAGTTGCGGTGAAATGGTTCTTGATTGAGGGCTTGGAGCGCTAAAACAGGAACTATTTCACCGCAACTTCTGAAGGGCTGGTTGAGCGGTGGTTGCTGGGCGGCTATGTCGGCCGACAGCGGTGCCTGCTGGTGCGGTGGCAGCTAGGCTGCGGTCACCGAAAGGGCGTGGAACTTCTCGCCCGCGGCCTCGACAGCGGCGGCGAGCTGCTCGGCGGTCACGGTGTCGGCGCACTCCACCTGTACGGTCTGGGTCTCGTGGTCGGCATCGGCATCGGTCACGCCGGTCACGTTGAGCAGTGCCGTTTCGACGGTGGCGTCGCAATGGCCGCACATGAGGCCGGAAGTCTTGATTGTGTATCGCATGGGTATTCCTCTCTGTTGAGTCGGCTTTCCCAGGCACCCGACCTTGACCTTCAAGCCATCGCTCGCGTACCAAAGTACGCGTCGCTCCTCTTTCAGGTCAATCTCGGGCACCTGGAAAACCCATTCTAAATGGACGTAATAGTGAGCCTATTTTGCCACTTTAGGCTTAAAGGTTCGCAGGCGCAGAGCGTTGGAAACAACACACACGCTCGACAGGCTCATCGCCGCGGCGCCAAACATCGGCGAGAGTTGCCATCCCGTGAGCGGGAAGAACACGCCCGCGGCGAGCGGAATGCCGATGCCGTTGTAGAACAGCGCCCAGAACAGGTCTTGCTTGATGTTGCGAATCGTGGCGCGCGAAAGCTCGATGGCGCGGGCGACGTCCATGAGGTCGCTGCGCATGAGCACCACGTCGGCGCCCTCCTTGGCGATGTCTGCGCCGGTGCCGATAGCAAGGCCCACGTCGGCGCGCGCCAGGGCGGGGGAGTCATTGATACCGTCGCCCACCATGGCGACCTTGCTGCCCGCATCCTGCAGCTCGCGTACGTGGTGCTCCTTGTCGGCGGGGAGGACGTCGGCGATGACCTGTTCGCTGCTCAGCCCCACGCGGCGGGCGATTGCTTCGGCGGTGACTCGGTTGTCGCCGGTGAGCATGCGCACGTCGACGCCAAGCGAGCGCAGTGCGGCGATGGCTCCGGCACTCGTTTCCTTGACCTCGTCAGCCACGGCAATGGTGCCGGCGAGCTCGCCGTTCTTGGCAAAGAACAGCGGCGTCTTGCCCTCGGCGGCGAACTGTTCGGCAAGACCCGCGGGCACCTTCGCGCCCAGCTCGTTCATCAGGCGCATATTGCCGGCGGCAATGGCGTTTTGCCCCTCGCGCGCCGTAACGCCTCGCCCGGGCACGGCGGCAAAGTCCTCGACGGCGCGCGCGACAATCCCTCGCGTCTCGCACTCGGCCATAATCGCCTCGGCCAGCGGGTGTTCGCTTGAGCGCTCCAGCGCGGCGGCCAGCTTGAGTAGCGCCTTTTCGCTCATGGCGGGCGATCCGTCGGCGCGCGTGGCTACCACGATATCGGTCACGGCAGGCTTGCCGCGAGTGACCGTTCCCGTCTTATCGAACACCACGGTGCCCACGCTGCGCAGATTCTCCAGCGCCTCGGCGCTCTTGAACAGAATGCCCATCTCGGCGCCCTTGCCGGTGCCGACCATAATAGCGACGGGCGTGGCCAGACCCAATGCGCACGGACAGCTGATCACCAGCACAGCGACGGCGGAGGTGAGCGCTTCGTTCACGCTACCGGTCAGTGCCATCCACGCCACGAAGGTCATGGCCGAGATCACGAATACCACGGGCACGAACACGCCGGCGACCTTGTCGGCCATGCGGGCGATGGGCGCCTTGGTGGCGTTGGCGTCCTCGACGAGCTGGATAATCTTGGCGAGCGACGTGTCGGCGCCCACGCGTGTGGCACGGAAGGCAAACGAGCCGGTGCGGTTGACAGTGGCGGCGTTGACGGTGTCGCCGGCGGTCTTTTCCACGGGGATGGACTCGCCGGTGAGCGCGCTCTCGTCCACGGCCGAGCTGCCCTCGAGCACCACGCCATCGACAGGGATGGACTCGCCGGGGCGCACACGCAGCACCTGGCCGGGCAGAATGGCATCGACGTCGACGGTGGCCTCGCTGCCGTCCTCTGCCACGACGGTCGCGGTCTTGGGTGCTAAGTCGATGAGCGCCTCGATAGCGCCGCCGGTCTTGGACTTGCTGCGCGTCTCGAGGTATTTGCCCACGGTGACGAGCGACAGGATGGTGCCAGCGCTCTCAAAATACAGGTTGTCCATGCTCGTCATCATGGCCTCGTGCACCTGACCTGCGGCTAGCTGGTCGGCCATGATGAACATGGCGTAGAGCGACCAGGCGATGGAGGCGGTGGCGCCCACGGCAATAAGGGCGTCCATGGTGGGCGCGCCGTGCGCGAGCGATTTAAACCCGTTGATAAAGTACGCGTCGTTGACGTAGACGATGGGAATGAGCAGGACGAGCTCGGTGAGCGCGAGCGTCATGCTGTGGGTGTGGTCGGTGAAGATGCCGGGCAGCGGCCAGCCGAGCATGTGCCCCATGCCTATGTAGAACAGTGGGATGAGGAATACGATCGAGACGATGAGGCGGGTGCGCATGGCAGAGGCGGCGGCCTCCAACTTTTTGGTCGGTGACTCCATATGGGCGGCGCCGGACCTGGCTTGCGCACTTCCGCTTTGGACAGCGTCGGTGCCCGTGCTGATGGGTGAGGCCGAGTAGCCCGCGCGGTCGACAGCGGTGCAGATGTCGTCGGGGGAGACCTGCGCAGGGTCGTAGTCCACCAGCATAGAGTCGGCGAGCAGATTGACCGCGACGCTTTGGACGCCGTCGAGTTTGCTCACGGCGCGATCCACATGCGCCTGGCAGGCGGCGCATGTCATGCCGCCCACGTCGAACTTATCTTGAGCCATGGCTTCTCCTTTCTGTGACGTAGTGTCGGAAATGTTAACCTGCCGATACTATACACCCATACCCCCTGGGGGTGTCCAGTACAGAAAGAAATGTATGACATTTCGCTACAGATGAGGGTGGTTGGTTGGCCGATGAACCGTCCCAACCAATCATCTCAATCTGTAACAACTAGACCCGTTTTTGTCGAGTAACTGTTACAGATCTAGACATTACATCGAGCCACAACTTAACGTCTCGTTCTGTAACATTTAGACCGGTTTTTGGGTTCTAACTGTTACAGATCGAGACATTTGCCGGGGAGGGGTCCCGTCACGGCAAGACGCCCGCTCTCTAGATACAGAATCCGGGGATCACACAGGTTCGTTTGTTTGGCTTGTCCGCAGGCGTTGCGTACGTAAAGACGTCGCCGTCGTGGCCCACGCGGTTTATGTAGAGCGTGCCTTCGGTCTCCGACGTATCGGGGCTCACCGTGCGCTCCCACCAGCAGGTGTCCTTGCCCTTCCACTGGCGGACCATCGTCTCGTTCGTGGAATACGGGCTCACCTTGAGCTCGCGGAAGAGCTGATACTCCTTGCCCTCGCCGTTGTAGATGTCAGCAAGGTAGTGATAGTCCTCGACAAACGAATCGGGCGGTTGCGCGCCGCACAGCTCGACCATGGCGGGCAGCCAAAGGGTTGCGGGCAACTCGCTCAGGCACGATGCGCTGTTGGCGGCGCCCACATTGTTCGAGACCTTCTTGACCCCTTTAATGAGTGCGCGCAACTCGTTGGGCAGCAGCTTAAGGCCGTCGCCGTTGAGCCATTCCCGCAGCTCGCAATCTGCCCAGCCGGCGCTCGGCGGTTCAGCTGCAGCGTTGCGCTCGGCAATACCCGCGTCGAACATAAACGTCAGCCCGGCCTTGCCCGTACCGTCCAGAAGCTCATCGTGACGGATGCCCACAAGCTGCGCGCCGACCTCCAGCCCGTTGGTGAGCGTGACACGCTTGGTGCACGGATAGGGGATATGCCCATCAGCGTCGAGCAGGTGGTAACGCTTGGCAATCTCGCGTGCCTCGCTACGGGTCTCGGCGGCCTTAATCTTGAGCGAAATCTCCTGCAGCTGATCCCAGGTGTAGTCGTCAAGTGAACCGCGGATGCCGTCAAGGTAGTCGGGGATGCCAAAGCCATGGGTTGCCGCCCCGATAACGCTGAGCCCCGCAACGGCTGCGATAGCGCCGCCGATAATAAAGCGGCGGCGGGTCATGGCATCGTGGCGGGCCTGATTCAGGATCTCTCGTGCGCGCTCGCCGGCGACGTCGACCTTAAGGTGCGTGCCAGAATCGATATCAATCGCGGCCTCGTCTCCTGTGCCTTCGCGGCCCTCGGATTCGGCATCAGTGAGGTATGCCGAGAGCACCTCGAGCATCTGCTGCTCGGTGGGACGATCGCACTGCTCGACTGAGAGACCCTTCATGATGATTTGGACGAGCGCTTCATCGCCCTCGCAGCGCGGCTCGAGCGGCGCCGGCTTGGTCTTGGTCTTTACGAGATAGAACGAGCCGGTTGCAGTGGCGTCCGTCGACTCAAAGTCAAACGGTTTGCGACCGCTGTAGAGCTGGTACAGAATGCTCGAAAGCGCGTAGACATCGATTGCCGGCGAACGGCGAAGGGCCGCGATGCCTTCGATATCCTGCGTGAGCATCTCGGGCGCGGCGTATGCGGGCGTGGCAAAGCGCCAGATGTCGGCGCGCCGGGTGATCGTGTCGTCGCCGAGGGCCATGGTCGCGGAGCCCATGTCGATGAGGCAGGGGTCAAAGGAGCAATCGGCAATCTGCTGCTCGAGCGTTCGGCTGGTGGTGCGGAACATGATATTGGCAGGCGACAGGTCGCGATGAATGACCGGATTCACGAGGCCTTGGGTCATCAAGAGTGCGCGAAGCACGGCGTTTCCGACGGCGGCGACCATCTGGGTGGTCAGCCCGCCCGAGGCATCGTGCGGAAGCAAGGGCAGCGCCTGCTTGAGCGAGGTTCCCTCGACCCACTCCATGAGGATGAGCGGGTCATCCTCGCGCGATCCGTAGCCATAGACGCGCGGAAATCCGCGCAGGTGCGAGACGGTACACAGATGACGGTACTCCTCGAACAGCGCGGCGGTGTTGGCCAGGTGCGCTGCCGATTGCTCGGCGGAGCGGTCGGGGGCTTGGCCGGAAAGGATGGCGTTGTCCTTGAGTAGCTTGACGGCAAAGACCTCGCCGCTCGTGTTGGTCGCGCGCAGCACGTGTCCGATGTTGCCGTTGTTGCGGTGGGCCGTCTGGAGAATAAGCGTCATAAACCGACGTTTGGCGTCGTCCTCGGCGCTGGGGTCGACCGCCACGGCGGTATCGAACGTATCGAGACGGATGAGTTTGTCGCCATAGGCGCTATCGGTAGTATCCATGGCGTTCCTTTGTCTGGCATGGGTTGCCGCACGTATACGTGAGCAGTGCGGATATCGGTAAAGTACCATGATAGCCGCACTGCCCACGTATACCGCTGTGCATTGTCGTTTACGACGCAGAAGGTAGAAGACGAAAGACGGACGGCGACCGTCTTTCGATCGCCGTCCGCGCTAGTCCACAATGACAAGGAATGTCGTATAGAGACCCAAATGAAGTCTGTCGCTGTTGGCGATTTCCACGGGGGGATAGATCTTGCCGGGCTCGCGTTGGTCGCGCGGCGGCTCAATCACAATATCGCCGTCGCGCGCGCCCGATTCGAGCACCGTGCCGTTGGTCGATCCAAGGCCCTGGGCGTACCAGTGCTCACCCTCAAGCCAAATGCGAAGATGCTCGCGCGATGCGTCGGCGCCCACATCGGTGATGCTGGGCGAGGTTTTGGGCAGAGAACCAATCACGGTGCCGTGCGGATCGCGTGTGAGGGGATGGATTTGCATGTCGGCGCAGTTGTCGGCATGGGTTCTGAGCAGACCGAGGTTGGGGGCGACGGTGCGCGGCTGCTCCAGGCTGCTCATAAAGCCACGTCCGACGGTAGTTTCGGTGGTGCCAAAGTGCTCGCCCGTCTTGCTGTCGCAAAAGCGCTCGACGGTGGCCACGCCCTGAACGGGATCGGCGAGCGCCCCCGTTGCCACAAAGAGCATAAGGTAAAGCGTGCTTTTCTCGCGCACGGCATTGCCGTCAAAGTTGTCGATGCGATTGAGGGCATTTGCATATAGGCGGCTGTCCAGCTTGTAGCTGGTGAGAGCCGACATCATTTCGTTGGCGGCCGGACCGCGATAGTGCTCGGCGATTGCCCGATAGGCGGACTCGCCGCCGCCGAGCTTGCTGCAGATTGCCGAGGAAAGGTTGAGCGTGGTGACGGTAAAGTCGCTGTAGATGGAGGGCGCGCACTGGTCAGGCTTGCGATGGACAATGTAACGGGTGAGATACGAGCGGTTGGAAGAGCATTTCTCGAGCAGGGTACTGCCGAGATAAGAGTTTCCATTGATAAGCATTCGGGCGATCTCGAGATGTTTAAGACCGCCGAACGAGCGAATATCGTTATAGAGGACCGAGCAAGGCGTCTCTGCTGCCACGGATACCTCCTTTGATTGCTTCCTAGCCAATATGGCGATAGGAATTAATGGCCCCCGGTGGGCGACGTATTAAATGGCCGCGCAATATATAGCGTAACCAAAGCAACATTATAGGCCACATGTTCGAAATTGCAGGAAGCCTGAGAGATTTGGTTTGGACTGGACGGAAATCCCCCTCTGTCTTGATCTATAACAATTAGGACCGATTTTACTCGGTAACTGTTACAGATTGAGACGTTTGTGAACCGTGTCGACCGTTTGTCTCGATCTGTAACACGTAGAGGAAGATTTGCCCTGTAACTGTTACAGATTGAGACAATCAGCCGGGCCCACCTCGTCCGCCTCGTCATCTGTGGTTTACGTGGGGGCATGCGAAGCACGGGTATACTAACCGGCGGCGAATCTGCTCCATCGCTTAGAGCTGCTGCGTCTGGACGGCGCGTGATAGGGCTGCCAAAGCGATCGCCAG
The DNA here is from genome assembly GCA_048302525.1 of Collinsella sp. Lineage (GTDB taxonomy): Bacteria > Actinomycetota > Coriobacteriia > Coriobacteriales > Coriobacteriaceae > Collinsella. The sequence continues at coordinate 14,359 of DBFDDV010000088.1, read as the reverse complement.
CGTGCTGAGCAACGTCCTCTCTGTGCGCACCCGTTTTTGTATGTATTAGCGCACTACCAAGCACGCCCGCGCGGCCGCATGCCGTGCCCATAGCGCGTGCAGATAAGGAACAACAACATATGCGTAATTCTGTATCTGACGTCACGGACGCCGAGATCCTGGACGAGGCCCGCGAGGCTATGACCCAGGCTGCCTTCGATGCCGCCGATGAGGCCAATGCTGCCCAGGCCGTCGAGTCCGCTACCGAGAGCCTGCCCGCCTTTGACGAGCTGGGGCTTTCCGACGAGATGCTCCGTGCTATCGAGAACCTGGGCTACACGGCGCCCACGCCCGTTCAGGCCGGCTCCATCCCCGTGGTGCTCGAGGGCCGTGACCTGCTTGCCGCCGCCCAGACCGGTACCGGCAAGACAGCCGCCTTTTTGCTGCCGACCATGAACAATCTGGAGCACATCGCTCCTCCCAAACCCGTGCGCGAGCGCGGCGGCCGCAACCGTCGTCGCGGTGCTAAAAAGCCCGAGGGCAACGGTCGAGGCCCCGTGATGCTCGTCATCACCCCTACGCGCGAGCTTGCCCAGCAAATCGACGAGGTCGCAAGCAAAATCGCCGACGTCACCGGCCATGTTGCCGTGACCGTCGTGGGCGGCGTGAGCTACAAGCCGCAGACCGCGGCACTTAAGTACGGCTGCGACATCCTGGTCGCAACGCCGGGCCGTCTGGTCGATCTGATCGAGCAGGGCGCCTGCCACCTGGACGAGGTTAAGGTCCTGGTGCTCGACGAGGCCGACCGTATGCTCGACATGGGCTTTTTGCCCGCCGTCCGGCGCATTGTGCGCGAGACGCCGGCCGAGCGCCAGACGCTGCTGTTCTCGGCGACCCTCGACGAGGAGGCCGTGGGCGAGATCACCGACCTGGTGAGCGACCCGGCTCGCGTGGAGATCGCACCTGCCACGTCGACCGCCGACACCGTCGATCAGTTTGTGTTCCCGGTGTCCATCGAGGCCAAAAACAACCTGCTGCCCGAGTTCCTCAAGAAGGAGGGCCCGGAGCGCACTATCGTCTTTATGCGCACCAAGCACCGCGCCGACAGCTGCTGCCGTCGTCTGGAACGTAAGGGCATCAAGGCCGCCGCGATTCATGGCAACCGCAGCCAGGCCCAGCGCGAGCGTGCCCTTTCGGCCTTCCGCGACGGTACCGTTGACGTGCTGGTGGCAACCGACGTGCTCGCCCGCGGCATCGACATCAGCGACGTGCGCTACGTCGTGAACTTTGACGTGCCGGCCGAGCCGACCGACTACATCCACCGTATTGGCCGTACGGGCCGCGCTGGCGAGCTGGGCTGGGCCATCACGTTTGTGACCGAGCAGGACGTCGACGAGTTCTACGAGATCGAGAAGCTCATGGACAAGACGGCCGATATTTACGAAGCCGGCGACCTGCACGTGGGTCCCAACCCGCCCGCCGTTGACCCCGAGCGCGATCCTGCCGCCTTTAAGGTGAAGAAGAAGACTAAGCGCGGCAAGTCCAAGAGCAAGAAGAAGCTTGAGCAGGCGCGTCGCGACGGCAAGCGCAACGGCGATGACTACGGCGATGTGGCCGGTCGTTCCAACCGCGGTCGCGACGAGCGTCGCGGCGACGGCGAGCGTCCGAGCCGTCCCAAGCGCGGCGGCAAGACCCGCGTGCGCGAGGGCGTTCAGGCTCGCGTGGACGAGGCTGTTGAGAGCGTGGCCCGCGAGGTGGCTGCCGAGGAGCGCGGCGGTGCTGTCGAGCAGGCCCCGCGTGGCAACCGTGCCGAGCGTCGTGCCAAGCAGTTCCAGGGCGAGGCGCATCGCCGCCGCCGCGAGGACGAGGATCGCGGTGGCCGTCGTCGTGTCGAGCGCGAGGACGAGGGCCACGGTTCGCGCGGTGGCAAGCGCGGTGCGGGCGACCGCCGTCGTTCCGGTCGCGACGGCGAGCGCGGCGGGCGCGATGAGCGCCGTGGCGGCGAGGGCCGTGGTGAGCGCGGTGCCCGCGGTGGCGAGTCCCGTGGCGGCAAGCGCTTTGAAGAGCGCGGTAGCCGCGGCGGCGAGCGTCGCGAGGGTGCTCGCGGCAATGGCGGCCGCGGCGGCGCCGCTCGTTCTAACGAGTCGCGCGATCGTCGTGACCCGCGTGCCAGCCGCGATCGTCGCGATGACTGGCGCAACTACGACGATACCCGCGAGGAGCGTCGCGGCGGCTATCGTGGTGGGCGTGGCGGCAACCAGGCCGGTTCCCGTGGCGGCCGCGCCGGCGGTCGCGATAACCGTGGCAGCTACGGCAACAGCCGTGGCGGCAAGCGCGGCGGCAGCTCCCGTCGCCCCGGCGACGGCGGCGGCAAGCGTAAATAACACACGCATCGCCCGCTAGAGCGAGGTGAACCAAGGGCCCCGAGCAACTACGCTCGGGGCCCTTTTTGTTTGCCGTATCCGATCGCTAGTTCAAATGTGATTTCCTCGGGAATGCATCTAGAGGATGCCGTGGGCCTGTTTCCTACCATGCGGCAATGGGTCCCATGGGGTGCGCCGTGCATTTTTTGGAGTATTCTGCAGTTCGAGTTGTCTGCATATGATTTGACGTCGCCAACGGTGGCTTTCGGATATCCCTAGCGAGCGTTCTGAGTCAGATTTCGTCGTTTTCCGGAGCAGGGGCGCGTCATTCTCGCCATGTCGGAACCCAAAATGACGCAGCGCCCTAAAGGTTTGCCCGCTCGGGGTATTGCTGGCGCGGTCACGTTGCAGAATACTCCGTTTTTTGCACGGGCCAGGATGGGGTACCTCGGGAGAACACGGCGGTATCCCGTAAATATATACAATCTGTACCGTAATTTATACAAAACGAAGAGGCAGACAGCGTAGGGTGGGTGCATTGGGGTGCTTGGTGCATCAAAACGGGGACCCCACGTGCCGTATACTCTGGCTGGATGTGAAAGCGGCTTGACGCGTTGCCAGGCGTAGGGGAGGGTGCCTCGATGAGCGTATTCGAAATTGTGTTTAGTCCGACGGGTGGAACGCAGAAGGTGTCTGGCCTTGTGGCCGGGGCACTGGACAAGAATACCGTTACCGTCGATCTGACCGTTAGCGGGCTAGATTTCAGCGCTGTCTCGATGACCGAGGACGACGTGGCCGTAATCTCTGTGCCGGCGTATGCCGGTAGAATCCCGGCTGTGGTGGCTGACCGGTTGGGCATGGTGCGCGGCAACGGGGCTCGGGCTGTTTTGGTTTGCGTATACGGAAACCGCGCGTTTGAGGACACGCTCGTAGAGCTGGAGGACGTTGCGAAGCATGCGGGATTCCGGGTGATCGCGGCAGTTGCAGCCATTGCAGAACATTCCATTGCACGACAGTTTGCTGCCGGTCGTCCGGATGCGCAGGATACGGCGCAGCTCGCAGAGTTTGCGCAGCAAATTCAGCAAAAGCTGTTGGCTGAGGATACATCCGAGCCCTCTATTCCCGGCAATCGTCCTTATAAACAAGCCGGAGGTCACCGCATGGCACCCGAGGCAACAGGGGATTGTGTCTCCTGCGGTGCATGCGCCGCGGCGTGCCCCGTTTGTGCTATCGACAAGGGTGACCCCAAACGAGCAGCTGGCGAGGCGTGCATCTCCTGCATGCGCTGCATTGCCGTATGTCCGCGAGGCGCTCGTAAGCTTGATCCCAACAAGCTATCCGCTGTTTCCCAGATGCTGAGCAAGGTTTGCGTCGCGCGGAAGGAATGCGAGCTCTTCATCTAGCGCAAGTGAGATTGGTGCAAACAAACCTGGCCCTTTTGCACCAAAAACGATCCGTTTTCCTCCGTTCCCAAGGGATCATGTGATCCGAAGGGGACGGAGGAAAACGGATCAAAAAGGAAAAATAGTAAGGCGCTCTTTTTCACATTGAATATTGCAATTTGGTAACGCGTTTTATCAAATATGGCATTTATCTGCGGTAATGTTCTATTTCACCGCTGAGGGTGACATTTTATACCGCCTGCCGAACCGTATGGAGACCTCACAACTTTTTAGGTCAGTGTTGTGCGTGTAGCAATTTCGCCCGGCCTCGCCTCCGGGCTGCCATGTGAGAGGGGATCTTATGGCTCGACTGCACGTAATGGAACGCAGCCACGCTCAGGCCGTCATGGACGACCTGCACGATGCGCTCGGACGTCGTCTGGCGGTGAGTTCGCTCGCCCCGTGTCCCGTTGAGTTTACGGCAGCGCTCGTCAACCTGTGCTCCACCCAGAGCTGCGGCAAGTGCACGCCCTGCCGCGTGGGCCTGAGCGCGCTGAGCGATCTGCTCGCCGATGTGCTCGAGGGCCGCGCCGACGAGTCCACGCTCAATCTGATCGAGCGCACCGCCCGCACCATCTATCTTTCGAGCGATTGCGCCATCGGTTACGAGGCCGGCGCCATGGCGCTTACGGCTATCCGCGGTTTCCGTGACGATTTTGAGCACCACATCCGCGAGCACTCCTGTGGCTTTGACCGCGAGGCCCGCGTCCCGTGCGTCTCGGGCTGTCCGGCGCATGTCGACATTCCCGGTTACATTTCGCTCGTCGAGGCCGGCCGCTATGCCGATGCCGTCAAGGTCATCCGCAAGAATAACCCGCTGCCGCTCGTTTGCGGCCTGGTGTGCGAGCATCCCTGCGAGATGCATTGCCGCCGTGGCATGGTCGACGACCCCATGAACATCCTCGCCCTCAAGCGTTTTGCCGTTGAGCACAGTGACCTCAACGACCACAAGCCGCATGTAGTGGACAACACCGGTAAGCGCGTCTCCGTGATCGGCGGCGGCCCGGCTGGCCTTTCCTGTGCCTACTACCTGGCCGTGATGGGCCACAAGGTGACCATTTTTGAGCAGCGCCACCACTTGGGCGGCATGCTGCGCTACGGCATCCCCAGCTATCGTCTGCCGCGCGAGCGCCTGCAGGCCGAGATCGACTGGATCTTGAGCGCCGGCATCGACGTTGAGCTCGATCACTCCGTGAACGGCGAGGAGCTCGCTCGCCTGCGCGACGAGTTCGATGCCGTCTACCTGGCCATCGGTGCCCATAGCGACAAGAAGCTCGGCCTTCCGTGTGAAGAGGCGCCCGGCGTGGAGTCGGCCGTCAAGATGCTGCGCGCCATCGGAGACGACGAGCTGCCCGACCTGAGCGGCCAGCGCGTGTGCGTCATCGGCGGCGGCAACGTGGCCATGGACGTGGCGCGCTCTGCCGTGCGCTGCGGTGCCGAAAAGGTGAGCATCGTCTACCGCCGTCGCATCTGCGATATGACGGCCCAGGACGCCGAGATTGCCGGCGCCCAGGCCGAGGGTTGCGAGGTTCTGGAGCTCACGGCGCCGCTCGCCATCGAGACGGGCGAAGATGGTCGCGTGAGCGGCCTGCGCGTGCAACCGCAGATTATCGGCGAGCCCCGCCGCGGTCGTCCGGCTCCGCGTGCCGCCGCTACGCCCGAGCGCGTCATCCCCTGCGAGCGCGTGTTTGTCGCCATTGGCCAGGACATCGATTCCAAGCCGTTTGAGGACATGGGCATCGCCTGCAAGTGGGGTTGCGTGGTCACCGACTCGGACGGTGCCGTGCCCAACTTCGATGGCCTCTTTAGCGGCGGCGACTGCCAGACCGGCCCCGCCACCGTCATCCGTGCCATCAACGCCGGCCGCGTGGCTTCGGCAAACATCGACCGCTATCTGGGCTTCGACCACAAGATCAAGCTCGACGTGGAGCTGCCGACCGTTCAGTTTAAGGGCAAGCACGAGTGCGGCCGCTGCGAGCTGGGTGAGCGCGAGGCCGGCGAGCGTATTCACGATTGGAATCTGGTCGAGCAGGGCCTTACCGAGGAGGAGGCGCGCCAGGAGGCAAGCCGCTGCCTGCGTTGCGACCACTTTGGTTTTGGCGCGTTCCGCGGAGGGAGGAACCTGGAATGGTAGAGCTCAACAACCCCACTGTCAGCGATAACACCGAAAGCGGAGCACTCAATATGGTCAAGCTCACTATCGATAATTGCGAGGTCGTGGTGCCTGAGCACACCACGATCCTGGACGCGGCCAAGTCCGTCGGCATCCAGATTCCCACCCTGTGCTACCTGCGCGATCTGAACGAGATCGGCGGCTGCCGCGTGTGCGTGGTCGAGGTTGAGGGCTGCGACCAGCTGGTTGCCGCCTGCAACAACTACGTGCTCGATGGCATGGTGGTCCACACCAACAGCCCCAAGGCCCGCGAGGCGCGCCGCACCAACGTGCAGCTGCTGCTTTCGCAGCACGATTCACGCTGCACGAGCTGTGTGCGCAGCGGTAACTGCAACCTGCAGACCATTGCCAACGACCTGGGCATTTTCTATCTGCCGTATCAAAGGCATTTGGCGGGCGAGGGCTGGGATTTCGATTTCCCCATCATCCGCGAAAACGACAAGTGCATTAAATGCATGCGCTGCATCAAGGTGTGCGAGAGCGTACAGGGCCTAGGGATTTGGGACCTGACCAACCGCGCCACGCATACCGCCGTGGGCACCCGCGGGCGCGTGCCGATCGGCAAGACCGATTGCGTCGCGTGCGGCCAGTGCATCACGCATTGCCCGACGGGCGCGCTGCGCGAGCGCGACGACACCGAGACCGTGTTTGACGCGCTCGCTAATCCCGACAAGATCGTGCTGGTGCAGATCGCGCCGGCCGTGCGTAGTGCTTGGGGCGAGGAGCTCGGCATTCCGCGCGAGGAGGCAACCGTCGAGCGTCTGGCTTGCGCGCTGCGCCGCGTAGGCTTTGAGTATGTGTTCGATACCGATTTCTCGGCCGACCTCACCATTATGGAGGAGGGCTCCGAGCTGCTCGAGCGCCTGGGCGCCGCCGCTAAGGGTGAGGGCGACAGCCGCGGCTGGCCCATGTTTACGAGCTGCTGCCCGGGCTGGGTGCGCTTTGTGAAGGCACGTTACCCCGAGTTTGTCGACAGCCTGTCCACGTCAAAGTCGCCGCAGCAGATGTTCGGCGCTATCGCCAAGACCTACTACGCCAAGGTGCTGGGCGTGGAGCCCGAGCGTCTGTTCGTGGTGTCCGTTATGCCATGCACGGCCAAGAAGGCCGAGTGTGCGCTGCCGAGCATGATGGGCGAGGGCGGCGCGCCCGACGTGGACGTTGCGCTGACGGTGCGCGAGATGGTGCGCATGATCCGCGCGAGCCACGTGAGCGTTGACACGCTGGTCGAGGAGCCGCTCGATACGCCGTTGGGCTTTGGCACGGGCGCGGGTGTGATCTTTGGCGCCACGGGCGGCGTGATGGAGGCCGCCGTGCGCTCGGCATATTACCTGGTGACGGGCAAGAACCCGGATGCCGACTTCTTCACTGACGTGCGCGGACTCGAGGGCTGGAAGGAGGCCGTGGCCGATATCGACGGTACCAAGGTGCGCGTCGCCGTGGCGCACGGGCTGGGCAACGCCGCCCGTCTGCTCGACGCGATTCGCGACGGCCGTGTGAGATATGACTTTGTTGAGGTCATGGCGTGCCCGGGCGGCTGCGTCGGTGGCGGCGGTCAGCCCATCCACGACGGCTGCGAGCTGGCGGCTGAGCGTGGCCAGGTGCTGTGGAGCCTGGATGCCGCTGCGGACATTCGCTTCTCGCACGAGAATCCCGATGTTCAGGCGTGCTATAGCGAGTTCTTGGGTGCGCCGCTCTCGCCGCTGGCCGAGGAATTGCTGCATACCGACCATCACGCATGGACGATGCCTAACGAGGGGGCGTGCTAACGATGCGCGCGTTTGATTTTGAAATGTCGCGCCGGGGGTTTGCCTCGGCGCTCGCCGCGGGTGCGCTGTCGCTTGCGCTGGCTGGCTGCGGCGGCGGAGCTGCGGGGGCCGGGTCTGCTGCGGGCTCGGCTGCCGGGTCTGCCGCTGACGGTGCCGCTGCCGAGCCGGTCGAGGTACACGTCGCCTCGCTCAAGGGCCCGACGTCGATTGGGCTGGTGCAGTTTATGGACCAGGCGGCCGAAGGTGCCACGGACAACGAGTTCGACTTTGCGATCAACACTGCCGCCGACGAGATTGTGCCCAAGGTGATTCAGGGCGATATCGACATTGCCCTGGTGCCGGCCAACGTGGCGAGCGTGCTCTACAACAAGACCGAGGGCGCGGTGCAGGTCATAGACATCAACACGCTGGGCGTGCTGAACGTTGTGACGGGCGACGCGAGTGTGGCCTCGTTTGGCGATCTGGCGGGCCATACTGTCTATATGACGGGCAAGGGCACCACGCCGGAGTACGTCATGAACTACCTGTTGGAGCGCGCGGGCCTGACCGGCCAGGTGGCGCTTGAGTTTAAGAGCGAGCCCACCGAGGTACTGTCGGCGTTGCTTGCTGATCCGTCTGCCGTGGGCGTGCTGCCCGAGCCGTTCAAGACCGCTGCCATCGCAAAGAGCGAAGGCAGGCTGTCGGCTCCGGTAAGTCTGACCGATGTGTGGGATGAGCTGGCAGGTGACACGGGTTCGCGCCTGCTGACGGGCGTGACCGTGGTGCGCCGTGCCTTTGCCGAGGAGCATCCCGAGGTCGTGGCGGAATTCCTGAGCTGCCATGTTGCGAGCGTTGAGGCCGTGAACGCGGCGCCGGCGGACTGGGCTCAGGCCGTGGTCGATGCGGGTATCGTCGATAACGCCGCGATTGCCGAAAAGGCGATTCCCGGGTGCATGCTCGTGTGCCAGACGGGGAAGGATATGAAGGCGGCGCTCGGTGGGTACCTGCAGGTGCTGGCCGATGCGGACGCGAGCGCCGTGGGCGGAAAGCTCCCGGCTGACGATTTCTACTACATGGAGTAGCCCGTGCGTGCGTTTGCTCGACAAATGGCAGAGCGTATGAAGGCGGTGGCGGCAGCAGGTGCCGTTGCCGCCTTTTGGCTTGCCGTGTGGGTCTTCGCGGCGGCGCTGGTGGCGCAGCCGTTGATTTTGCCGGGGCCGGGCGCTGTTGTGGTGGCGTTGCTACGGCTGGTGTGCGATGCCGCCACGTGGGCGATTCTGGCGGGCTCGGGTGCGCGGATTCTAGGCGGTTTGGCGCTTGCCGCGGTGTGCGGCGGTGTGCTGGCGGGGGCCTCGGTGCGGTCGCGAACGTTTGCCCGCCTGGTGGCGCCGGCGCTTTCGTTTGTTAAGGCGACACCGGTTGCCTGCGTGGTGGTCCTGCTGCTCATTTGGTTGGGGTCGGCGCGCGTGAGCATTGCGGCGGTCTTTTTGATGGCGCTGCCGGGCGTGTATTTTTCGCTGGTTGAGGGTTTGACGCAAGCGGATAAGCCACTGGAGCAGATGTTTCGTCTGCATGGCGTGCGGGGTTGGCGTCTGTTTTGCGCCCACACCTGGCGCGAGGTCCTGCCGTTTGTGCTTTCGTGTTCCCGCGCCGTGATTGGCATGAGCTGGAAGGCCGGCGTGGCGGCGGAGCTCATCGGCATGGCGACGGGCACCGTGGGCGAACGCATCTATCAGGCGAAGCTGCTCATCGAGACGGCTGACCTGCTGGCGTGGACCGTGCTGGTCGTTGCCGCCTCGTGGGCGTGCGAGCGTGTGCTGGTGTGGCTGCTGCGGGTTTCGGGGCCCGTAGCGTGGCGCGCTGCCGTGCGGGCGCATGGGTGTGGTAGTCGCGGACGTGCGGGCGGCTCTGCTGGCGGCAGGGCTGCTGCGGAGCTTGCGCTCGCCGTGGGCGACCGAGCGCCCTGGGTGCCGGCGCTCGATGGACTGGTACTTCGCGTTTCTGCTGGTGGGCGCACCTGCGTGATGGGCGCTTCGGGCGTGGGCAAGTCGACGCTGCTTGCGCTGGCGGCGGGCGAGTGCGCGCCGTGCTCCATGGTGTTTCAGGATGTGCGCCTGGTAGAGGGCGCCTCGGCTTTGGATAACGTGCTGGTGTGCGCCGACGCGCGCGTGGATGCCTCGAGTGCCGCAGCCCTGTTGCGCCTGCTGGTGCCGGGGGTCGATGTACATGCTCGTGTGGCCGAGCTCTCGGGCGGGCAGCGCCGTCGCGTCGAGATTGCCCGAGCCCTGCTGTGCCCAGGCGACGCGGTGATTCTGGACGAGCCCTTTACCGGTCTAGATACCGCTGCGCGCGACGCATGCGCCGAGGCCGTGCTCGACTTGCTCGACGGCCGTATGCTGTTGCTTGCCACGCACGATTCCGCTGACGCTCGGGCCCTCAATATCTCGGACATCATCACGCTCTAAATACTTACCCAGCAACAAAATGATCCGTTTTTCTCCGTCTCCATAGGGCCGGGTATGGTATTCTATCTGCGGGGTAATACTTAGGAATACCAAGTAATACCAACGCCGTAGAAACAAACTCCAGATGCGGGCCAATCGGGTTGCCTTCACAGCCCGTCGCCCAGCCGCGTGGCCCGCATCTATCCGCATCACCGTCGTTTCAAAAAGGAAGCGCCATGGCAGAACACATGACCCCGGTTGTCGCGAAGGTCTTGCCCGAGGAAAAGGCGGCCTTCGCGGCGGCAACCCAGCTCGTGGGCACCACGCCGTCCAACGCCATCCGCATGTTTATCGCCGCGTTCAATCGCTGCGGCACCTTCCCGTTCGACATTTCGCCCAACGGGGCCTTTGGCGCTGCGCCCGATTCTCGTCAACAATGACCGTCCCAAACTGCCGGCACTTGGGGACGTTCCTTTTCAGCCGGCAGTTAAGGAACGTCCCTAAGTGCCGGGTTTTGAGGAGGTTGGCATGCTCAATGCGATGGCGTGGGCGCTTGCCTGTTTTGGCGTTGTCGCTGCCGATATAGCCCTGAGCGTGGTTCTGTTTTCAGTTCTCGATGCCGTGTCGGTGCTGACGGGTTTCCCGATCGACAACCTCGATATTCAATGGTTCCAGGCTGCCGCTCAGACGGCGTCATTTTTGATGGCGCTGCTGTGGTGGCGTTATCTGTGGCCCCGCTCCTTCATGGCACGCCGGCAAGGCGAGCGCCCGCTCGGTGGGGGAGCAAGCGCGGCATGGAAGCGCATTGCCTGCGTTGTCGTGATCGGCCTATCCATGCAGGTGGTCATTAGCTACCTATGCGACGGCGTGCTGTCGCTGCTGCCCGAGGTCGCGGCAGACTATAGCGAGCTCGTCGAGGAAACGGGCATGGGCGATACCAGCCTTCTTGCCGTCCTGACCACGGTGCTCGGCGCTCCGTTTTGCGAGGAACTGCTGGTGCGCGGCATCATCTTTGAGTTTTCGCTGCGTGCGTTTAATCCACAGTGCCGTTCGCTCTGGAAGCGCCGGCGCCGCGCGAACGCGCAAGACGGCGCCATGGTGCCCTGGGCGGCCCCAAGCACGTGGGGTATCGCCGCGGCAATCGTGCTGCAGGCGGCCATCTTTGGCTTTATGCATATGAACTGGGTGCAGGGCTGCTATGCGGGCGCTGCCGGCCTCATTTTTGGTTGGGTGTTCGTGACCACCGGAAAGCTCCGCTACACGATCCTGCTGCATTTTGCCTTTAACGCCGGGTCGTATCTCATGACGTTGCTGTGGTTTGTGAACACGCCGCTCGACGTTGTGGTCACGGTTGGCATCGCCGGCTTTGTGCTGGTAGAGGCGATGCACTCGCTGCTTCGATTGCGCATTCCCGTGTCGCGCGAAGCTGATCGGTCTGAGTAATAACGCCTTTAATTAGACCGATGCGTCCTGAACGCACCTGGCGTTTCGCCGAATGCTTCTTTAAATTTTGAGTAAAAGAATGACATGTTGGAGATGCCGACTTTTCGGGCTACATACTGCACGCTGCGCTCGGTGTTATTGAGAAGATATGCCGCCTCTGTGAGCTGCTGGTTGAGCTTGATTTGCGAAAACGTTTTGCCGGTTTTTTGCTTGATCAAGCTGCTGAGATAGCTGGTGCTATAACCCGTATCGCTCGCAATGCTTTCGAGTGTGCAGTCGCCGTAGCTTCGCTCAATATGATTCAGAATCGACACGATGCGTTCGTCCGACATGATCGCCTGGTTATCAGTTGCGGAGCGTCGGTACAGTCCTCGAATGAGAACAAGGAATAGGCTGACGGCGAGGTGCCTCATGAGTTCATTGGAATAGGCATCTTTAAAGTGATATTCGATAAAGAGCATCTCGATGAGGCGTCGCGCATGTCGGGCGTATTCCTCTGGAAGAATGAGATATTTTCGGGCCTCGCGGTTTTTGGACACAAAATCAAATAGAAGATTCGTTAATGGTGACGCGCCGGGTAGCTGGCTCAGGAACAACGAATCGAACATTTCTTTTTTGAAGACGATCGAAATGACGATATCATGCTCGCCCTTAACGTATGGAACGCTTCTGACTACGCCGGTGTTGCAAATGAGCACGTCGCCCTTTTTAAGGAGTAGTCGCCGTCCGTTGACGATAAACGTGCAGACGCCGTCGTACACGTAGTTAAGCTCCATATCCCGATTGATATGAGGAGGAATATCGGTAAAGCGCGACTCCTTGATAAGGCCCACGGGGTTTTCGTCGAGAGTTTCTTTCCAATCAAACAGATAGACCTCTTCGCCGTTAATGGTTGTGGTTTCCACCCTGTTATATCGCGGGCTGAGTTCTCCCGGATGTGTGCGATGCCACTCTTCGGTCTCGGTATGCGTATAGAGCAGCTGTTTGAGATTCGAATCCATGGGGTGCTCCAGGGGTGAACGGTAGAATCGATGCCTTAAACGGTATTATATCTAAAAAAATGTTATAAACCCACGCTTTCTATGCGATATCTTATGCATCTTGTTCTTCCTAGTATTGGGTTATCCGCTGGAGCATCCGATCAAGGAGGGCAAATGAGTAAGTTAAAACATGGGTTTGACTCCGACTTTTTATGGGGCGGAGCCATATCGTGCTCGCAGGCCGATGGTGCCTGGAATGAGGGCGGAAAGGGAAAGTCGACGCAGGATTGTCGATGGCTGGATGGTACCTGGACTCATGACCAGATTGAGGACAAGCATCAAAACAACCCCTTCTGCCATGACGAACTAATGAACGCTCTCGCAGATGATGGTGTTGAGTTCTACCCGTTTAGGCGCGGTAACGACTTCTATCATCACTATCGTGAGGACATCGCGCTTTTTGCGGAGATGGGCCTCAAGCTGTTCCGCACTTCTATTTGCTGGAGCCGAATCTATCCTAACGGAGATGATCTTGAACCTAACCGCGAAGGCATCGAGTGGTATCGAAGCATGCTGGGTGAGTGCAAAAAGCACGGCATTAAAACCTTCGTCACCATGCTCCACTATGACATCCCGGTAAATCTTGTCACCACATATGGGGGATGGAAGAATCGCAAGACGATTGATTTCTTCGCCCGCTATGTCGAGACAATCGTTACGGAATTGGGCGATCTGGTCGATTTCTGGCTGCCTTTTAACGAGTTCAATGCAGCGCGTTTTTCGCCTTGGGACGGGGTCTGTCTGGTCAAAGACGAAGAGGGGGAGAACTTCGATCGAGCCATCTTCCAGTGCCTGCACCACGAGTTCGTTGCCAATGCGCGTGCCGTCGAGATTGTCCATCGTCTTTCGCCCGATACTCCCGTTGGCGGCATGATCGCTCGATTCTGTACGTATCCCGCCACCTGCCGTCCCGAAGATAACATGCAGGCTATTCACGACGACCAGTATTCCAACTGGTTCTATACGGACGTGATGGCTCGTGGAAAATACCCCGCTTATATGAATCGCTATTTCGACGCGTGCGATATCGAGATTCAAATGGAGCCGGGCGATGAAGAGCTCATCGCTCGCAACACGGTCGACTTCCTGGCCTTCTCGTACTACTTTTCCCAGGTATCCACCTGCGATCAGGGATGGGAGAAGACTGCGGGAAATCTGGTCATGGCAAACAAGAACCCTTATCTCGAGACGAGTGAGTGGGGCTGGCAGCTCGATCCCATTGGCCTGAGGGTTACCCTTAACCAGATGTATGACCGCTATGGGCTGCCCCTGTATATCGCCGAGAACGGCCTCGGTACATCTGATGTAGTCGAGGAGGATGGCAGCATCCACGACGAGTATCGAATCGATTATTTGCGCCAGCACATAAAGTGCCTTAAGGAAGCAGTGATCGATGGCGTTGACGTGCGCGGATACATGATCTGGGGATTCATTGACCTTGTTGCCTGCGGTCCTCTTACGATGGACAAGCGCTACGGGCTTATCTATGTCGATCTGGATAATTGCGGCAACGGCACTGCGGAGCGCTCGCGTAAAGACTCTTTCTATTGGTATCAGAAATGTATCGCCACTAATGGCGAGGATCTTGGGTAGGAGTGATTGTCGTGGCAGACAAGAAGGAACTGGCCGCTCGTGTCCTCGAGCTCGTGGGCGGCGCCGATAACGTTGTTATGGCAACGCACTGCATTACAAGGCTCAGATTCAACCTGAAGGACGATAGCAAGGCAGAT